>NZ_RBHX01000001.1:1838132-2144487 GCF_003626735.1 Microbacterium sp. CGR2 | reverse complement strand
ATCCGTCAGCCGTCTGATCCGCGCGTGCACCCCGGCGCGCGAGATGTGCACGGCTTCGGCGATGGACGTCATCGACGACCGCGCGTCTCTGCGGAGCTCGTCCAGGATCGCGTGATCCACAGCATCCAGCACCATCGTGAGAACCCCTTCGTTCCGTCGCTGAAGTCTGACACTTCGGCGCAAGAATCCGCAATTACTTATCGATCGTTCAGTTTTTGCGGTCTCCCCTGGGACGTCTGTCCGGAAGGGAGCATGCTGTCCTCATCGAGTTCGGCAAGGAGGCGGAACGGATGCAGCACACCGACATGCTCCCGCGCGACGTCGCGGTGCAACTGCTCGACCACGACGGCATTCCCGTCGCCGATCCTCGGTTCACGCTGCCCGATACGGACACACTGCTCCGGGCGTATCGAGGTCTCGTCGAAGGACGACGCATCAACGATCAGGCAGGAGCCCTCGTGCGCCAGGGCCGACTCGCGGTCTACCCCTCGTCGCATGGCCAGGAGGCCTGCCAAGTGGCCGCCGCGATGGTCCTCGGCGACGCGGACTGGCTGTTCCCGACGTACCGCGATTCGGTCGCCATCATCGGTCGAGGGGTGGACCCGGCCGAGGCTCTCGTTCTCCTCAAGGGCGATTGGCATTCGGGATACGACGTGCGGGCGCACCGCGTCGCCCCGCAGACGACGCCTCTCGCCACGCAGCTGTTGCATGCGGTCGGGTTCGCCCACGCCGCCAAGCATCGTGGTGAGGACACGGTCGTCCTCGCCCTCTGCGGCGACGGCGCCACCAGCGAAGGCGACTTCCACGAGGCGCTGAACTTCGCCGCCGTCTTCCACGTCGCCGTCGTCTTCTTCGTACAGAACAACGGCTTCGCGATCTCAGTGCCGCTCGCCCGCCAGACCGCTGCGCCCTCCCTGGCACATAAGGCCATCGGCTACGGGATGCCGGGGCAGCGCGTCGACGGCAACGACGTCGCCGCCGTCCTGGCAGTGCTCGGCGAAGCCGTTTCCCGTGCACGCGCAGGCGGCGGACCCTCGCTCGTCGAAGCGCACACGTACCGGATGCAGGCCCACACCAACGCTGACGATGACATGCGCTACCGCGACCGCGACGACGTGCAGGCGTGGACGCCTCGCGACCCGCTGCTGCGCCTGCACGCCCACCTCACCGACATCGGCGCGCTCGACACGGCGGCCGACGAACGGTACAGGGCCGGCGCGGACGGGATCGCCGAAGCGATGCGCAGGGATCTCAACCGGGATGCCGACGTCGAGCCCCACGACCTCTTCCGGTTCGTGACCGAGACGCCGTCGCCTCAACTCGATGAGCAGTGGGACCTGCTCCGCGGCGAGATCCAACGCGCACGCCTCGCCGAGGTCGTCCCCGACGAGGCTTCCGACCGCGACCACCACCAGGTCGGAGGTGCCCGGTGACCCTCGCAGACGATGCCGTCCGCACCGAAGCCACTGCCCCCGTGCGGGACGTGGCGCAGATGAGCATGGCCGCCGCGCTCAACCGAGCTCTGGCCGATGCGCTGGCGGCAGACCCTGCGGTGCTCGTCTTCGGCGAGGACGTCGGCGCTCTCGGCGGCGTCTTCCGCATCACCGACGGGCTCACCGCGCGTTTCGGCGAGGAGAGCTGCTTCGACACACCCCTCGCCGAGTCGGGAATCGTCGGCACGGCGGTCGGGATGGCCATGAACGGCATGCGCCCCGTGGTCGAGATGCAGTTCGACGCGTTCGCCCTCCCGGCCTTCGAGCAGATCGTCAGTCACGTCGCCAAGTTCGGCAACCGCACGCGCGGTCAGGTGCGGATGCCGTTGGTGATCCGTATCCCGTTCGGCGGCGGCATCGGCGGCGTTGAGCACCACTGCGACTCCTCCGAGGCGTACTACGCACATACTCCCGGTCTCACCGTGGTCAGTCCCTCGACACCGCAGGACGCCTACTCGCTCCTGCGCGCAGCGATCGCCTCCCCTGATCCGGTGATCTTCCTCGAGCCGAAGAAGCTGTACTGGACCAAAGGCGAGGTGGACACGTCGATCACCACCCAGATCGGCACGGCTCGCATCGCTCGGCCCGGCACGGACGTGACTCTCCTGGCGTACGGCGCCTCGGTGCCGCTCGCCCTGGAGGCGGCCGACGTCGCTGCCTCGGAAGGGCGCAGCGTGCAGGTCGTGGACGTGCGCTCCCTCTCGCCCTTCGATGACGAGACGGTCACGGCGGCGGTGCGCTCGACGGGCCGTGCCGTGGTCATCGCGGAGGCTCCGGGGTACGCATCCGTCGCCTCCGAGATCCAGGCTCGTGTGTTCGAGCGCTGCTTCGAATTCCTTGCGGCGCCCGTCCGGCGCGTCACCGGCTTCGACGTCCCCTATGCCCCGCCCAAGCTCGAGCATTGGTATCTGCCCGATGTCGATCGCGTCCTCGATGCCATCGACACGCTGCACTGGGACGACGAAGAATGAGCACCCGGATGCGCTCCGGCACGACGAATCAGGTCTTTCGCCTCCCCGACCTCGGCGAGGGTCTGACCGAGGCCGGTCTGGTGCAGTGGCTCGTAGCCGTCGGTGATGCGATCTCGACCGACCAGCCCGTCGCCGAGGTCGAGACCGCGAAGAGCATCGTGGAGCTGCCTTCTCCGTTCGCCGGTGTCGTCGTCGCCCTGCATGGCGAAACCGGTGACACCATCGGCGTCGGCGCACCCGTGCTCGAGGTGGCACCTTTCGGCTCGCACGAGGATGCGGAGACGGATGCGGCGACGGATGCGGCGACGGATCCCTCCGCAGACACCTCCGGCCGAGACACCTACCGCCAGGAAGAGCGCGCCGGTTCCGGCAACGTGCTCATCGGCTACGGCACCACGGAGCGCACAGCATCCGGACGCCGCCGGCCGGCCATCCGTACTTCCGACGACACCCCACAGGTCACCCCTCGCCCTGTCGCGGTCCGCTCTCCGATCGTGCGGCGCCTGGCCAGAGACCTCGGGCTGGACGTGCGCGTCATCGCGGCCACCGGCACAGACGGTGCCGTGACGCGGGCCGATGTCCTCCGCGCCGCTGCCGACCATGCCGTGGACGGACCACCCTCCCACACGCCGACCGTCGGCCCGGACACCATGCTCGACGGTCTCGCGGTACGTTCGCGCGAAAGGCTGTCCCCGCTGCGCAAAGCCGTCAGCGCCAAGCTCTCCCGTAGCCGCGCGGAGATTCCCGAGGCGACGGTATGGGTCGACATCGATGCGACCGCTCTGTGGGACCTGCGAACGCAGATGGCTCCCGAGGGCGTGACGGCACCGTCTTTGACCGCTCTCCTCGGCCGTTTCGTGCTGATCGCGCTCGAAGATTTTCCGATTCTGGCCTCGCGTCTCAGCGAGACCGCCGAGGAACTGATCGCGTTCGACGGCGTGAACCTCGGCGTCGCCACCGACACCGAGCGGGGGCTCCTGGTCCCCGTGATCCCCCGCGCGCACGCCCTCACGGTCGAGCAGCTCGACAGCGCGTTGCGGGATCTCGCCGCTGCCGCCCGCGCCGGAAACATGCCGGCAGAGCACCTTCGCGGATCGACCTTCACCCTCAACAACTACGGCGGGTTGGGTGTCGACGGGTCGGCCGCCATCATCAACCACCCGGACGTCGCCATCCTCGGCATCGGCCGCATCATCGAACGCCCCTGGGTGGTCGAGGGCGAGATCGTTGTACGTCGCGTCGCTCAGCTGTCGCTCGTGTTCGACCATCGTGTCTGCGACGGCGGATACGCCGCGGGGTTCCTTCGACGTGTCGCCGAACTCATCGAGCATCCGCTCCGGATCTTCGGGAGACTCTGATGGTCGACGTGTTCCTCGTCGGCGGGGTGCGCACACCCGTCGGGCGTTACGGCGGGGCCCTCGCCGACGTCCGCCCGGACGACCTCGCCGCCCTCGCCGTTCGTGAGGCACTCGACCGGGCAGGCGTCCCGGACGCCGCCGTCGATGAGGTCATCCTCGGAGCGGCGAATCAAGCCGGGGAAGACAACCGGAACGTCGCGCGCATGGCGGTGCTGCTCGCAGGCCTCCCCGACACCGTCCCCGGGGTCACCGTCAACCGGCTGTGCGCATCCGGAATGTCGGCGATCGCGCTGGCTGCCCAGGCGATCCGCGCCGGAGACGCCGACGTCATCGTCGCCGGCGGCGCGGAATCGATGACGCGTGCGCCGTGGGTGCAGGCGAAGCCACAGCGCGCCTGGGGGAAGCCGGGTGAGTCGTTCGACACCTCGATCGGCTGGCGGTTCACCAACCCGCGCCTCCGCGCGCGAGACAAGGCGACCTCCTCGATGCCCGAGACAGCCGAAGAGGTCGCTCGCCGCGACGGCATCACCCGCGAGGATGCCGACGCCTTCGCCCTGCGAAGTCAGCAGCGCGCCATCGCCGCGATCGACGCCGGACGGTTCGACGCCGAGACCGTCTCCGTGGCCACGCGCACCGGCGAGCTCACGACCGACGAGGGCCCGCGCCGAGACACGAGCCTCGAAGTTCTCGCGGGGCTGCGCCCTGTCGTGCCCGGGGGCAGCGTCGTCACCGCCGGCAACTCCAGCTCCCTCAACGACGGCTCCTCCGCGATCGTGGTGGCGAGCGCCGACGCGGTCCGCCGTCTCGGTCTGACTCCTCGGGCGCGCATCCTCACCACGACCTCGGCGGGCCTGGCCCCGGAGATCATGGGCCTCGGCCCGGTTCCCGCGACCGAGAAAGCGCTTCAGCGCGTCGGCATCCCGATCTCCCGGATCGGTGCCGTCGAGCTCAACGAAGCCTTCGCGACGCAATCCCTCGCCTCACTCCGACGCCTCGCGATCGACCCCGAGATCGCCAACCGCGACGGCGGCGCGATCGCCCTCGGCCACCCCCTCGGATCCAGCGGATGCCGGATCGTGGTCACCCTCCTCGGCCGCATGGAGCGCGAGGGCGCTGAACTCGGTCTCGCGACGATGTGCGTCGGTGTCGGCCAGGGCACGGCGATGATCGTGGAGCGCGTGGCATGACCATCCGCGTAGAGGAGCGGGACGACCGAGTCGTGGCGACGCTCGATCGCCCCGAAAAGCGCAATGCGATCGACCAGGGCATGATCGACGACCTGCACGAGCTGTGCGCAACCCTCGAGCAGCACCCCCGCACACTCATTCTCACGGGGGCCGGGGGTGTCTTCGCGGCCGGTGCCGACATCGCCGAACTCCGCGAGCGCACGGCCGACGACGCTCGTCGCGGCATCAACGCGACGGCATTCATTCGCGTCCGCGAGCTGCCCATGCCAGTGATCGCCGCGATCGACGGGTACGCGCTCGGCGGCGGCGCCGAGCTCGCCTATGCCGCGGACATCAGGATCGGCACCCCGGCGCTGCGCATGGGCAACCCGGAAACTGGCCTCGGGATCATCGCCGCCGCCGGCGCGACGTGGCGCCTTCCGGAGATCGTCGGAGAAGCCAGGGCGAGCGAGTTGCTGCTCACCGCGCGCATCCTCGACGCGGATGAGGCTCTGGCCTGGGGGCTCGTCTCGGCGGTTCACCCCGCCGAAGAGCTCGGTGCCGCCGCGCATGCCATCGCCGACCGGATCAGCCGCAACGACCCGCTCGCCACGCAACTCACCAAGCGTGTGCTGCGCGCTCGGCCCGTCGAACATCCGGCGATCGAACGCGAACTGCAGGCGCAGCTTTTCGAGTCGCCGGAGAAGAAGCGCCGCATGACCGAGTTCCTCGAACGCCGGGCACGACGATGAACGAGCCTTCGGCCGCGGCGCCGGCACGCGTCGGCGTGATCGGCGGCGGTCGCATGGGAGCGGGGATCGCACACGCGTTCCTGCTCGCGGGTTCACGGGTGAGCGTCGTCGAACGGGATGAAGCGAGCGCCGAGGCCGCGGCGGAACGCATCGGCGAGAGCATCCGCCGCTCCGCAGAGCGCGATCCCGAGGTCGACGAGTCGGGCCTCATCCCGCGCATCGGCTGCGGCACCGACGTCGCATCCTTCGCGGACTGCGACCTGGTGATCGAGGCCGTTCCCGAAGATCGAGCGCTCAAGGACGCAGCCCTCCGCCGTGCCGAAGAGGCACTGGGACGCGGCGCGATCCTGGCCTCGAACACCTCCTCGATCTCGATCGACGACCTCGCTGCGGCCCGCACCCGGCCGGAGGACTTCCTCGGCCTGCACTTCTTCAACCCCGTGCCGTCATCGGCCCTCGTGGAGGTGGTGCGCGGCGGGGCGACCCCGGAAGCTCTCGTCCAGCAAGCCTGCGGGTGGATACGGGCACTGGGTAAGACGCCGATCGTCGTGCACGATTCCCCGGGCTTCGCCTCGTCACGACTGGGCGTTGTCCTCGGCCTCGAAGCGATCCGCATGCGGGAGGAGGGCGTCGCGAGCGCCGCCGACATCGATGCCGCCATGACCCTCGGCTACCGGCATCCGATCGGGCCGCTGCGCACGACGGACATCGTGGGACTGGATGTGCGGCTGGGCATCGCGGAGGAACTCGCCGCCACCCTGGGCGAGCGATTCGAACCACCCCGGTTGCTGCGCACGATGGTCGCCGAGGGAAAACTCGGCCGGAAGAGCGGCGAAGGCTTCTACACATGGCCGGCACCGACAGGGAACGAGGGCACGCGATGACCGATCACCTTCCGAGTTACGTCGAGGGGGCATGGTGGACGCCGTCGGGCACCGTGGACGCGACGGCGGTGCGAGATGCGTCGACCGGCGAGATCGTCGCTCGGGTGAGTGCCGACGGCCTGGATCTGGACTCCGCGCTGGAGCACGCGCGAACCGTCGGTCATGCAAGCCTCGGCGCACTCACCTTCCATCAGCGAGCCGTGCTGCTGAAGAAGTTCGCCCTCGCGCTGACCGAGCGCAAGGACGAGCTGTATGCGCTGTCCGCACGCGCCGGGGCCACGAAGACGGATTCGTGGGTCGACATCGACGGCGGTATCGGCGTGCTCTTCTCATACTCCGGGAAGGGTCGCCGTGAACTTCCCAACGGGACGGTCCATGTCGACGGCCCGGTGGAGGTGCTGTCGAAGGACGGCTCGTTCCTCGGCCGACACGTGTACACGTCCCTTCCCGGCGTCGCTGTGCAGATCAACGCCTTCAACTTCCCCGTCTGGGGGGCACTCGAGAAGCTCGCCCCTGCGTTCCTCGCCGGCATGCCGACTCTCGTGAAGCCCGCGACCCCCACCGGTTACGTCGCCGAGGCGATGGTGCGGATCCTGGTCGACTCCGGGCTGCTGCCGGAGGGGTCGCTGCAGCTCGTCAGCGGCAGCGTCCCGACGCTGTTCGACCACCTGCGTCTCGGCGACATCGTCGGCTTCACCGGCAGCGCGTCGACCGCGGAGAAACTGAAAGCACATCCGGCGGTGCAGACCGGAGGTGTGCGGTTCACGACCGAGACAGACTCGATCAACGCCTCGGTGCTCGGCGCGGATGCCGTCCCAGGGACGCCCGAGTTCGATGCGTACGTGCGCCAGCTGGTGACCGAGATGACCGCGAAGGCCGGGCAGAAGTGCACCGCCATCCGCCGGGCGATCGTGCCGACCTCGGTGGCGGATGCCGTGGTCGAGGCGGTGCGCGCGCGCATCGAAGAGAAGACCGTCCTCGGAGACCCGCGCGCCGATGGGGTCACGATGGGACCGTTGGCATCGATCGGCCAGCGGGACGAGGTCGTCCGCCAGGTGCGCCGGTTGCAGGACGCCGGCGGGAGGCTCGTGCTCGGAGCGACGGAGGTCCCCGAGGTGCGGCACGCCGACGGAACCATGGGCGCGGCTCCCGACGGCGGGTTCCTCCCACCCCTTCTGCTGCGCTTCGACGATCCGCAGGCGGATGCCGTGCACACCGTCGAAGCGTTCGGCCCGGTGGCGTCACTGTTGACCTACGACACGACCGCCGACGCCGCAGCGCTCGTCGCCCGGGGTGGCGGTTCCCTGGTGACGAGCATCGCCACCCACGATCCGGTGGAGGCTGTGGACCTCGCCCGGCGCATCGCCCCGTTCAACGGACGCGTCCTGATGCTCGACCGTGACGATGCCCGCTCGTCGACAGGCCACGGCTCTCCGCTCCCGAACCTCGTGCACGGCGGACCGGGTCGCGCCGGCGGTGGCGAAGAGCTCGGCGGCATCCGCGCGGTGCTGCACCATATGCAGCGCACGGCGGTTCAGGGCTCCCCCGAGATGCTCACCGCTCTCACCGGGGTCTGGCACGCCGGAGCGGCAGCGCAGAGCGGAGACCGGCACCCGTTCCGCAAGTCGCTGGCCGAGTTGCGCATCGGGGACCAGATCGTCTCGGCCTCTCGCGAGGTGACCCTCGACGACATCGAGACGTTCGCGCATTTCACGGGCGACACGTTCTACGCCCACATGAATGAAGACGCCGCGGCAGCGAATCCGTTCTTCCCGGGCCGTGTCGCCCACGGCTACCTGCTCGTGTCGTGGGCCGCAGGTCTCTTCGTCGACCCGGAGCCCGGTCCGGTGCTGGCGAACTACGGTCTCGAGAATCTCCGGTTCCTGACTCCGGTGTCACCCGGCGACGCGATCCGGGTCACTCTGACCGCGAAACAGATCACGCCGCGAGAGACCGACGAGTACGGCGAAGTCCGGTGGGATGCCGTCATCCGCAATCAGGCCGACGAAGACGTCGCCACCTACGACGTGCTCACCCTGGTCAGCAAGGAGCTCGCAGCGGTGTGAGGGGGGTCTTCACTCGAAGACGAGGCCGCGGCGGGTCGTGGCATCCTCGACACTGATGCCCACGATGGTCGCCTCCGCGTCAGTGGCGCCACGGTCGGCGTGGAAGGTGAACAGACGGCCGTCTCTGGTGGCGACCTCGTAGCGACTGTCTCCGGAGGAGACGATGTCGACCGTCGTCCCCCCGGGGAAGGCGGCGACGGCCTCCGAGAGCAGACCTCCGACGCGGATGTCGCCCCGGGCAGGCAGCGCTGAACCGTCCTGCGCTGAATCGTCCAGAGTGCGTTCGTTGCCTGCAGTGATCGCCACCACCGTGTCGCCGCCCTCTCGCGCCACGATGAGCAGCGAAGCCGTGCCTGCGGCGTTCGTCAGCGTCCATGGCAGGCCTTCGAACTCGGGCTCGGTCACTTCGGCATCCGTGACTGCAGCGGTTGCCACATCGATGGTGTCTCCGAGGCGGACGGGACCGACTCCTGTCGCGGTGATCTCCCACTCGTTCCAGGGCGCAGCCGCATCGGGGGTGGACTCGACCTCCGGCGCGGGCGGATTCGCCGTGAGGTCGTCCACGAGGGCGACGTATGCGTGCTCGGCTTGATCCTGGAGAAGTGTCGCGACGGCGTCGGCGTCGACGGCGGTGTCTCCGACGACAGGATGCCGCAGGTGGATGACGACGTTGCCGACGGCGGCGAACGCCTCGAATTCGCTCCACCCGCCTTCGGTCTCGCTGATGCTCAGGGTTCCGGCCAGCGCCCGCGCGTGCTCCGAGTCGTCCTTGACGACCGCTTCGAAGCTCGCCGGTCCGTTGTAGTCGAACTGTCCGCACTGCTCCCCTGCGGCGACCAGTTGATCCATCCGCTCGGTCGCCTGGGCCTCATCGGCGAACTGCAGCGCGGAGAGCTGACCTGTCGTGCCCCGAGGGCCGTCGGGTACGGTCCACGACATCGTGCGCGCGCCGACGCTGGACAGCGATTGCTCCGCGAATGGCGCCATGCAGATGGCCGGGGCGGGTTGGGGTCCCCCGCCATCGGATATCTGCTCGAGGTACGAGGAGGGAGCCCCGACGTCCGTGGCGCCCGCAAGCACTCCGGTGAGCTCTTCCGCCGTCGGCAGCACCAGCTCGAGTTCGTCGCCGACGAACGCAACGGGGCCTGCGTACGGGGTGGGCGAAGGCGAAGGAGAAGGCGGAGGAGCCGCCGCGGACGGTGACGGCGCCGCTTCGACCGGCGCCGCGCACGCCGAGAGCGCGAAGAGCGCCCCCAGCAGGAACGTGCTGACGAACGCGCCTCGGACAGCCGTCGATCGTGCCATCTCAGTCCTCCGGACTCCTGGGTGCCAGTCGGCGTATCCGCCTGTCGCGATGGTAAGGGCATAACCGACACAGCTGAGAAGTCAGGACGTTTCGAGACGGAAACGAGACCGATCTCATGCCATCCACGGCATATACCGTCACGAAGGACGGCCAGCTCGTCTCGAAGCAGCGACGGCCGCCCGTGCCTCGTCCGCCGTCGGCGCGGCGAGGGCGGACGCAGCCGCCCTCCGGCACGCCTCGCCACTCACTTCCGCCAGGGCAGCCGCCACTCGCCCGAGTGATCGCGCCGCCATCGACAGCGAGGTGACCCCGAGTCCGACGAGCACGGGAGCGAGGGCCGGGTCGCCTGCCGCCTCGCCGCACACTCCGACGTGCTTACCGGCAGCGCGCCCCGCCGCACCGACGGTGGCGATCAACCGCAGTACCGCAGGCTGCCATGGATCGTTCAGGTCGCCGAGCTCGCTGAGCAGCCGATCCGCCGCGAGCGTGTACTGGGCGAGGTCGTTGGTGCCGAGGCTGACGAAGTCGACGATTTCGAAGAGTTCCGGGGCGAGAAGCGCGGCGGACGGGGTCTCGATCATGATTCCGACGCGCGCAAGCCCCGCCGCGCGGCAGCGATCGGCGAACTCCCGCGCTTCGTCGACGGTCGACACCATGGGCGCCATCACCTCGACCTGCGTGGATTCGGCAGCTGCTGCGAGCGCCAGAGCTCGGAGTTGATCGTCGAGCAGCTGCGGGTTCCGCCGGGCGATCCGCAGTCCCCGGATGCCGAGCGCAGGATTGTCCTCGCGATCGGCGTTCGCGAACGGCAGAGGCTTGTCACTGCCGGCGTCGAGGGTGCGGACGACGACTTTCCGGCCTGCGAAGGGGGCGAGGACTCCGCGATACGCCGTGACCTGCTCGTCGATGCTCGGCGCGTCCGTCCGACCCAGGAAGCAGAACTCGGTGCGGAAGAGGCCGACGCCCTCGGCGTGGGCGGATGCTGCGGCTACGGCCTCCGCGGCGCCGCCGACATTCGCGAGGAGGGGGATGCTGAGCCCGTCGGCGAGTTCGCCGGTGCCGCTGAACGGAGGCGCTGCCACCGCGGCTCTGGCGTCAGCGAGACGAGACGCCACCGGGTCGACGTCGACGGTGCCCCGGTCGCCGTCGACGAGTACGACGGTATCGCCGGGGATGGCCGTCGCTCCCGCCACCCCGACGACCGCGGTGAGCCCCAGGGATCGGGCGATGATCGCGGTGTGCGATGTGGGTCCCCCCTGCTCGGTGACGAGCGCCACGCACTTGCTGCCCTCGAGCGACGCCGTGTCCGCCGGGGCGAGGTCCGCGGCGACGAGCACGAACACATCATCCCGCTCCGGAACTCCGGGCAGATCGATGTTCAGAATCTCGGCGATGATCCGGTCGCGCACGTCGCGGATGTCGGTGGCGCGCTCGGCCGTCCGCCCGCCGAGGGCGGTGAGTTGCCGCTCCTGCTCCGCCGCAGCCTCCCACACCGCTCGCGCAGCGGTCCGCCCCTGGCCTTGCACGAGCGCGATCGCCTCGGACACGAGCTGCGGGTCGGAAGCGAGCATCCGTGCCGCATCGAGGATCGCTCTCGTCTCTCCCGATGCTTCGGCAGCGCGTGAGCCCAGTTGCTCCGCGGCAGCGGCAGCTGCCCTTTCGACCGCCGCGGCTTCGACGGGGCGATCGGCGAAAGCGACGACAACCGTCTCGTCGGGTTGCGCGAGCGCAGGGGCGAGGTGCAGCACGGGTGCGGCAACCAGGCCGGGACTCACCCCGCGCCCGCGGAGCGTGGTCCCGGCCGGAATCGTTCGGGCCGGAATCGTCGGTGTCGCATCAGTGGCGGGAGCGTCGTCCTTCGCTGCTGCCCCTGCCGCAGCGCCGGTCACCGCATCTGCATCCTCGGCGTTCCCCTCGCCGAACCCGTCGTCGAACAGCGCCGACACTCGCTCCAACGCGCCTGCAGCGTCGGCTCCGACGGCACGCAGCTCGAGCTCATCTCCCTGGCGCGCACCCAGGATCAGCAACCGTGACAGGCTCCCGGCCTGCGCCTCGGGCCCCTCGGGAAGACGACGCAGCCACACATCCGCGCCGGCGGACGCCTCGGCGATCAGCGCGGCGGGCCGCGCGTGGATGCCGAGCGGATTGCGCACGCGGACGCGACGCACCAGGGCGGCGGTTTCTTCCGCGCCCGTGTCGGCGTTTCCTTCCGCGCCCGTGTCCGCGTGGACCGTGCCCCCACCCTCCCGCGGCATCTCGTCCGGCTCCCCGAGCTGCCCGGTCTTCGCCGTGAGAGCCGCGGACGCTTCGGCAGCCACCGCGTCGAGCGAACCTCCCGCCGACGCCGAGATCACCGCCGCAAGCAGCCCTTCGACGAACGGCGCAGGCGCGAGACGCACGGGCACATCACTCATCCGCAGCTCCAGGGCGAGTTCGGCACTGAGCACCGCCGATCCGAGGTCCATCAGCACCAGCACCCCGTCGCAGTCCGCGGCTAGCTCGTCGATCGCGCCGGCGACGGCGACCGCGTCCGTCCCCAGGATCGGGGTGCCGTCGGCATCCGTCCCGGCTCCTGCTGCCACCCGCACCCGTGCGCTCTCCCCTCGGACCATCTGGAGGGCAAGCTCCAGCGCCGCCTCCCCGAGTCGTGCACTGTGGGAGACGGCGACGATCCCGATCATCCTGCGGCGCCGTCGATCGCCGCGGCCAGACTGTCGAACAGGATGGCCGTCGATGCGGCCCCGGGATCGAGGTGTCCCGCACTCCGTTCACCGAGGTAGCTGGCTCGCCCCTTTCGCGCCACCCACGGTTCTGTCGCGTCGCGTCCGGCTGCCGCGGCATCAGCGGCTGCCCGAGCGGCGGCGGACACGTCCGACCCGTCGGCGAGAGCCGCATCGAATGCGTCGACCGCGGGCTCCATCGCGTCGAACATCGTCTTATCCCCGGCCTCCGCCTTGCCGCGGGCGACGACGCCGTCGAGTCCCGCTCGCAACGCCACCGCAAGGCCTGCCGCGTCGAGCTCGGACACGGCGCCCGCGGACATCCCCATCCGCAGGAAGAGCGTCCCGTACAACGGGCCGCTCGCCCCGCCCACCGAACTCACCAGCGTCATTCCGACGGTCTTCAGCAGCTCGTCGACGGTGGAGGGTGCGCCGGAGCCGAGTTTCTCGCCGACCGCATCGATACCGCGGGCCATGTTCGCGCCATGGTCGGCATCACCGATCGACGAGTCGAGTTCCGTGAGCCACTCGCGCTTCGCCGCGATGGCATCGCGGAACCGGAGGACCCAGTCGGTCAGGACGGCGGTGTCGACCGTCGCCATCATGCCCCCCACCGCAGGCCGGGGGTGTTCACGGGAGCATCCCAGAGGCGGAGCAGCTCGTCGTCGGCCTTCAGCACCGTGACCGAGCATCCGGCCATGTCGAGGGAGGTGATGTAGTTGCCGACGAGGTTCCGTGCGATCTGCACCCCTGCCTTCTCCAGCAGTCCCGCCACCTCTGCGTACATGAGGTACAACTCGATGAGCGGTGTCCCGCCCATGCCGTTGACCATCACGATCGCCGGCCCAGCCGCAGACATGTCGGCCAAGATCGGCTCCACCAGCTGGCGGGCGATGTCGGATGCCGGAGCCAGCGGCTCACGATGCCGACCCGGCTCCCCGTGGATGCCGATGCCGATCTCCATCTGATCGTCTGGCAGCTCGAAGGTCGGTTTCCCGGCGGCCGGGACCGTGCAGCTCGTGAGAGCCATCCCCATCGAACGCCCCTGTCCGTTGATGCGCTTCGCGAGTTCGACGACGGCGGCGAGATCGCGACCTTCTTCGGCTGCCGCGCCCACGAGCTTCTCCAGCAACACGGTCAGCCCCACACCACGTCGACCGGCGGTGTAGAGCGAGTCCTGGACGGCGACGTCATCATCGACCACGACGCTTCCGACCTCGATGCCCTCCATGGAGGCCAGTTCCGCGGCCATCTCGAAGTTCAACACGTCCCCGGTGTAGTTCTTCACGATGTGCAGCACACCCGCGCCGCGGTCGACGGCCTTGGTTGCGGCTTGCACCCGGTCGGGGGTCGGCGAGGTGAAGACCTGACCGGCGACGGCCGCGTCCAGCATTCCGACACCGACGAATCCGCCGTGCAGCGGCTCGTGACCGGACCCTCCCCCGGAGACCACGGCGACCTTCCCCTGCGCCTTCGGCGTCGCACGAGTGATCACATGGGTTTCGAGGTCGACTGCCAGCTCCGGATGCGCGAGCGCGACGCCTCTGAGCGACTCGATGAGTACGTCTTCGGGGGCGTTGATGAGCTTCTTCATCGTGCGATCTCCTTTGATCTCGTTCGTGATTGTGCGGCCAAACCCGAAAGCAATTCGTTAATGTCGAATATGCTCGGGGTCTGGTCGGTTGTCAAGATCAATCCAGAAGCCGGGAACCCGGTTCGACGACGTACCGGAAGAAGGGATGCGAGTGATTCAAGCGATCGATCGCGCGGCGAAGATCCTCGAGCTGCTGCAAGGTTCGCGGCATCTCGGGATCACGGATCTCGCCGCGGCGCTCAACCTTCCGCCCTCCACGGTGCACGGAATCGTGAAGTCCCTGCGCACTCACGGACTCGTCGCAAAGGAGCGCGGCGGGCAGCGCTACATGCTGGGCCCGACCCTGCTGCGACTCAGCAACGTCTACCTCGACACACTGGACGTACGGGCCCGCGCCATGCGCTGGACGCAGGAGCTCGCACGCCGCACCAATCTTTCGGTGCGGCTCGGCGCGCCGCACTTCACCGACGTGCTCGTCATCCATCACAACCTTCGCCCCGACGACAGCCAGCAGATGCTCGAGACCGGAGTCGCCATTCCGGCACACGCCTCCGCGATGGGGAAGGTCCTGCTCGCGCATGACCTCGGCTTCCAGCGGAGCGTCTTCGAGCAACCGCTGCGCAGCTTGACAGGTGACACGATCACCGACGTCGCGCGCCTGACGCTCGACTTCGCGGCAGTCGCCGAGCGCGGGAGCGCCGCGGAATCCGACGAAGCCGTGATCGGCGAGTCGTCTGTGGCAGCACCCGTCGCCGATGCCTCCAACGACATCGTGGCGGCTGTCGCCGTGGTGATGCCCACGTCGCTGTTTCCCGCATCCGATGCCGTGCTCGACGCCCTCCGCGAGACGGCTCGCAACATCTCACGCGAACTCGGGGCGACGACATGGCCGCCGAGGGTCGCTCCTGCGGAGGACTGAGAGCTCTTCGGCCGGAGCCGTCAGCCCCGCAGTGCCAGTGCGAACGGGAGAACGACGGTCGCGCCGGCCCTGCGAAGTGTGCGGGCTGCGACCGTCACCGTCCACCGGCTGTCGACGAGGTCGTCGATCAGCAGGACAGGACCGGCGGGAACGTCGAGGTGGTCGACGCTGAAACGATCCCAGACGCCGGCCAATCGGAACACGCTGTTCCCACCCGCCTGCCCCGTCGGCCCGCCATCGACCGGCTGGAGGGCACCGAGATACGGCAGGCGTCCGACCTCGGCAAGACCGCGGGCGAGGGAATCGACCAGCAGCGGCCGCGAGCGCGACGGCATCGCGACGACCGCCACCGGGCGCTCCTCCCACCCCCATCCGGCCAGCACCCGGACACATGCCTGAAGAAGCTGCGGAGTCACCGCCGCGTCCGATGCCCCCGCCGCGAACGCCTCCCTGAGCACCCCTCCCCAGCCGAGATCCGTGAGGCGTGCGAGCGCCCGACCCTCCCCTGCTTGCTCGTCCGGGGCGATGCGTCCCTTGACGGGCACGCCGAGGCGATCGGCCCCGGTGGGCCAGGCCTTCCGCGGTTCGATGGGAACGCCCACCCGATCGAGCGATTCGGCCGCCTGCGTAGTCGCGGTTGAACCGATCTCTTTCGGGAACCACGCGCCCGCGCAATTGTCGCATCGCCCGCACGGCGCCGCTGTGTCGTCGTCGAGGGAGCGCTGCAGGAACTCCATGCGACACCCGTCTGTCTGCTCGTACTCGATCATGTGCTGCTGCTCGGCGAGGCGTTCCGCCGCGATACGCTCGTAGCGTTCGGCGTCGTAGCTCCAGGGCGCACCGGTGGAGACCCACCCGCCCTGCACGCGCCGCACGGCTCCGTCGACGTCGAGCACCTTGAGCAGCAGCTCGAGGGGCGTGCGGCGGATGTCGACCATCGCCTCGAGCGCCGGCGTCGAGATCGGAGCGTCGCCGAGGGCGGCGATGACCCGCTCGGCCCGTTCCCTGTCAGGCATGGATGCCGTCGCGAAGTAATGCCAGATGTCACGGTCTTCGACGCCCGGGAGCAGAAGAACATCGGCGCTCTCGCTGGCGCGACCGGCGCGCCCGACCTGCTGGTAGTAGGCCACCGGTGACGACGGCGCTCCCAGATGCAGGACGAAACCGAGGTCGGGCTTGTCGAATCCCATGCCGAGCGCGCTGGTCGCGACGAGTGCTTTGACCTCGTTGCGCTTCAGCATCCCCTCGGATTCCTCGCGCTCCTCGGTATCGGTCTGTCCGGTGTACGCGCGGACCTCATGTCCGTGGTCGCGGAGCAGCCGGGCGGTGTCGACGGCTGCCGCAACGGTGAGCGTGTAGATGATGCCCGACCCGGGCAGTTCGTCGAGGTGGCTGAGCAGCCAGGCCAGACGACTCGCGGAATCGCGCAGGCGCAGCACTCCCATGCGCAGGGAGGTGCGCGCGAGCGGTCCGCGAATCGTGAGCACCGGCGCGACTCCCGACCCGTCGACCTCACCGGGCTGGAGAGTGCCGAGCTGCTCGGCGACGTCCGCCACGACACGGCTGTTCGCAGTGGCCGTGGTCGCGAGCACCGGCACATCGACCGGCATCTGTGCGATGAGATCTCGCAGGCGGCGATAGTCGGGCCGGAAGTCGTGCCCCCAGTCGCTGATGCAGTGCGCCTCGTCGACCACCAGCATCCCGATGCGGCGGACCAGTGCCGGCAGCTGCTGCTCGCGGAATGCCGGGTTGTTCAGCCGTTCCGGCGACACCAGCAGCACGTCGACCTCGTCGCGCTCAAGGCGGCCGAGCACATCTGACCACTCGTGCGCGTTCGTGGAGTTGATCGCGACTGCGCGCACCCCCGCACGCTCGGCCGCAGCGATCTGGTCGCGCATGAGTGCCAGCAGCGGCGACACCAGTACCGTCGGGCCGGCCCCCTGTCGCCTCAGCAGCAACGTCGCGACGAAGTACACAGCCGATTTCCCCCAGCCCGTGCGCTGCACCACGAGAGCACGGCGCCGCCCCTCGACCAGCGCCTCGATCGCCTCGTACTGCCCGTCGTGGAAGTCGGCGTCGGGCCGGCCGACGAGTTCGCGCAGGGCGGCGCGAGCGGCTTCGCGAGTGTCAGCGAGAGGAGCAGATGTCATGCGTCCACTCTGCCCCACGCTCCCGACACCGCGATCTCGCCGTCCACAGGTGGGGCTTCCGCCGGCCACCGGAGCTTCAGCGGCGGTCACGAAAGCTGGGCGGTGGGCAGGACCGTCCGGCCGGGGTCGTCTAGCGTGGACATGTGATCACTCGAGAACTGGCCGTCGCCCTGCGTGATGCCGGGCTCGTGTGGCACCCCGCCGAAGGCGACCGCTTCCAGCTCGACCTTCCCGACGACGTGGAACTCGACGCGGAGGCGGACGTCTTCACCGTCAGTGAGATGACCATCGAGGCACGCCAGACGCCGAGCGGCACCGACCTCGCCTTCAACGGCACGACGGAGTGGGCGCTGGATGCCGTCACTCTGGCCGACGCCGTGTGGCTGCCCCGCGAAGATCAGCTCCGCGATCTCCTGCGCAGCACGTTCCGTTCGCTCACCCGCCTTCCCGATGCATTCCTGGTGGAGATCCGGATCGCCGGGGAGACCCTGACGTTCGAGCATCCGGATCCTTCCGAGGCCTACGGCAGGGCACTCCTGGACCTGGTTTCCCGCTCTCGCTGATCGTCGTCTTGTGCGGCCTTTCCTGGCATGTCAGAATTACCTAACGAACGGTCAGTAAAGCGGATCGGACAGCCAGGAGTCGATGATGACAAGTCCCGCAGGTCTCAGCGCCGTCGATGGTGCGATCTCGGAGGAGGAGCGCCTGTTCGATGAACTCATCGCCCACGAGCAGCGCATCGAACCCCGCGACTGGATGCCCGAGGCGTACCGCAGGACGCTGATCCGGCAGATCTCCCAACATGCCCACTCGGAGATCATCGGGATGCAGCCGGAGGGCAACTGGATCACCCGCGCGCCGAGCCTCAAACGCAAGGCGATCCTGATGGCGAAGGTGCAGGACGAGGCCGGTCACGGCCTCTACCTCTACTCCGCCGCGCAGACCCTCGGCATCACGCGCGACGAGATGATGGATCAGCTCATCGACGGCAAAGCGAAGTACTCGTCCATCTTCAACTACCCGACGCCGACCTGGGCTGACATGGGCGCGATCGGCTGGCTGGTCGACGGCGCGGCCATCTGCAACCAGGTGCCGCTGTGCCGAGCCTCGTACGGTCCGTACGCGCGGGCGATGGTGCGCGTGTGCAAAGAAGAGTCCTTCCACCAGCGACAGGGTTTCGAGATCCTGCTGAGTCTCATGCAGGGCTCCGCGGAACAGCGGGAGATGGCACAGGATGCAGTGAACCGCTGGTACTGGCCGAGCCTCGCGATGTTCGGGCCGCCGGACGACCGGTCGCCGAACTCCGCACAGTCGATGAAGTGGAAGATCAAGAGGTTCTCCAACGATGGCCTCCGCCAGCGCTTCGTGGGAATGCTCGTCCCGCAGGCGCAGATCCTCGGCGTCACGCTTCCCGACCCGGACCTGCGATTCGATGACGAGACCGGGCAGTACACGATCGGCGAGATCGACTGGGACGAGTTCTTCGAGGTGCTGCGCGGCAACGGACCGTGCAACGCCGAGCGGCTCGAGCGCCGCAGAACTGCGCACGAGGAAGGTGCGTGGGTGCGCGAAGCCGCGGCCGAATACGCGCGGAAGCAGCGCGCTGAGACGGAAGCGGCCGCCTGATGGCCGGTTCCGAGGTCTGGCCCCTGTGGGAGGTGTTCGTCCGCGCGAACCGCGGCCTGAGCCACGTCCACGTGGGGTCCCTGCATGCGCCCGACGCCGAGATGGCCATCCGCAACGCCCGGGATCTCTACACGCGTCGAGGCGAAGGCGTGTCGATCTGGGCGGTCCCCGCCGACGCGATCACCACCAGCGATCCTGATGCGAAAGGCGCCTACTTCGAAAGCTCCGCGGGCAAGAACTATCGGCACGCCGTGTACTACACGGCGTCCGAGGGGGTGCCGCACCTGTGACAGAAATCCACCCGGTCATCGAGCACGCGGCCGGCGAGTCGAACCGCAGAGACGACACCCACGACGTCCACGGCGACGTGACCGTCGATGCCGTCCATCTTTCCGACGAGCTGGCGGGCGCCGGGGGCATCGCCGCATCCGCCGACATCGCGGAATACGCCCTCCGGCTCGGCGACGACGCCCTGATCCTCGCGCAGCAGCTGGGCGCGTGGATCTCCCGCGCACCCGAACTCGAGGAAGACGTGGCGCTCGGCAACATCGCGCTGGACCTGCTCGGGCACGCACGCTCGTTCCTCCACTACGCAGGCTCGTACGACGGTCGCAGCGAGGACGACCTGGCATTCTTCCGTGACGAGAACGCGTTCCGCAGCGCGTGGATCGTCGAGCAGCCCAACGGCGACTTCGCGCAGACCATCGCGCGGCAGTTCTTCGTGTCGGCGTACATGTTCGAGCTCTACTCCGCGCTCCGCGCGAGCACCGACGAGACGTTCGCGGCCATCGCGGAGAAGTCCCTCAAAGAGGTGGACTACCACCGGGACCACGCCGTGCAGTGGATGCTGCGGCTGGCGGGCGGCACGGACGAGTCACGCCGGCGCATCATCCGCGCGGTCGGTGATGTCTGGCCGTACGTCGACGAGCTCTTCCGCGACGACGACCTCATCGAGCGGCTGGGCTACGCAGCGGCCAGGCCGTCGAGCCTGCGCGCCGGGTTCGACACCGTGGTCGATACGGTGTTCGCCGAGGCCGAGCTTTCCGCACCCGCCACCCCGCCGTCGTCGGCAGGCGGACGGCAGGGTTCGCACGCCGCGCCGTTCGGGCATCTCCTGGCCGAGATGCAGGTGCTGGCGCGGCGGCATCCGGGAGCATCATGGTGATTCGCCGCACCCGAGACGAAACGCGCGCCTGGCGCATCGCGGCCGCCATCCCCGACCCGGAGGTGCCGGTGCTCACGATCGAGGATCTCGGGGTGCTTCGATCCGTCGAAGCCGACGGCGACGGGGTGCGCGTCGACATCACCCCCACCTACAGCGGGTGCCCCGCCATGGACACGATCCGCGACGACGTGATCCTCGCGCTCACCGCAGCGGGATACGCGCGGGTCGAGGTGCGCCTGGTGCTCTCCCCCGCGTGGACGACGGACTGGATGTCGGATGCGGGAAAGCAGAAGCTCGCCGCCTACGGCATCGCGCCGCCGACCGGTCGCGCGGCCGTCTCGACCGGTCCGATCCGCGTGGGTCTGAGCGTGCGCTGTCCCCGGTGCGGCTCCCTCGACACCCGAGAGGTGTCGCGTTTCGGGTCGACCTCCTGCAAATCGTTGTTCGAGTGTCGCGCCTGCCTCGAGCCGTTCGACCACTTCAAGGTGCATTGATGTCGCTCTTCACCTCCGCACGCGCCCAGCCGTCGGCTTCCTCCCGCCTTCGCGAGACGGGCACGCGCCGGCGCGCCCGCTTCCATACGCTCACCGTCGAGGAAGTACGGCCCCTGACCGACTCTTCGGTCGAGGTGACGTTCGCGGTACCCGCTGATCTCGCCGACGACTACGACTACCTTCCGGGTCAGTACGTGGCGCTGCGCCTGACACTCGAGGGCACCGAAGTGCGCCGCTCGTATTCGCTGTGTCGCGCCCCGGAGCAGCGCGACGACGGGAGGCCCACTCGACTCAGCGTCGCGGTGAAGCGCGATGAGGGTGGGCTGTTCTCATCCTGGGCCCAGACCGGGCTGCATCCGGGTTTCCCGATCGATGTGATGAGTCCCCAGGGCACATTCACGTCCGGTCTCGATGAGCTCGACAACCGACACGTGGTCGGCATCGCGGCCGGATCCGGCATCACGCCGTTGATGGCCCTGGCGCACACGGTCCTGAGCCGGTCGTCGAGCTCGCGATTCACCCTGCTCTACACGAACCGTTCGACGCTCGATGTGATGTTCCTCGACGACCTCGCCGATCTCAAGGACCGCTACCCGACGCGCGTCGCCCTGCACCATGTCCTCTCGCGCGAGCAACGCACCGCCCCCGTCCTCTCCGGCCGGATCGACGAGCAGAAGCTGCGGACCATCCTCGACGCTCTGATCGATCCGACCAGCGTCGATGAGTGGTTCCTCTGCGGACCCCTGGCGCTGGTGGATCTGTGCCGGGCGGTGCTCTCCGATGCCGGGGTGCCGCCTGAGCATGTGCGGTTCGAACTGTTCACGACGGGCGACGAGCCCCTGCGTGCGGCGCGACGGGTGCAGGCGCGCGCCGGTGCGAAGACGGTCCGCATCGAAGTGAACCTCGACGGCGTCTCATCCACGGTGGAGAGCCCGGTCGACGCTCACGAATCGGTGCTCAACGCGGCGTTGCGCGTGCGTCCGGACGCACCGTTCGCGTGTGCGGGCGGCGTCTGCGGCACCTGCCGCGCCCGGGTGGTCGAAGGCAGTGTCACCATGACCGAGAACTACGCCCTCGAACCGGACGAGCTCGAACGCGGCTACGTGCTCACCTGCCAGTCGCACCCCACCAGCGACCACCTGGTCGTCGACTACGACGTCTGATCCCGGAGGCCCGCATGATCGATCTCACCATCGCCGATGACGTCGCCACGGTCGTGCTGAACGCGCCGGCGAAGCTGAACTCTCTCGACGAGCAGGCGCTCCGCGACCTCGGGGCGGCGTACGCGGATGCTGAGGCCGCTGCCGTCCGGGCCCTGGTGCTCCGCGGCGAGGGCAGGGCGTTCTGCGCCGGACGCGACATCTCCGGCGTCGATCCGCGAGACGACGATGTGATGGGATACCTCGGCGGGCTCGTGACACCGCTGCTGCAGCGGATGTCGCGTTTCCCGGCACCCACCTTCGCGGCGGCACACGGCGCGTGCCTGGGTGTCGGTCTCGGGCTCCTCATCGCCACCGATGTCGTATACGTCGCGGAGTCCGCCAAGATCGGGTCACCGTTCGCCGCGCTCGGAGCGACACTCGACTCCGGCGGGCACGCGCTCTTCCTGGAGCGGCTCGGCGCGCACAAGACGCTCGACCTCATCTACACGGGCCGGCTCATGAGCGGAGCCGAGGCGGCGGCTTCCGGGCTCTTCTCACGGGTCTTCCCCGACGACCAGGTCGTAGCGGCGACGACGGATGCCGCTGCCACCGCCGCACGCGGAGCCACCGCCGCTTTCCGCACCAGTAAAGACCTGGTCGCACGGATGCGGGAAGAGCGGCTGTCGCTGTGGGACGCCGTGGACATCGAGAACGCCGCACAGGCGGCCCTCCGCGACACGGACGACTACCGCGAGGGCTTCGCGGCGTTCCAGGAGAAGCGGAAGCCGGAGTTCCGCGGGCGCTGACGCTGCGACCGCGGTTCAGCGAACGATCTGGCTCAGGATCGTCGGGTCGGTGATCTTGCTGTCGCGCGACAGCATCACGACCTTCGACACGATCTCCGCAGTGCGTGGATCGTCATCGACGAACGGAAGGAAGACGCGCCCCCGGTGCTGTGCGCTCACCGGGATGATGAAGAGCGTGTTCCCCGGAATCCGGTGCACGATACCGGACCCCAGATGCACGGAGTACGTGCCGAGGGCGCCCTTCACTCGAGCGTGGTGACCGTCGACCTCGACGTTCTGGAGCCCGAGAAGCCCGCAGGTCTCATCGACGAGGCGCCGGCGCATCTCGATACTGGCTTCAGAGCTCTCGGGATCGACGCCACTCTCGTGCGCGACCGACACCACCAGATCGAGATCGCGCATCGTCTCGGAGAACACGCGAGGGGGCACATCTGCCAACGGGAGCGCGCGGTAGGAACCCGCATGACCGAAGCGCACGTCATCGACGGCGGCCTCCTCGACTTCGGCAGCAGTGCCCCACCCGCCGGACATATTGCAGAAGGCAGTGACTTTCTCGTTGTGGAATGTGCGTTCGTAGCCGAACCCGTACTCCCTGACCCAGCCCCGGGAGATGAAGACGCCCGCCGCGCGTCTGGACGAGAGTTGATGCCCGACGTAGCGCCGTGAGGAGATCCCCTGCTCGGTCTTCTCGTTCTCGTTGAGGACGTAGAGTTCGCGGAACACCTGCTTGAACGGCTGAGGGCGACCGCGGGTCATCACAGCGTGCTGCAGCTCGGGCCAGTCGCCGCTCGCCAGCAGGTCCAGAGGATGGGCGATGCGCAGGCCCCCTGCGGGACGGAAAGCGAAATCGTCCGCGCGGACAAGCTCGTCGCCCCCGGAACTGAGGAACCCGACGCGACCTTCCGCATCGACCATCACGACGTCGGACAACATGCGGCCGAGGATCGGGTGCGCTTGGAGAAGTGCGAGCTCGCCTGCGTCGATGACATCGCCGAGCACGCACGCGGCTTCCAGTGAGACACGCACGCGCTGGGCTTGCTTCTTGAGGTCACGAGCGCGACTCGTCAGAGCGGCGATCCCCTCGACCTTTCGACTCTTGGCGGGCACGGTCGCCAATGACTTGCCCGCACGGTCCACTGCGACCTCGGGCATGCCGAAATCGTCGATCGTCAGACTGACCGTCAGATCGTCGTCGACGGCAGTGACGGCACCGCGGCTGAGATCTTCACCGGCCCTCGCCTCCATCGCCCAGATCAGCCGCTGCGGATCGCGGTAGCCAGCAGTGCGAGCAAGATTCTCGAGCGCCGTGTGGACGGCCGCCGTCTCGGTCGCACGGCGCTGCGGGCCGGTCGTCTTCCCGGTGCTCACGAAGGCGCGGAGCACCTCGTACCGGCGCAGCAGCTGACCCCGTTCGCCGTTCAGCGGCAGCAGCCCATAGGCCCGCACGGCATCCTGATGGCGCTTGTCGTGCATGCGCGCGAGCAGTTCATCTTCGCTGACCCGCCCGCGCAGCGCGTGCGCGAAGAGCTCGGCTTGCTTCTGTTCCCCCGCCTTCGACGCATACTTCGCCGCCTTGAGTACGCGATCCAGTCGATCGTCGCCCAGATCGGCGTGCAGGCGGTGGAACCACTCGGCGTCGGCGCATCCTCGCTCGCGGTCCTCGAAGGAGACCGGCGTCCGCTGGTTGATCTCTCGGGATCGCTCGGCGCGGATGACGGCGCTGATGTCGTACGTGTCGACGGGAGTGTGAGCGTGCACCCACCAGACGGCGTCAGCGAACCCAGGCCATCCCAAGTGCTGTTCGAACAGCTCCGCCCACTGCGGCGCGAACATGGCCGTCTCGATGACTCGGCTCTCCGGGATCTGCGACCCGGCGAATGCCCGCGCGATGGATTCGGCCGATTCGTCGGATGCCGGATGGTGAATCCGCACGAGATGCGAGAACACGCTCTCGCGTTCGTGGGCATAGAGGCGGGTTCGCACGAAGGGGCGGCGACCCAACGCCCGAAGTACCGCGGCAAGGGTCTCCGAACCGGTCGCCCGTTCGAGGGACATCGCCATGGTGGAGTAGGGCGTCTCGTGGTCGCCCCGCAGGAGTTCGAGTTCGACCACCGCGCGTTGCATGCCTTCGACGACGGCTTGCGTCGCCGGCTGTGCCGAGACGATCCCGCTGAACGCCTCGAGAGGATTTCGCTCGGCGGCGCGGGGTTCGCACCGCAGCGCAGGGCGGGTGAAGACATGATCGACGAGGTCGGCCCGAGTCGCGAGGCCACGATCGAAAGCCTCGAGGACGACCTTCAACGGCGGTCGGAACCGGAACGGCTGGTCGACGTACTGGTCGACTGCACCCCAGCTCGACGGTTGGCGCAGCTCGACCTTGGGTGCAGTCCACTGGTCTACGGCGCCCTCCGGCTCGTCGACGAAACGCAGCATCCGCCACAGACGATCGAGTTGCTTGTCGTCGAGCGCCGCCGGGTCGAGATAGTCAGGCGCCCCCAGGAACAACGGTCCACCTTCTCGACCATCTTTGCCGACACGTTCGCGATGGTCGTCGAATTGCACGGTCCCTGGATGGATCAGGCGGTCCGTCGACAACTCCGACGCAGCGAGGGCGATGAGATCCAGAACGGGCTCCGCCCAACTCTTTCGCCACTCGCGGCGCGCGAGGTGCTCGATGAGCTCCAGCCGCAGAGAACCTGTCAGATCCCCGCGGTCACGACCGATGTCGCCCAGCACCCGCATACCCATGCGTTCTTGATCCGCCCTCAACAGACGGAGCAGGACGAGTTCGACTCCTCCGTCGACGAGTCCTGGGCGGATGCGTTCCCACCAAGGGTCGATCAATTCGGCGACGGGCATGGAACCATCGCCGTTGAGACCGATGCTCGTGATGTTCGCTAACAGTTCGACGCCTCTGCGCGTCTGCACCTCGACGTTCGCATGCTCCGCCAACCACGCACCCAACGACTGCCAGATGCGGCGTGCCCCGGGGTGGTACTCCGCCCACCGCGAGCGAAGGGGTGCGACCGGGCGGACGGCTGGCGTTCTGTCTTCCACACCGAACCTCAGAAGCGGAGGACGATCGTCCACGTCCTGCGTGGTCTCGGCCACGCCTCCACGACCGGACCGCGCGGCTGCCGCGCTGGCGGGTGCGTCAGGCTGACCTGCGACGCTCTCCTCGTTTGCGGGGCCGGAGATCGCACCCAGCTCGTCGGCCGCGCGTCGCTGAGTGGGCTTGCCCGCTCGCAGCCGCTTCACGCTGGCTTCCAGGTTCTCCGGCGACTGCCGAAGCAAGAGGCGCAGCGCTGTCTTCCTCACGTCGGTGGCGTTCCGTGTGAGCGCCTGCTCCAGGGTCAGCGCCTCCTCGGTGGTGATGGTCTCCAGGTCGAGTGCTCGACGCGCTTCCCACCGAACACTCTGTGAAACATCCAGCGCCAGGGTGAGTAGCTGCGCCCGGTACTGCGACGGATTCTTCCCGTATCGAATCGCCGCAGCGCGACGGGCCTCGGCCGAGGCTCCCTCGAGGTCGATCTCTGCATCACCTGAGTACGCAGCGAGCACATCGACGACGTGCGGTCTGCTCACCTCGACCATCCGCGGCACAGAGATGCCGGTGTCGGCCTTCTGCGCGTCGCCCAGTTGATCCACGCGGAGCTGCAGCGTCGAGCGGATTCCTTCCGTGAAGGGCATGACTCCGTATGCCTCGCCGCGACGAACCGGCCACGCCGACAGCGCCGACGCGAAAACCCGCAGGTCGGCGTCAGCGAGCGCAACCGTCAGGGGATCGGCCGCCGCCGGATCGTGAAGATCGACGAGCACCCGAGTCGCTGCGAGCCGGCGAACCGGGTCCGCGTCGTGAACCAGGCTGGCTGCCGCTGCGACGGCGATGTCGACGTCACGCGCGGCGAGCGCCCACAATCCGAGAAAGACCTCGATCGGCGCGGCAGAGCCGAGATCGCCGATGGAAGGAGGGCGACGTGTGAATCGTGCGAGCGCTGCGAAGGCCGCCGCCACCTCACTCGAGTTCTCCGTGGTCAGCTCTTCACCCACCCAGGTCGACAGGGTGCGGATCGAGCTGGAGAACCGGACGAGGTCGTTCACTACGACGACCTCGAGGACGTACGCGAGTGCGTCGGGGTGTGCCTGGTCGGCGGTCTCGAGGATCGTCTGACGCAGTCCTTCCGCGCGCGCGGCCGCGAGCAGCTGTTGCACGACGACGTCCCAGGCATCACGGTCCCGAACAGCCAACAATGCGAGATATGCCGGCTTGGACGGGCCCGCGGTGGGGTGCGCGCCCGTCACGCTCTCGACGAGTGTCCGCCGGACGGTGTCGTTCCCCGCGTCCGCAGACGATGCAAGAAGCTCGCCGAGCGCCAGGTCATTCGAGAAATGAATCAACCACGTCGCATGCCACTCGATCGGCTGGGGGTAGTGGGTCGCGTGATGGATCAGCGTGGACAGCGTCGCCCATCGCGCCGGGCGGGTGCGTGCGGCATCCGACGATCGGTACGGACGGTGGTACCAGCCTTGTCGATACGGCCGCGACCTCGACCATTCCCACCAATGCGCCAGTTCTCTCGCGAGATGAGGCGCCAGCGCCTTGAAGACCTTGATCCGTTCGCGTTCGGATGCAGCATCGAGGTCGACAGCGATCTCCTCTGCTTCGCGTCGCACGAGGGCCGCCGCCTCCGAGTCGTGAGCACCGCTTCGGTCGTTGAGATTCTTCTCGATGCGACGAGCCAGGCGGGGTGCACCCCACCCTTGCGCACGGACCGCGCGTCGCTCTCTCCCGTCGCAGGAGCAGTACTTGCTCAGTTCTTCTCTGGCCTGTTCTGCAGTGAGCAATGTTTCCCTATCCCGTCAGAGCGACGAGGCGCACGAGTCGAAGACGGGACTGGGGCCCGATCACAAGTGTCTCGTCGAGGCCGGTGATCCGGACATCGTCGAGGAAGGCGAAGAAGAGTTCGTCCGAGAACGCCTCGACAGCACGCGCCAGAGCGTTCTCGGCGTCCGGCGGAGCGGGAAGAGAACGGGGCTCTCGCCCGTAGCGCCCCACCGCGACGCCGCGCGCGAGATCGGCCGGAGTCAGAATCTGCAGCACCGCCGACCGGGATCGATGCTCCGAGTACCGGGCCAGCTCTGTTTCGACGAGGTGGCGCAACAGAGCCCTCAGCGATCGCTCGCCGTCGACACCGGGAATGGTCAGTGAGCCGCCGTCAGCGCGGGTGCCCAGCGTCGCGGTTTCCACGATCATCCGCCCATTGTGGCATGGGGCTGAGACATCGCCGGTCGCGATGTCGGCGACCGGTGCGAGAATGCAGAGATGCTGCTCGCCGAGCTCGTCTCCACCACTGAAGAGGTCGCCGCCACGTCGTCGCGGCTGTCCAAGATCGACGCTCTCGCGCGGCTGCTCGAGCGCGCGGAGGCCAGCGAGATCGACGCGGTCATCGGACTGCTCCTTGCAGCGCCGCGTCAGGGACGTCTCGGCGTCGGATGGCGCGGAATCGCCGCGCTCGAGGTGTCGCATGCCGAGGTCCCGACCCTGACCGTCGGCGATGTCGACGATTCGCTCGAAACCCTGGCCGCGGCATCCGGAACCGGGTCCGCTGCCGGGCGGAGCCGTATTCTCGGCGCGCTCGCTGCTCGTTCCACGGCCGCTGAGTGGGACTTCCTGACTCGATCGATGCTCGGCGAACTCCGCACCGGCGCGCTCTCGGGCGTTCTGCTCGATGCCATCGCGCGCGCCTCCGGGCGAGTGCCCGCCGTCGTGCGCCGTGCGGCGATGATGTCGGGTGATCTCGGCGAGACGGCGCGCATCGCGCTCACCGGCGCCGACGGCGATCTCGAAGCCGTCGGGCTGCAGGTGGGGCGGCCGGTGCTGCCCATGCTGGCTTCTACGGCGACCTCGCCCACCGCTGCGCTGGCGCTCACCGGCGAGGCATCCGTGGAGTTCAAACTCGACGGCGCCCGCATCCAGGTGCATCGGCACGGGGACGAGGTGGGGGTCTACACGCGCAGCCTCGCCGACATCACCCACCGCGTCCCTGAGATCGTCGAGATCGTGCGGTCTCTTCCGGCCGATGACCTCATCCTCGACGGCGAGACCCTGTCCCTCGACGAAGACGGCGGCCCGCGTCCGTTCCAAGAGACGATGTCGCGCTTCGGCGCCGACGTCGCCCGCGAGCTCGTCCTCCGGCCGTGGTTCTTCGACGTGCTGCACGTCGACGGTCGCGACCTCATCGACGAACCGCTCTCCGTGCGATTGTCCGAACTCTCACGGGTGGTCGGCGAGTGGCGGATGCCGGGGATCGTGACCTCCGATCCGGATGCCGCCGAGCAGCTGTCCCGCGAGGCCCTGGTGGCCGGGCACGAAGGTGTGGTCGTCAAGGCGCTCGACGCTCCCTATGCCGCCGGCCGACGAGGCAAGTCCTGGGTCAAGGTGAAGCCGGTGTTGACATACGACCTGGTGGTGCTCGCCGCCGAATGGGGATCGGGTCGACGAAGCGGATGGCTGTCGAACCTTCACCTGGGCGCCGCTGATCCCGACGGCGAATTCGGCGACCCCGGCGGCTTCGTCATGGTCGGCAAGACGTTCAAGGGACTCACCGACGAGCTGCTGCGGTGGCAGACCGAGACGTTCCCGGCGTTCGAGACTCGACGCACGCAAGGCACGGTCTATCTGCGTCCCGAGATCGTGGTCGAGATCGCGATCGACGGAGTGCAGAAGTCACCGCGCTACCCCGGCGGTCTCGCGCTGCGCTTCGCCCGCGTGAAGGGGTACCGCCCCGACAAGACTGCCGCCGAGGCTGACACGATCCAGGCTTTGCGGACGCTGCTTCGGAACTGACCGGTGGACGGAGCCGACGGCTTGACGAGAGGATCACGACGATGACCACGAATTACACGAACACCTTCATTGCGGTGGCTCCGGATTGTCCGGTCGTCGTCGCAGAGGCACCGCCGGTCACAGCCACGCCCACCGTGGCCGCGCTGCAGTTCGAGCTGATCAGCGAGCATCCGTACGAGATGACCTCCGATGAGATCTTGTTCGCGGTGCACGCCATCAGAAACAGCATCTCCGAAGCTGAGCGCGCGGTCGGGTGGGAGAGATTCTTCGCGAAAGACCAGGCATGCTTGCGCGCCTCGCCCCTCGGGAAACGCTATGGCTGGGGGACGCATCACGACGCGGACGGCCGTGTGGCTCTTCACGGAATCGGCACTCCGGAATACGACCGGCTGGCATACCGGACCGACATCACGCACAAAGCGGCCATGCGGTCGTCGCGTGCCTGATTTCTCCGCGGTCAGGCACGGCCCGCCGCTAGACTGATGAGCGTCCGGCGCGGTCTGCCGGTGCCTGAAAAAGAGGCACGAAGCATCTCGCGCTGACGCGGGGGCGAGACACATACGGATTTCTGTTTCCGTCCCTGTCTCGAAAGGCACTGCCATGCCCACGGTCTCCGCGCACGTCGCGCTCACTCTCGCCCAGCACATCGACGCGGTCTTCGGCGTCATGGGCAACGGCAACGCCTACTTCCTCGACGCGATCGAGACGCAGACGGATGCTGTCTTCACGGCCGTCCGTCATGAACAGGGAGCGGTCGTCGCCGCCGACGCGCACTTCCGCGCGTCCGGTCGAATCGCTGCGGGCACCTCGACCTACGGCGCCGGCTTCACGAACACCCTCACAGCCCTCGCCGAAGCGGTGCAGGCGCATGTTCCCCTCGTGCTCGTGGTCGGAGACGAACCGACGTCGGGTCCGCGCCCGTGGGACGTCGATCAGATCGCCCTCGCGTCGGCTGTCGGTGCACGCACCTATACGGTCGGACGAGCGGATGCCGCGGCCACGACCGTCATCGCGATCGAGCACGCTCTCACCTATCGTGTGCCCGTCGTCCTCGCGATTCCCTACGACGTCGCCGCTCTCGACGCGGGGCCCGTCCCGCCGGCGCCGGCCCCGCGCCTACCCACTCCGCTCTCCCCGAAGGGCGAGTACGCCGAGGGAATGCTCGATGAGATCGCTGCGGCGCTGGAGGGAGCCCAGCGCCCTCTCCTGCTCGCCGGGCGAGGAGCATGGTTGGCCGGTGCGAGCCGGTCGCTGGGAGAGCTCGCCGAGTTGACCGGGGCGCTCACCGCATCCTCGGCGCTGGGCCGCGGCGTGTTCCCCGACGGCCGTTTCGATCTCGGTGTCACCGGCGGTTTCGGGGCGGATGGTGCGATGGATCTCATTCGCAGGGCGGATGTCGCGGTCGTCTTCGGAGCTTGCCTGAACCAGTTCACGATGCGGTTCGGCGAGCTGTTCGCCCCGGGGACGCGCGTGTTCCAGATCGACATCACGCCCGCGGCGACGCACGCCCATGTCGGCGGGTTCGTGCGCGCAGACGCCCGAGTCGCCGCCGAGGACCTGGTCCGCAGAGTGCGGGGCGCAGAAAACGCGCGCAGTGTGTTCTGGCGCGACGGCGTGGACGTGGCATCCGCTCGGTCGTACGACGTCGGCGACGAACTCGCAGCCGACGGGCGACTCGATCCGCGCTCCGCCGCGCGACGAATCGCGGAACTGCTGCCGGAGGACCGCGTCGTCGTGTCCGACGGCGGGCACTTCATCGGCTGGGCCAACATGTACTGGCCCGTCGCCGCTCCGGACCGCATGATGATGATCGGCACAGCCTTCCAATCGATAGGTCAGGGATGGCCGAGCGTCGTCGGAGCCGCCATGGCCCGCCGGTCGTCGACCATCGTGCTCACGTCGGGTGATGGCGGCGGTCTGATGGCGATCGCTGACCTCGAGTCGGCCGTGCGCACGGCGGGTGGCCGCGGCATGGCTGTGATCTGGAACGACGCCGCCTACGGTGCCGAGGTCAACCTCTACGGTCTCAAGGGGCTCGCCGAGGGCCCGATGCGCATTCCGGAGGTCGACTTCGCGGCATTCGGTGCCGCTGTCGGAGCGGAAGGTCTCGTGGTCCGGGCCCTCGCAGATCTCGATCGACTCAGGGAGTGGGCGACGGAGGATGCAGCAACGCGACGATTCCTCCTGCTCGATCTGCGTATCTCAGGCGACGTGATCGCGCCGTATCAGCAGGAGATCATCCGCGTGAATTCGTGACTCGGAGCTCCACTAGGCTCCGTGAAATGACGGATGAAGTCGAGGTCCTGCGGTACAGCGCGTTCGCGGCGACGGCGGATGGCGGCAACCCCGCCGGCGTCGTGCTGGACGCCGCCGGGCTGAGCGACGAGCAGATGCAGCGGATCGCTGCGGAAGTCGGGTACTCGGAGACCGCATTTCTGGTGGCCCGGACGGACGACGACGGTGTCTCACGCTTCGGCACGCGCTATTGGTCCCCGGCTGCGGAGGTGCCGTTCTGCGGGCACGCCACCGTCGCCACGGCCGTCGCTCTGGCGGAGCGTGAAGGGCCGGGTGCCGTGATCTTCGACACCCCGGCCGGCACCGTGACCCTTCGGTCCGAAGCCGACGCGTCAGGTGCGATCACCGCGTCATTCACGAGTGTCGAGCCAGAAGTGCGGGCGCTCGACGGTGAGGTGCTTTCGATCCTGCTGATGCTCCTCGGGCTCGAGACAGCCGACCTCGACCCGCTGCACCCGCCGAAAGCGGCGTTCGCGGGCAACTGGCATCCGATCGTCTTCCTCGCCGATCGCGAGCTGTTCCATCAGTTCCGGTTCGCTCCTGCCGATGTGGCCGCGCTGATGCGCGAGCAGGGGTGGCTCGGCACGGTCACCGTGCTGCATGCCGAGGGTCGCCACGATCTCCTGGCGAGGAACCTGTTTCCCGTCGGCCGGATCACAGAAGACCCGGCTACCGGGTCGGCGGCAGCATCGACGGGCGCCTACCTGCGCGATCAAGGTGTGGTCGACCAGACGATCCGGATCCGACAGGGGGCGCACGTCGGGCGCCCGAGTCTGTTGACCGTCACGATCCCGACGTCGGGCGGCATCGTGGTATCGGGTGGAGCCTCGCGCATCGAGTGAGTCGCGCGTCCCCTGTCTGAACGCTGGGGGTGCCGGGTTGCCAGGTCAGCCGAACCTGCCGGGGCGGCAGAAGCGGCCTTCTGAGTACGATTCAGCTCCCGATTGAGTAGTAGAAAGCTCTCTTTTTGAGTATAGAAACAGTCGCCCTTGCCGGTGGCGTCCGCCGATACTGATTTCGAGCGAACCGCCGCCCGCGACGACGCACTGCCTCGTCTCGCGAGCTGACTCCGAAGAAGGCAATCATGCAATCAACTATTCATTCGGTCGCTGAGCGCTTCGGCAAACGGCGCTTGCCCTACCTTCTCATGAGTGCCATCGCTGCAGTCGCGATGGTGCTCATGTTCGGAATCGCCCCAGCTAACGCCTCCGCGGGCGATGGCAGCGCTTTCGCGGGTCCGGACGGCCTGGAACGATCGATAACGGTGGCGGAAGGCAACTCCGGTCTTCACTTCGACCTTCAGCCCGGCGACGAAGTCCAAGTCGCTGATGATGGTCAGGTCGCCACACTCGTCACCCTGGACGGTACAGAACTGATCCAATTCGATTCGCCCAGAGTCGAAGGGGCCGCTCACGCGATCTTCAAGTACCGCGATGGCGAACTCACCGCTGTCGCCGCCGGTGCGGATGGAGGACCCAGCTTCACCACCTTCGGTTGCGCAGCCGCATCCGCAGTCAGCTGGGGCTGGTCAATTCTCTGGGCAGGCATGGTCTGCGTGCCTGCGGCACTCGGCACCGGTGGCGTCGGCGGGTTCATTTGCGGCGCGGTGGGATCCGGGATCTCTTCATTCGTTCCCTTCGACAGGGTCTGTGGTTAACGCATGAAGCATCTCGCACTGGTACTCGCTGCTGCGGCTACTTGCTTTCTGCTTGTGGTCTCAGCAGCGGCATTCACCGAAAAGGACCTTGACGCCAGTCTCATCGCACTCGGCATACTCAACACCGCGCTAGTCATCGGAGTTGTCGAATATGGATGGCACATGAAGAGGACTCGGCGCGGTACAGCCGAACGAATCGATGACTCTTCGACATGATCAGTTCTTCGCGCACGGGCTCCGCCCCGCGCACCGAAGTACGCGGCTCGTCCGCTGATTCGGGGCGCGGGGCTCAACCGAAGAGGCACGCCTCGTTGTAATCGGAGGCGGCCGGCTCCTGCTGTCTCGAAACGCAGGAACGGCGATCTCCAGGGCGCGCATGGGTGAGCCGTCGACCCCCGCCCGCCTGTGTCGATTCCCGCGCTATCCGATGGCAGTTTATGTGCTCGCCGAGTGAGGGTGCGGGTGTGTGGGTTGGTCGGGTTTGTGGGTGGTTTGTGGAGGGTTAGTGGGTTTCTGAGGTATGCCGGAATACCGCCCTGATCTGGTGGTTTTTCGGGTTTGAATGTCGGTGGTGGTGGGTTGGATAGGGGGTATGGACAACCTCATCGGATCCCTCGGGCAGGTCAGTGTCGGCCTTGACCGGGTGTTGCATGCGGAGGTGGTGGCGGGGTTGAGTGATGTTGAGAAGGTGGAGTTGTTGCGGGTCGCGGGTGAGGTGGCGCGGCGGGTGGATGCGGTGGTGGTCGAGGCGGTCGCGTCGGCGGATGTGGAGTTTCCTGGGGGCTTCGGGTGCCGGTCGATGAACGAGGTGCTGCAGCGGGTGGTGCGCACGGATGCTGCGGGTGCGGGGCGGGTGGTGAGGGCGGCGAAGGTCGTGGAGCGGGATGTGGAGTTCACCTCGGGGGCGCCGTTGCCTGCCCGGTGGCCGCAGTTGCGGGAGGCGCTGCTGGACGGGGTGATCGGGGTCGAGGGGTTGTTGGCGGCGACGGGGCCGTTGCTGCAGGCCGGGCGGCGGATCAGCCCGGAAGACCGGTTGCGGGCGGATGCGCAGTTGGCCGACTTCGCCCGCGGACTCCACCAGGATGCCGATGCCGATGCGGACGGAGATGCGGATGCGGATGCCGATGCGGACGATGCGGCGGACGCCGACGTCGATCTCGATGCGGATGCCGATGCGGATGTGGACGGGGATGCGGATGTGGCGCCGGCGGCGACGCCGGAGGATCTGCGGTTGTTGGCGCGGGTGATCCTGGCGTATCTCGACCCCGATGGTGCCGAACCCGCAGAAGACATCGCGATGCGCGGCCGCGGGGTCAGCCTCGGGCGCGCGAAAGATGGCCTCATCCCCCTCAGCGGGCGCCTGTTCCCCGAAGTCGCCGCCCAGTTGCAGCGCATCTGGGACGCGTATCTGAACCCGAAGGTCGACGGGCCACCCGCCCCCGGGGTGTCATTCCGACCCACTGACGACGGTGCGGATGACGATGCTGCCGGGTCCGATGATCGGACTGCGATGGCCGGCGATGACCTTCCCGCCGGCGACCCGGGGGGAATGGTCGACACGAGAACCCGCGCACAGAAACAGCACGACGCCCTCGCCGCAGCGCTCGGTATCGCGGCCCGCCACGACGAGATGCCCCGCCTCGGTGGTGCCGCCCCGACCCTCGTGGTGTCTGTCACCGCGGAGGATTATGCGACCGGGCGCGGGTGGGCGCACGTCGACGGGACCGACATCCCGGTCACCGTCGGCACCGCCCGCCACACCGCATGCGGGGGCATGGTGCAACGCGTGCTGTTCGACCCGGAAGGGCGGATCCTCGGTATCGGATCGACCGACCGGATCTTCACCGTCCACCAGAGACGCGCGATCACTCTCCGAGATAAAGAATGCTTGATCCCGGGGTGTCATGTTCCGGCATCCTGGTGTGAGATCCACCATGTCCAAGAGCACGCTCGAGGTGGGCCGACCAGTACCGACAACGGGGTCGCGTTGTGCTGGCACCACCACCGCACCCTCGACACATCAGGGTGGGAGATCCGCATGCACAACGGCATCCCCTCCGTCCGCGGACCCGGCTGGTGGGACCCGCACCGACGCTGGCGCACACCACGACACACCCACACCCACGACCACACCCGCGCCCGCGCACGCACCCAGCACGCCAGCTAGGCCGGCCGCTCGCACTCAGCACGCCAGCCAGGCGCGCCCGCACGCACCCAGCACGCCAGGGGCCCACCACACTCAGCGCACCCGCCGACTGCGCGCCGCCTCAGTTCTGCGCGCCGTAGTCCGGCAGCTCCTGCAGGGTCCAGGTGTTTCCGTCAGGGTCGTCGAACGTCACGAAACGACCCCACGCCTGCTCGTCGACGCCCTGCGCCTCCACCCCGAGATCGCGCAGATGTGCCAAAGCCTCATCGGCGTCGGGCACGACCACCTGAATCGTGTTCTGCTGTCCAGGCTGCAGACCGGTATCGAGGCCCGTCCCGAAGGCGATGGAGCATGCCGATCCGGGCGGCGTCATCTGCACGAACCGCAACCCCTCTGTCGGCGTGTGATCGTGATCCGCGTTGAAGCCGATCTTCACGTAGAACTCCTTGGACCGGTCGACATCCGACACCGGCACGAAGATGAGCTCGATCTTCCAATCCATGACGCAAACTCCTCCTGGCAGGCTCCGTCGCCCGCGCCGCGTCACAGGCTACGCCCGAGAGCCGACACCGCGCCAGCGATCTCACACACGCCCGCAGTCAGCCCACGCCGCAGGCATCCCCCGCCGTAGTCGGCCCACCACGCCGTCGTCAGCTCACCGGGCAGTCAGCCCACCGCCGTAGTCAGCTAAACCGCGCCGTCACAGCCAACCCTTGTCGAGTGCGATCCGCACTGCCTGTGCTCTGTTCGCCGCTCCTGTCTTTCCGATCGCTGCCGAGAGGTGATTGCGCACAGTGCCCGAAGACAGGAAGACCTCCGAAGCGATGGCGGCGGCGCTGCGCCCGTCAGCAGCAAGACGGAGCACCGCCTGCTCCCGCTCGCTCAGCGGGTTGACCCCGTCGAAGAGACTCTCCTCCGCCAAGACCGGATCGACCACGCGCATCCCGGAATGAACTCTGCGCACCGCCTCTGCGAGCTTCTCGGCGGGCGTGTCCTTGACGAGGAATCCGCTCGCCCCCGCGTCCAACGCGGCACGCAGGTATCCGGGCCTCGCGAAGGTCGTGACGATCAGCACCCGCGTGGAAGGACTGACCGCGCGAATACCCCTGGTCGCCTCGACTCCATCCGTCCCTGGCATCTGGATGTCCATCAGACAGACATCGGGCTTGATCTCGCCGACGAGCCGTATCGCTTCGGCACCGTCCGCTGCCATCGCGCACACTTCGAGATCGCCCTCGAGCTCGAGCAGAGCCCCGAGCGCCCCACGCACCAGGGCCTGATCATCGGCGATCACCAAGCGGATGCTGCCACCTTCGTTCCCTGCGCTCACCAGGTCACCTCCACGCGGGTTCCGGTGCCATCTGCAGACGCGCACCCGAAGGAGGCACCGGCCGCTCCTGCTCGTTCACGCATACCGCGGATGCCGTTGCCCTCTCGCTCCCCGGAACCGACGGCGAGGCCGACGCCGTTGTCCTCCACGACCAGGCTCCCGGGTGCCATTGCCACTCGAACGATCGACGCCGCGGAGTGCCGGATCACATTCGTCGTCGCCTCACGCAGAACCCAGCTCGCCGTCAAAGCCTGCACGGAAGACAGCGCGTCAGGCGCGCCGGCGACCTCCATGTCGATGTCGGCGGCTTGCAGTGCATCGCGACTGGCGGCGAGCTGCTCCACGAGCGTCGCTCCCCGCGCACCCGCGACGGTCGTGCGGACGCCGGCGATCGCCTCGGCTGTCAGCTGCTCGATATCGGACAGCTCCGCTTTCGCGCGCTCCGGATCGCTGTCCATGAGGCGCCGGGCGAGCTGTGCTTTGAGTCCGACGACGGTCAGCGAGTGGCCGATCAGGTCATGGACATCCCGGGCCAGGGCCTCGCGCCCCTCGCTGGTCGCGAGCTCGAGACCGAGCCGCTCTGCCTCGATGGATCGGAGGATGAGCCACGTCGACACAGTGTTCACCACGCCCAACAGCGCGACGATCGCGAGCATCGACAGGTAGGAGATGCCACCCGGAAGAAGGAACACGCACAGTGCGGTGACCGCGACAGCAGTGCCGGTCGTGATCCAGTGCCACGGTCGAGTGAGCCCGTAGGAGGCGAACGACATGATGAAGGGCAGAAAGCTCAGCGCGGATCCGCCCTCAGCAGGCACCGACAGCAAGGCGCACACGATGAGCGCAGCGAAGGTGACCCACTGCATCGGCAACGGGGCGTTTCCGAGCCCACCTCCACTGCGCATGCCGTAGAGGAAACCGACGACGTAGAACACCGCGAACGCGACCAGCGCAACCCACCCGACGACCACCCAGGCGATCGGCGCCTCCGATCGCACCAAAGCGAGTACCGGGTAGATGAGGAAGATCAGCCAGACGACCGCCATGAGCCAACCGAACCGGGCCCACGGATCGTTCACCGTGCCTGTGCGTGCCCCCGGTGCAGCCCAGGCTGCCGGTGGCGCGCCGGCCGCCGCGAGGGTCGTCACGTTTCGACGGCGCTCAGTCGAAGCCCGCCGCTCGGCCCCCGATCGCTTCACCACCCGTCCAACCTACTGTCGCGCACGCGAACGTCTCACGCCGGCGACCACCAGCAGCACGAACACGACGAGCCAGACAGCGACATTGAGCAACAGCATCCACATCTGGTCGGTCTGCCCCGTGGTCAACTGCCCCTCGGTGAGCGGCCACCGGCTCAACCCGACGAATCCGTACAGTGGCGTGAACCGGGCGATGTCGAGCATCACTCCGTCCAACGGCATGAACACGTTCCCGAAGAACGCGAAGAACGTCATCGAGATCGACGCCAGAGCCGCGGCGGATTCCGAGCTGAAGAACAACCCGACGCCCAGGCCGTACAGCCCATAGACCAATCCGAGGCTGAGCATGATCCCGGCCGTCGCCGCCCACCGCCAGGCCCCGTCCACCGTCGCGCCGGTGAGCCAGCCCGCCGTGAAGACCGCGAGCAGTGCGAACGCGGCGAAGCCGACGGCGGTCGTCAGCTTGGTGAGGGCGTACCCCACGGTCGTCAACGGTGTCAGCGCGAGCTGTCGACCCCAGCCCTGATTCGCCTCGATCGCGGCGAGGGAGGTCAGTGAGCTCATCGCCACCGCGGTCCCATACGCGGCCATGGACGCCATGATGTAGAACGACACGTTGCCGTTGCCTGCAGAGAGGCTGCCGTACCCCATGCTCACCCCGAAGAGCAGGTACATCGCCACGGGCATCCCCAGGGTGAACGCGAGCGTGTAGGGGTTGCGGAGTTGGCGCATGCCCTCGATGCGCAGCATCGTCGGTGACATCGTCGTCGGTGAGATCGTTCTGGGCGAGATCGTCGTGGGTGAGATCGTCATGGTCGTTCCTCCGTGAGTGCGGTGAAGGCGGTTTCGAGCGTGGGGGCTGCGATCTCGAGGTCGTGCGCCCCGGCGCCGAACAGGATTCGGGCCACGGCATCCGAATCGGACGCGCGGAGACTGAGCCGATCCGCGTCCCATCGAATGTCGACGACCCCCTCGCATTCGCCCAGCGAAGCGGCAACGTCGTCCGCCCTGTCGGGAGCTATCGTCGCTGAGACCGTCCTCCCGCCCAGTTCCGCACGCAGCCGAGACGTCGATGCGTCGGCGACGATCGCACCCCGATGCATCACGACCGTGCGGCGCGCGAACTGCTCGGCTTCCTCGAGATAGTGCGTCGCGAAGATGATCGTCCGCCCGGCGTCGGCGTCCGCGCGCATGACGTCCCAGAAGTGGCGACGGGTCGTGACATCCATACCGGCCGTCGGCTCATCCAGCACCAGGATGTCCGGGTCGGAAACCATGGCGAGCGCGAACTTGACGCGCTGCTGCTCTCCGCCGGAGCACTTCGAGATGCGTCTTCGGGCGAGCGGAACCAGATCGGCTCTGGTCAGGACTTCGGGCACGCGGGCGAGGGCTTCCGCGCCATACAGCGAGGCGATGAGCTGAACGGTTTCCTGAACGGTCAGGTCGGAGAGCAGGCCTCCTGTCTGCAGCACCGCGCCGAGGAAACCTCCGCTCGTCGCACGCCGCGGATGATCGCCGAGCACCCGGACGGTGCCGGCGCTGGGCTCGACGAGACCGAGAAGGATGTCGAGCGTGGTCGTCTTGCCGGCGCCGTTCGGCCCGAGGAGCGCGACGACCTCTCCCCGGCGGATGACGAGATCCACACCGTCGACGGCGCGCACTGTGCGCTCTCCTGAGCCGAAGGAGCGGCGTATGCCGCTCAATTCCACGACGACCGGCGGAACACCCGACGCTCGTGTGGCCGGCGTCGGTGCGCCTCGCAGCGCGGTGTCATGCGTGAGTGCTGATCCCATGACTCCAGCCTCGCCTGCGGCCCGATCCGGCGCCGGAGAGCGGTGTCATGCGCTCGACATGACACCTGTCACGTCTTCGGACTCAGGCAGCAGGCAGCAGCGCCCCCTCCAAGAACTCCTGAAGCTCGGCAACACCGTCGAGCGGGAACACTCCCGCCACATACTGGTCCGGGCGCACCACGACCACCACCCCATCGCGCGACAATTCGCGCGCTTCGAAGATGTCGGTCTCCGTCCACTTGCTCGGACCGGCTGCGTAGACCTTCTCCCAATCCGTGAGACCGAGCGGGCCGGTCTTCGGCTGGAAGAGAGCCGGACTCGTCGTGACTTCGACGTCTTCGTACGGCCGCTGGTGGATCGCTTTCACATCGAACACCGCGTCGGCGTCAGCATCCGACGGTGTGAATCGCGCGAACAGCGACCCGGCCTGCTCCGCCCATGCGGCGAGCGCGGCGCCCGAACGATCCCCGAAGGCGTACACGCGCCACCGGCCGTCCGCTCGTGCGTGATGCCCGAGGTGGACCACATTGCCGTCGCCGACCCGGATCACCTCGGCCGACTTGAACCGTTTGCCGAGCGGGAAGCCCGCTGCCAGCTCCTGGTGGGCGGCAGAACCGGTGATCATCGACTCCGCGTACTGCGTCATGAACCCCGACGGGAACTCCGCGGTGGCGAGATAGTAGGTCGCCAGGTCGTTGGGGTCGGAGATCTCCTCCGGCTTCCGCGCCATCAGAGACGACCACTCCCGGTCGAAGTCGATCAGCTGCTGCGCGACCGGACGCCGCTCTGCGCCGTACGTCGCCAGCAGGCTCTCGGGGGCGCGACCGGCCAGCACGGAACCCAACTTCCAGCCCAGGTTGAAACCGTCCTGCATCGACACGTTCATCCCCTGACCGGCCTTCGCACTGTGCGTGTGACAGGCGTCGCCGGTCAAGAAGACGCGCGGGGTCCGCCCCGATCCGTCGACCACGTCGTCGAAGCCGTCGGTCACCCGATGGCCGACTTCGTACACGCTGTGCCAGGCGACCTGCTTCACGTCGAGCGTGTAGGGATGCAGGATGTCATTCGCCTTGCGGATGATCTCCTCGATCGGCGTCTGCCGCACACGGTGGTCGTCGTTGTCGGCGACCTCGCCCAGGTCGATGTACATCCGCGACAGGTAGCCGCCCTCGCGTGGGATGTGCAGGATGTTGCCGGCCGCGGAGTTGATCGCGCACTTCGTGCGCCAGTCCGGGAAGTCGGTGTTCACGAGAACATCCATCACACCCCAGGCGTGTGCGGCGCTCGCTCCGACGTGTGTCCGACCGATGGCCTGCCGCACGCCACTGCGGGCCCCGTCACTGCCGACGACGTACTTCGCCCGGACCGTGCGTTCCTCGCCGACGCGCTCCCCGGCGGCGTACCGCAGCCGCACCTCGACGGGATACTCCCTCTCGTCGTGCACCGTGAGCCCGACGAATTCGATGCCGTAGTCGGGCGTGATGCGCCCGGGCCCGTTCACCGCCGCCTCGGCGAAATAGTCGAGCACGCGCGCCTGGTTGACGATCAGATGCGGGAACTCGCAGATGTCGTAGGCGTAGTCGCCGGTGCGGTTCGTGCGGACGATCTCGCGGGGGTTCTCGGGGTTCGGCCCCCAGAAGTTCATCCACCCGATGTTGTACGCCTCGGCGATGATCCGCTCCGCGAAGCCGAAGGCCTGGAACGTCTCGACGCTGCGCGGTTGGATGCCGTCGGCCTGGCCCAGCGGGAGGCGGCCGTCGCGCTTCTCGATGATGCGCGTCGAGATGTCCGGGTATTGGGACATCTGCGCGGCGAGCAGCATCCCCGCAGGCCCTGAGCCCACGATGAGCACATCGATCTCGCCCGGCAGGTCGGTCGGGCGGTGGGAGCCGATTCCCGCGGCGGCCTGCACTCGGGGGTCGCCCGAGACATACCCGTGGTGGTGGAACTGCATCGTCGTCGATTCCTTCCGACTGCGTGGAGGTCAGGCCTTGGCGAGACCGTAGATCGGGCTCACCGCCTGCTCATCCTCATGGTCCGGCCCGAGCGGGATGCCGGAACGATCGCGCAGCAGCAGCGTCGCGATCAGGCCGAGCACCGTCATACCGGCCAGGTACCAGGTGACCGCCTGGGTCGAGCCTGTCGCCTGCACGATCGCGGTCGCGATGGTCGGGGCGAAGGCCCCACCGGCGATGGCACCGATCGCGTACGAGATCGAGACTCCCGAGAAGCGGATGCTGGCAGGGAACAGTTCGGTGTACAGCGCCGCCTGCGGGCCGTAGGTGAAGCCGAGTCCGATGGTGAGGATCGCGAGCCCGGCGAACAGCAGGCCGATCTCCCCGGTGTTGACCAGCGGGAACAGGGTGAACACACCGACGAGCTGCATCACCCAGCCGATGATGTAGGTCGTGCGTCGGCCGATGCGGTCGCACACCCACCCTGCCAGCAGGGTCGAGAACAACCAGGTCACCGCAGAGCCCGCGACAGCCCAGAGCACGGGCCCCCGCTCGAGCCCGATCGGCCCCTCCGGGTTGGTGGCGTATCCCTGGATGTACCCGCCGGTGGTCATGTAGCCGACCGCGTTGTTGCCCGCGAAGACGAACGCGGCGATCACCACGAGGAGTGCGTGCTTGCGGAACAGCTGCACGATCGGCATCCGCGCTTTCTCCTTGCGCTCGGCGAGCTCGGTGAACACCGGGCTCTCCTCGACCTTGCGGCGCACGTAGTAGCCGACCAGGATCAGCACGACGCTGAGGAGGAACGGGACGCGCCATCCCAGGCGAGGAACTGGTCGCCCGGAGCGATCACCGTCATCAGAGCCATCACACCCGATGCGAGCAGCAGCCCCAGCGGGACGCCGATCTGCGGGGAGGAGCCGAAGATGCCGCGCTTCTTCCGCGGCGCATGCTCGACGGCCATCAGCACCGCGCCGCCCCATTCGCCGCCGGCCGAGATCCCCTGAAGGATGCGGAGCAGCACCAGCATGATGGGTGCCGCCACTCCGATGGCCTCGTAGGTCGGGAGCACGCCGATCAGCGCAGTCGCCGCCCCCATCAGGATGAGCGTCCACATGAGAACCGTCTTGCGACCGAACTTGTCGCCGTAGTGACCGGCGAGGAACGCTCCCAACGGGCGGAAGAGGAAGCTGACACCGACCGTGGCGAACGCGATCAGCGCGCTGTTGGCGCCGAGCGGCTCGAAGAAGAGCTGACCGAAGACGAGGCCGACGGCCGTGGCGTAGATGAAGAAGTCGTACCACTCCACCGTGGTGCCGACGACGGTGGCGAACACGACGCGGCGGCGATCCGCCGTCGTCGCGATGGTGCCGGTGGGGGTGAACCCAGCCTGTGACTGCCCGCTCATGGGGTGTCTCCTTTGGTTGTGACTGCATTGTCACGGCTCGCGATGGACGGGAATCCGAGTGCTTGCCGGGGAATGTTCCGATGATATATGATTTCGAATACGACGCACAAGCGTCGATGACAAGCGCGAGGAGGCGCCCCGTGACGGATCCCCTGACCCGACCCGGCAAAATCATCGCGATTCACCTCAGCTACGCGTCCCGCGCCGATCAGCGAGGTCGGCGCCCCGCCGCCCCCTCCTACTTCTTCAAGCCGGCCAGCTCCGTCGGCGTCACAGGCGGCACCGTCGAGCGGCCCGCCGGTTGCGAATTGCTCGCATTCGAAGGCGAGATCGCTCTCGTGATCGGTACGGCGGCGCGGCGCGTCTCGCTCGCCGACGCCTGGACGCACGTCGCGGGCGTCACCGCGTCGAACGACCTCGGGCTGTACGACCTGCGGGCGAACGACAAGGGGTCCAACGTCCGTTCCAAAGGCGGCGACGGCTACACCCCCCTCGGCCCGGAACTCATCGACGCGCGCACCGTCGACCCTGCTGCGCTCCGCGTGCGCGCCTGGGTCAACGGCGAGCTGCGCCAGGAAGACACCACCGCCGGCCTCCTGTTCCCGCTCGCGCAGCTGGTGGCAGACCTCTCCCAGCACTTCACCCTCGAGCCGGGCGACGTGATCCTCACCGGCACCCCAGCCGGATCGTCGGTGATCGTCCCCGGCGATGTCGTCGAGATCGAGGTGGACGCCCCGGATGCCGAGGGCGCCCCGAGTTCCAGCCGCCTCATCACCACCGTCACCCAGGGCGATGTCCCGTTCTACCCGGATCTCGGCTCCCTCCCCGCCGTCGATGATCTGCAGCGCGCAGAGGCATGGGGATCTCGGGAAGAGGCGGGGCTCGCCACTGAAACCCGTTCATCGAGCGAGCGAAACGAGACGGAACGCGCCCCACTCTCCCCCGAGCTCCGCGCCAAGTTGATGGATGCTCCCACCGCCGGGCTGTCCGCCCAGCTCCGCAAACGCGGTCACCATTCCTGCTTCATCGACGGTGTCTCCGCGAACATCCCCGGCACCAAAGTGGTCGGCACAGCCAAGACGCTGCGCTTCGTGCCGTTCCGCGAAGACCTCTTCGCCACCCACGGCGGCGGATACAACGCCCAGAAGCGCGTCTTCGACGCCGTCGACGAGGGCGAGGTCATCGTGATCGAGGCCCGCGGCGATGCGACGACGGGCACCCTCGGCGACATCCTCGCGCTCCGCGCGCAGACGCGTGGAGCGGCCGGAGTCATCACGGACGGCGGCGTACGAGACTTCGACGCGGTCGCCGAGATCGGGCTTCCGGTCTTCTCGCAGGGCGCCCACCCCTCGGTTCTCGGCCGCAAGCACGTCCCGTGGGACTCTGACATCACCATCTCCTGCGGAGGCGCGACCGTGCAGCCGGGTGACATCATCGTCGGCGACGGCGACGGCGTGATCGTGATCCCGCCGAGCCTGGCCGACGAGGTCGTCGACGCCACCCTCGCACAGGAGATCGAAGACGCGTGGATCGCCGAACAGGTCGCTGCAGGGCACCCTGTCGATGGGCTGTTCCCTCTCGACGCCCAGTGGCGCGCGCGGTTCGAGCGGGACGCGCGCTCGGAGAACCGCTCGTGACCACGGTGTCCAGCGCCAGCAAGTCCGAGCAGGCCTATGCCTGGATCCGCTCGCGCATCTCCGGCCACGCCTTCGGTCCTGGCTACCGGCTCGTGCTCGGTCCCATCGCCGACGAACTCGGGATGAGCGTCGTCCCGGTGCGTGAAGCCATCCGCCGCCTGGAAGCCGAAGGGCTGGTGACGTTCGAGCGCAACGTCGGAGCGCGGGTGACTCTCGTCGATGAGAGCGAGTACGCACATACGATGCAGACACTCGGGCTGGTCGAGGGGGCAGCCACCGCTCTGTCGGCCCCGCTGCTGGACGCGGACGCGCTCGAGGCGGCATCCGACGTCAACGACCGGATGGCGCGGCTGCTCGACCACTTCGACGCGCACATGTTCACCGAGCTGAATCGCCAGTTCCATTCCGTGCTGTTCGAGCCCTGCCCCAACCCGCACCTGCTCGACCTCGTGCACCGAGGGTGGGCACGGCTGTCGGGCATCCGCGACACCACGTTCGCGTCCGTGCCCGGTCGCGCCCGGCACTCCGTGGAGGAGCACGCGCAGATCCTGCAGCTCATCCGCGAGGGCGCCGACTCTCTCGAAATCGAGCTCGCCGCCCGCAAGCACCGCTGGCGCACGAGGGACGCGTTCCTCGATGCCCTGCACGCCCGTTCCGCCCACGCCACAGGAGAAGCATCATGACCGATTCGCGCATCCCCGCCGATCTTCCTGACCACATCCAGCACTACATCGACGGTGCCTTCGTCGACTCGGTCGATGGAGACACGTTCGACGTGCTCGACCCGGTGACGAACAAGACCTACACGACCGCGGCCTCGGGAAAGAAGGCCGACATCGAGCTCGCCGTCGCCGCGGCGAAGCGCGCCTTCGATGAGGGTCCCTGGCCACGGATGCTCCCCCGCGAGCGAAGCCGAGTGCTGCACCGCATCGCCGACCTCGTCGAGTCGCGCGACGCCCGCCTGGCGGAATTGGAATCCTACGACTCGGGGCTGCCGATGACTCAGGCGCTCGGCCAGGCTCGCCGCGCCGCCGAGAACTTCCGTTTCTTCGCCGACCTGATCGTCGCGCAGTCCGACGATGCCTTCAAGGTTCCCGGTCGCCAGATGAACTACGTCAATCGCAAGCCCATCGGGATCGCCGGACTCATCACGCCGTGGAACACCCCGTTCATGCTCGAGTCGTGGAAGCTCGGCCCCGCCCTCGCGACCGGCAACACGGTCGTGCTCAAGCCCGCCGAGTTCACCCCTCTGTCGGCGTCGCTCTGGGCCGGCATCTTCGAGGAGGCAGGCCTCCCCCCGGGTGTGTTCAACCTCGTCAACGGGCTCGGCGAAGAAGCCGGTGACGCCCTGGTGAAGCATCCCGACGTCCCCCTCATCTCGTTCACCGGTGAGAGCCGCACCGGGCAGATCATCTTCGCCAACGCAGCACCGTTCCTGAAGGGGCTCTCGATGGAACTCGGCGGCAAGTCGCCAGCGGTCGTCTTCGCGGATGCCGATCTGGAGGCTGCCGTCGACGCCACGATCTTCGGCGTCTTCTCCCTCAACGGCGAGCGCTGCACGGCGGGGTCCCGCATCCTCGTCGAGCGCTCGATCTACGAGGAGTTCGTCGAGCGCTACGCCGCCCAGGCGAAGCGTGTGAAGGTCGGCTACCCCCACGACCCGTCGACCGAAGTCGGCGCTCTCGTGCACCCGGAGCACTACGACAAGGTGATGAGCTACGTCGAGATCGGCAAGAGCGAGGCGCGCCTCGTCGCCGGCGGCGGCCGACCGGAGGGTTTCGACGAGGGTAACTTCGTGGCCCCGACCGTGTTCGCCGACGTCGCCCCCGACGCCCGCATCTTCCAGGAGGAGATCTTCGGACCGGTCGTCGCCATCACCCCGTTCGACTCCGACGAAGAGGCGCTGGCCCTGGCCAACAACACCAAGTACGGCCTCGCCGCTTACATCTGGACCAACGACCTCACGCGAGCGCACAACTTCTCTCAGGCGGTCGAGGCGGGCATGGTGTGGCTCAACAGCAACAACGTGCGTGACCTTCGCACACCGTTCGGCGGGGTGAAGGCGTCCGGCCTCGGCCATGAGGGCGGCTACCGCTCGATCGACTTCTACACCGATCAGCAGAGCGTCCACATCACGCTCGGCGGCGCTCACAACCCGACGTTCGGCAAGAACTGACCCTCCCCTCCGCTCCGGTCGCAGTTCTTGTCGCCGACCCTCACTCGAGGCGACACGAACTGCGACCGAAACATGAAGCAAGGACGCTGACATGACCCACCGCGAAGACATGACCCTCACCTCGGCCGGATACTACGTGTCTCAGGAGGCGCCGATCCGCTCGGACAACCCGGTCACCACTCCCGAGAGCTCGCCGCCGGACATCCTCCGCTGCGCCTACATGGAGCTCGTCGTCACCGACCTGGCCGCGTCCCGGCAGTTCTATGTCGACGTTCTCGGTCTGTATGTCACCGAGGAGGACGACGAGGCGATCTACCTGCGCTCGACCGAGGAGTTCATCCACCACAATCTGGTGCTGCGCAAGGGCCCCCTCGCCGCGGTCGCCGCCTTCTCCTACCGCGTGCGCGCGCCCGAGGACCTCGATCGTGCCGTCGAGTTCTACACGGAGCTCGGATGCGACGTGCGACGCAGCCCCGACGGCTTCGTCAAGGGCATCGGCGACTCGGTGCGTGTCGTCGACCCCCTCGGCTTCCCCTACGAGTTCTTCCACCAGGCCGACCACGTCGAACGCATGTCCTGGCGCTATGACCTGCACATCCCCGGGGAGCTGGTGCGCCTCGACCACTTCAACCAGGTCACCCCTGACGTGCCGCGCGCCGTGAAGTTCATGCAAGACCTCGGCTTCCGCGTGACGGAGGACATCCAGGACGACGAGGGCACGGTCTACGCGGCATGGATGCGGCGCAAGCCCACGGTGCACGACACCGCGATGACAGGTGGCGATGGGCCGCGCATGCACCATGTCTGCTTCGCCACGCACGAGAAGCACAACATCCTCGCGATCTGCGACAAGCTCGGCGCGCTGCGACGCTCCGACGCGATCGAGCGGGGCCCGGGTCGCCACGGCGTCTCGAACGCCTTCTACCTGTACCTGCGCGACCCGGACGGGCACCGTGTCGAGGTGTACACGCAGGACTATTACACGGGTGACCCTGACAACCCGGTCATCACCTGGGACGTCCACGACAACCAGCGCCGCGACTGGTGGGGCAACCCCGTCGTGCCGTCGTGGTACACCGAGGCGTCGCTCGTGCTCGACCTCGACGGGAACCCCCAACCGGTGGTCGCCCGGTCCGATTCCAGCGAGATGGCCGTGACCATCGGAGCCGACGGCTTCTCCTACACTCGACCGGACGACGGCGAGAAGAAGCTCGGCAACCAGCTTTGAACACCCCACCACACCACCCGGTCGTTGAGCGAGCGCAGCGAGACGAAACGCCCCACCCCTGAAGATCGGAGACATGGATGCTGCCCCCGGAAACCGTTGCGCAGATCGCCGCTGAACTCGCGGAAGCCGACCGCACGCACGGCGTGATCCCACGGATCACCGCGCGCCACCCCGACGCCACGGTCGAGGACTCCTACGCGATCCAGGGTGTCTGGCGTGATTCGCAGATCGCCGCAGGGCGCCGGCTCGTCGGACGCAAGATCGGCCTGACATCCAAGGCGATGCAGCAGGCGACAGGCATCACCGAGCCCGATTACGGGGTGATGTTCGACGACACCGTGTACGAGTCCGGGGCCGAGATCCCGGTCGATCACTACTCGAACGTCCGCATCGAGGTGGAGCTCGCCTTCGTGCTGAAGCATCCACTCGAAGGCCCGGGCTGCACGCTCGACGATGCGCTCGCGGCGATCGACTACGCCGTTCCGGCCCTCGAAGTGCTGAATTCGCACATCGAACTCGAGGGGCGCACGATCATCGACACCATCAGCGACAACGCCGCATACGGGGCGATGGTGCTGGGCTCCGAACACCGCCGCCCGGACGAGATCGATCTTCGGTGGGTTCCCGGCGTCCTCTCCCGCAACGGCGAGATAGAAGAGACGGGCGTGGCGGCCGGTGTCCTCGGCCACCCTGCCACCGGCGTGGCGTGGCTGGCGAACAAGTTCCACCAGCACGGCGCGCGTCTCGAAGCAGGCGAGATCATCCTGGCAGGATCGTTCACACGCCCGATGTGGGTGTCGCGCGGCGACGAGGTGCTGTGCGACTACGGACCGATGGGAACAATCGCATGTCGCTTCGTCTAGACCCGTCCTTCCGCGAGCGGCTGGCCGCGTCCGACCGTGCCCTCGTCGGCATGTGGGCGTGCTCGGGGAGTGCCCTGGTCACCGAAGTGGCCGCTGGCTCTGGACTGGACTGGCTGCTCATCGACATGGAGCACTCGGCGAACACGCTCGAGACGGTGCTTCTGCAGCTGCAGGCGGTCGCCGCCTACCCGATCACTCCTGTGGTGCGCGTGCCGTCGAACGACGCCGTCGCGATCAAGCAGGTCCTCGACCTCGGCGCGCAGAACCTCATCGTCCCCATGGTGTCGTCCGCCGAAGAAGCTCGCGCGGCCGTGGCGGCGACCCGTTACCCGCCCGAAGGGGTGCGCGGTGTAGGAAGCGCACTCGCCCGCAGCGCGCGGTGGAATCGCGTCGAGGGCTACCTTCAGGAGGCCGCCACCCACACCTCACTGACGGTGCAGATCGAGACGGTGGCCGGTGTGGATGCCGCCGCCGACATCGCCGCCGTCGACGGCGTGGACGCCGTGTTCGTCGGCCCCTCGGACCTGTCGGCGTCGATGGGGCTTCTGGGACGGCAGACGCATCCGGAAGTCGTCGCCTCCGTCGAGCGTGTCTTCGCCGCGGTCAAGACCGCCGGAAAACCCGTGGGGGTTAACGCGTTCGACCCTGGGGCCGCCGACGCCTACCTCGCCGCCGGGGCCGACTTCGTCGCGGTCGGTGCTGACGTGGCTCTGCTCGCCCGAGCATCCGAAGCCCTGGCGTCCCGCTTCATCGTGTCCGACGACGCGGAGCGCGAAAGCTATTGACGGCTTTGGCATCGCGCAGATGGTCACGTTCCGGCAGAGGATCGGACCACGGGCGCGATTCGGAAGTCGATGAGCTGACGCTGGCGTATTCATAGCGACGCGCGCGAGACTGTCAGCATGACTTTCGCCGCGCTCCAGCCCCTCGCCGACCGTGCCGCCCTGTTCACCGCGCTCCGCCAGGATGCTCTCTCGGCGGCCACCGACGCTCTCGGCGAGCACCGCTGGGATGCGGACATGGCTGCGGGCACCATCACCTTCACGGCGAACGCCGATCCTTCGCGCCAGCTGGTCACGCGCGCGCACCTGATCGCCACGATCGCGCCCGGGCCCCGCTCGACGCTGTGGGCGTGGGCGCACCCGCAGGGCGATGCGCACGGAGTCGCGGCGCAGCTGCAAACGTACGGAGCCCAGCACGGCATCGCGGAACTGACGACGGCGGAGGTCCCGTTCCCCGCTGACGCCGCGGGAGACGACGACTGGATCGCGCGGGCGGCACACATCATCGGAGGCGTCGCCGTCGAGCTCACGGGACGCGCCCCGTACTACTCCGCCCCTGTCGGCGGCGGTACGCGCGCGGTGTTCCTCCTCGACGCGCCGCTTCCCGCACTGACCGTCGCGGATGCCACCATCGCCCTCCCCCGGATCCTTGCGGCGACCGCGTTCACGGACGCGCGCACCGCTGTGTGGGACCTCGCTCGCCTGGCGGGCTGGACCCTGACGTGGACCGACGAGGCGTTCTCCGGCGCGAACGTGGTCGACGCCACCGGGTCGACCACGTTCCGCTTCGACGAGCAGGCGCGCATCAGCGGCATCGAGAGCTCGCTGCACTCCGAAGGCTGAACCGCCCGCTCCGGTCGCACCGGAGCAAGGGTGCTGTCAGGCGAGCCGCTCGGCCGCCTCGACGACGTTCGTCATCAGCAGCGCCACCGTCATCGGCCCGACCCCGCCGGGGTTCGGCGAGATGTAGCCGGCGACCTCGGCGACATCGGGAGCGACATCGCCGAACACCAGGCTCTTACCCGTCTCCGGGTCGGTCTCGCGCGTCACGCCGACGTCGAGCACGGCAGCCCCCGGCTTGACGTCCTCCGCACGGATGAGGTGCTTGACCCCGGCAGCGGCGACGATCACGTCGGCCTCGCGCAGGTAGCGCGGCATGTCGACGGTGCCGGTATGGGTGAGCGTAACCGTGGCGTTGAGGTCGCGCCGCGTGAGCAGCAGGCCGATCGAGCGGCCGATCGTCACTCCACGGCCGACGACGACGACGTGCTTCCCCTTCAGGTCGTAGCCGTTGCGCAGCAGCAGCTCGATCACACCGCGCGGCGTGCACGGCAGCGGGGTGTGGATCTCGCCGTTGACGTTCAGCACGAGCCGCCCGAGGTTGGTCGGGTGCAGTCCGTCGGCATCCTTCGCCGGGTCGATCCGCTCGAGGATCGCGTCGGTGTCGATGTGCTTCGGCAGCGGCAGCTGCACGATGTAGCCGTGGCACAGCGGGTCGGCGTTGAGTTCGTCGATCAGCGCTTCGACATCGGCCTGGGTGGCATGCGCCGGCAACTCCCGCTGGATCGAGTTCATCCCGATCGCTTCCGACTGCCGGTGCTTCATGCCGACGTAGAGCTGCGAGGCCGGGTCGGCTCCGACGAGGACGGTCGCGATACCGGGCGTGATGCCCTGGGCCTTCAGCGCAGCGACCCGCTCGGTGAGCTCGGCCCTGATCGCAGCCGCAGCCGCCTTCCCGTCGAGGACGACAGCGGTCACTGCTGCAGGTCCTGGTAGAGCGGGAACGCCGCGGCGAGCGCGTCCGCACGTGCCCGGAGAGCTTCGACGTCGGCGCCGGGAAGCAGCGCGAGAGCGATGATGTCGGCGACCTCGGTGAACTCCGCGTCGCCGAAACCACGGGTGGCGAGCGCGGGTGTGCCGATGCGCAGACCCGAGGTGACCATGGGCGGGCGCGGGTCGTTCGGCACCGCGTTGCGGTTCACGGTGATGTGGATGTCGTGCAGCAGGTCTTCGGCCTGCTTGCCGTCGATCTGGGCATCCCGCAGGTCCACCAGGACCAGGTGCACGTCGGTGCCGCCCGAGCGGACGGCGATGCCGGCATCCTTCACATCCTGCTGGGACAGCCGCTCGGCGAGCAGGGACGCACCGCGCAGCACGCGCTCCTGGCGCTCCTTGAACTCGGGCGTCGCGGCGAGCTTGAACGCCGTCGCCTTCGCGGCGATCACGTGCATGAGCGGACCACCCTGCTGACCCGGGAACACGGCCGAGTTGATCTTCTTCGCGATGTCGGCATCGTTGGTGAGGATGAAGCCGGAGCGCGGCCCGCCGATGGTCTTGTGCACGGTCGACGAGACGACGTGGGCGTGCGGCACCGGGTTCGGGTGCAGGCCTGCGGCGACGAGGCCGGCGAAGTGGGCCATGTCGACCCAGAGCAGGGCGCCCACCTCGTCGGCGATCGCGCGGAAAGCGGCGAAGTCGAGCGTGCGAGGGTAGGCGGACCAGCCGGCGATGATCACCTTCGGCTTGTGCTCGATCGCGAGCCGACGCACCTCTTCCATGTCGATGGTGGAGGTCTCGGGGTTCACGCCGTAGGCGACGATGTCGTAGAGACGACCGGAGAAGTTGATCTTCATGCCGTGCGTGAGGTGTCCGCCCTGGTCGAGCGAGAGACCGAGCAGGGTGTCGCCGGGGCGCGCGATGGCGTGCAGGACGGCGGCGTTCGCCGAAGCTCCGGAATGCGGCTGGACGTTCGCGAACTCCGCGCCGAAGAGGCTCTTGGCTCGGGCGATCGCCAGTTCCTCCGCGACGTCGACCTCTTCGCAGCCGCCGTAGTAGCGCCGACCGGGGTAGCCCTCGGCGTACTTGTTGGTGAGGACCGAACCCTGCGCCTGCAGCACGGAGACGGGGACGAAGTTCTCCGAGGCGATCATCTCGAGGAAGGTCTGCTGGCGCTTCAGTTCGCGGTCGAGGACCTCGGCGATCTCAGGATCTACCTCTGCGAGCGGGGCGTTGAAGTAACGATCGGTCATGACATGCTCCTCTGACGACGGATTCGAAGGGGTGTTCCTATCGGCCCAGGCGCGCGGTCGAATTCCGTGGTCAGTCGCTCCCCGGTGGTTGTCCACCCAGACGCCAGTCGCGACAGTCATGAGCATAGCGGATTCCCCCTTCGCAGGGCGCGCCCCCCGGGGTAAGTTTTGTTCATGGTCTTTACCCATTCCCTCCCGCTCGTGCCCGCGCCCGCATCCGCCACCGTTGGGGAAGGGCGGATGCCGGTCACCACGGCCACCCGCGTCCTCGGCACCTCTGCCACCACCGCGCAGCTGATCGAGGCGGTCGAGCGCCGCACCGGCATCCGCCTCTCCCGATCCGACGAGCGTGCAGCCGAGATCGAGCTCCGTCTGGACCCCGCCGTCGCCGCGCCCGAGGGCTACACCCTGACGGTCGACGACCGCGTCGTCATCGCGGGTGCCGACGAAGCCGGCCTCTTCTACGGCATGCAGACCCTGCTGCAGCTCCTGCGCGAGGACGAGAGCGGCTGGGGCATCCTTCGCGCGGACGTGCAGGACGCCCCGCGCTTCGAACGACGCGGCGTCATGCTCGACGTGGCGCGGCACTTCTTCGGCGTCGACGCCGTGAAGAAGTTCATCGACACCACGAGTGCACTGAAGTTCAACCACCTGCACCTGCACCTCAGTGACGACCAGGGCTGGCGAGTGCACATCGACTCGTGGCCGCTGCTCACCGAGCTCTCGTCCTCGACGTCGGCGGGCGGCGACGCCGGCGGCTTCTATACGAAGGACGACTATCGCGAGATCGTGGCGTACGCGGCATCCCGACACATGGTCGTGATCCCCGAGATCGACCTGCCCGGCCACACGCACGCGATCGGCGTCGCCTACCCTGAGCTCGTCGAGGCACCGGTCATGAACGATTCACTCGTCACCGAATCCGCCCGGCTCGGGCAGGCGCTGCCCGTGGCCGGCGAGACGTACCTGGGATGGGGCGTGGGGCATTCCAGTGTGCGCATCCACGAAGAGCGCACGTACGACTTCGTCCGCGATGTGATCCGTGAGCTCGCGGAGATGACCCCGGGACCGTACATCCACATCGGAGGCGACGAGTCGCTCGGCACCCCGCAGGCCGACTTCGACCTCTTCGCCGAGCGCGCCACCGCGATCGTCGTCGAGGCTGGCAAGACGCCGATCGCCTGGCACGAGATGGGCTCGGCCGCGCAGATCGCGGAGGGCACGGTGGGTCAGTACTGGGGAATGACCACGCCCTCCGGCACGCACGCGGAGGAGGCCGCGCACTTCGTCGAGCGTGGTGGCGCGCTGATCATGTCCGCAGCGGACGTGACGTACCTCGACATGAAGTACACCGCGGACTTCCCTCTCGGCCTCACGTGGGCCGCCGTCATCGACGTCCGCACGGCCTACCAGTGGGAGCCGACCGCGATCCTCGACGTCCCGGACACCGCGATCCTCGGTATCGAGGCCCCGCTGTGGTCCGAGACCACCCGCACGTTCCGCGACGTCGAGCAGATGGTCTTCCCCCGTGCCGCCGCGCAGGCCGAGGTCGCCTGGTCGCCGAAAGAGGGGCCCGAGCGGACCTGGGAGTCCTTCCGAGCACGTCTGGGGTCGCTCGCTCCCCTGTGGAAGGCTGAAGGGGTGGACTTCCACGCCGCCCCCGAGATCACCTGGAGCGAACGATGAGCATCCACTCCTCGGAGGCCGGCTCGCTGGTCATCCACTCCGCGCGGATCGTCGACGAGGGGTCGGTCACGGAGAACGGGTGGATCCGTATCGAAGACGGCGCGGTCGTCTCCCGCGGGGTCGGCACCGACTGGTCGCCGGCCGACGAGGTGGTCGATGCTGAGGATGCCGCCGGCACCGGTGCCATCCTGTCCCCCGGTTTCATCGACATCCACGGACACGGCGGCGCCGGAGCGTCATACGACGATGGCGCCGCGGCGATCCGCACAGCACGAGCGATGCACCGCGCGCACGGCACGACACGCGCCGTGATCTCCCTGGTGACCGCGTCGATCGACGATCTGGCGCGCAGCGTCGCCGCCATCGCGGACCTGACGGAGACAGATGCCGACATCCTCGGCTCGCACCTGGAAGGCCCATTCCTCGACCCGGGACACCAGGGCGCGCACGATCCGGCGCTGCTGAGAGCCCCGGTCGCGGCCGATGTCGCGCATCTTCTCGAGGCCGGGCGCGGCACGATCCGCCAGGTGACGGTCGCTCCCGAGCTGCCGGGCGGACTCGACGCCGTGCGCCAGATCGTGGCCGCCGGCGCTGCCGCCGCCGTCGGGCACACCGACGCGGATGCTGCCACGGCGAAAGCCGCTTTCGATGCAGGCGCCTCGATCCTCACTCATGCGTTCAACGCGATGCCCGGCATCCACCACCGCGCCCCCGGCCCGGTACTGGCGGCGGCAGCAGACCACCGCGTCATCCTGGAGGCGATCGCGGACGGTGTCCACCTCGACGCGCACGTCATCAAGCTGCTGTTCGATTCCGCGCCCGGCCGGGTGGCCCTGGTCACCGACGCGATGGCCGCAGCCGGCAGCGAAGACGGTCACTACGACCTCGGGTCCGTGAGCGTCACCGTCGAGAACGGCGTCGCGCGAACGGATCAGACGGGCTCGATCGCGGGTTCGACGCTGACGCAGGATGTGGCGCTGCAGCGGGCGGTCGCGGCCGGTGCAAGCCTGCCGGAGGCGGTGCGGGCGGTCACAGAGACGCCGGCGCGGGCCATCGGACGCGAGGCCTCGCTCGGCCGGCTGAGCCCGGGGATGATCGGGGACGCGGTGCTGTTGGATGCGGAACTGCGCGTCGCGCGCGTATGGGTGGGACCACGGCTGCTCGGCTAGAGAGCCGCCCATCGCGCGACGACGCGCAGCTCTGCGCTTTCCGGTCCGCCTTCATCTCGAGGTGGGAGGCCGCCGCTCCCCAGACCGGCGGCCTCATCCCCTCATAGAGGGCGGGTCGGGTTCTCCTCCCCCGAGGATCCCGACCCGCCGAGCCGGTGCACGCCTTCACACCAGCGCCTGAACTCCGCCCCCCGGAGGAGTTCGTACGGCTGTCTCTACGGATGAGACGCGGCCGCGGCCGAATCATTACGCGAGTTCTTCGATTCTTTTGAAGATTCGGTCGTGGCAGCGAGACGACCGGTTGATCAGGGACCGCCGGATCCGCGAGACAGTCAAGTTGGACAAGGGCTGGCCCTGCCCGCGGATTCGGGAGACAATGGGGAAGGCGCGTGATGAGAGTCGCTCTCACGCGTCTCTGCCTGTGGCGGCGACTTCGCGCCCCACGACCGATGGATGACTGTGCACCAGAAGACCTTCGCTCACGACGAGCCGCTCGGCGACGCCGACCTGATCCTCCGCGCCCGCTCGGGCGACACGGAAGCGTTCGGTGAACTCTGGCGACGGCACTACGCGTCCGGTCTCTCGGTGGCACGCTCCATCACCTCGTCGATCGACCCGGATGACCTCGTTCAGGAGTCGTACACCCGCATCTACCAGGCCATCGTCAAGGGCGGCGGCCCCAACGGCTCGTTCCGCGCATACCTCTTCACCAGCATCCGCAACACCGCGGCAGCGTGGGGGCGCTCCCGTCGGGAGACCACCATCGACGAGCTCGACACCGTCGCCGATCCGGACACCACCGACCAGGCGGCGAACGAGGCACTCGACCGCGGCCTGACCGCTCAGGCATTCCGAAGCCTGCCCACTCGCTGGCAGGAAGTGCTCTGGTACACCGAGATCGAGCAGATGAAGCCGCAGGAAGTGGCCCCGCTTCTCGGCATGAAGGCGGGCGCAGTCTCGCAGCTGGCCTTCCGGGCTCGCGAAGGCCTTCGCGAGGCGTGGATCCAGGCGCATCTGCGCAGTGCCGCCCCGGGCTCCGAGTGCCAATGGACCATCGAACATCTCGGTGCGTATTCCCGGGGCAACCTCAGCACTCGCGACCGTAAGCGGCTCGAGCTGCATCTCGCCGACTGCGCCCGCTGCATGATCGTCTCCGCAGAAGCCAAAGACGTCTCCACGCGCCTCGCTCTCGTACTGCTGCCACTCGTCCTCGGAGTGACCGGCGCGGCCGGGTACCTCTCGACGCTGCAGGCGGGTGGCATCCCGACCGTCGCGCTCGCTGCCATGCCGACCTCCATCCCCGACGCCGTCTTCGCGGGCGACCCCGGTATCGGCACCATCGCCGCCAGTGGTGTGGGGGCGGGAGCGGCCGGGTCGGCGAGTGCTGCACCCGCGGGCGTCGGCACAGGCATCGGCGGTATCGGAGGCGTCGGGGGCACAGCTGTCTCCGGCGGCATCTTCAGTGGAATGGGGGCACTGGTCGGAGCCGGTTCCGCCGCCCTCGTCGTGGCCGGCGTCGTCGCCGCGGCCACCATCGTCCCCGGGCTCGCCGGGGCGAACCCCGCCACTTCGCTTCCCAGCGCCGGCGATGCCGAGTCCTCGTCGATCTCCTCCGAGGTCGGGCCGGATGCATCGATGAGCCTCGAGGAGCCTGTCGTCATCGACGTACCGGCCACCGAACCCGACGAAGAGCCCGCTCCCCCGATCGAGGAGGAACCGGCCCCTCCCCTCGTGGAGCAGTCAGGCCCCGACGCGGCGGCGCCGACGACCCCTGTCGCGCCTGCCGCTCCGGCGCCGCCCGCAGCGCCGCGACCGCCCGCGGCACCGGCTGCCCCGGTAGAACCCGGAACTCCGGACGAGCCCGATACACCGGGCGACCCGGCGACACCGGTCGAACCCGAGACGCCGATCGAACCCGAGGTCCCCGTCGAACCGGAAACTCCCGTCGAGCCCGAGACTCCCGTCGAACCAGAGACTCCCGTCGAACCGGAAACTCCCGTCGAACCCGAGACTCCCGTCGAACCAGAGCCGGCAGACCCCACGGAGCCGCCCTCCTGGGAGACCGCCACTGTCACCTACGACGGTGATGCGCTTCGCTACACCGTGCCCGTCACCGGCGCACCCGGAACGACCGTCGAGGGCTTGGTCGACGGCAGCAGCGACAGAGGCAGCTCGACCGTCCTGGACGCGAACGGTCGCGGCTCCATCGAGCTCCGGCCATCCTTGAGCCAGTTCGTGTTCGCGTCGAGCACCACGGTAACGTTCCGCTACCTCCTCGCGTCGGGCACGGGTCCTTCCGTCGACACCACACTCCTCGAATTGGAGCCCGACGCGGGAATCATCATCGAGATCGAGTTCGGGATTACGGCAGCGGATGCTGCGGCCGACGAGACCGTGACCGAGCCGGCCCCCGCACCAGCTCCGGCGCCCCAGCCCGCACCAGCGCCTGAGCCCGCACCAGCGCCCGCACCAGCTCCAGCGCCTGAGCCCGCACCAGCGCCAGCGCCTGAGCCCGCGGCAGCGCCAGCGCCTGAGCCCGCACCAGCGCCTGAGCCTGCACCTGCCCCCGCACCGGCCGAACCCGTCGCGGATGCCGCGACAGCACCGGCCGAGGAGCCTGCGCCCGCCGAATAGACTGGATCCATGCCCCAGGATTCCGCAGCCGTTCCCGGCGTCGACCGCCCCGTCGTCACAGTTCTCGACATCGTCCGCGCCGTCGTCCTGGTGGTCGCCGTGGCATCTCTCGCGCTCTGGGGTTTCGCCACCTGGTCTCTTCCGTGGAACGTCATCGTCGGAGTGGGCGCCCCGGTCATCGTCATCCTGCTGTGGGCGGTGTTCCTGTCGCCGCGACCCATGCTTCGCGTGCACCCGTTCCTCCGTGCAGTGGTCGAGCTCTTCATCTACGTCGGCGTCACCGTCGCGTGGTGGTCGATGGGCCAGGCTCTCATCGGCTCCGCATTCGCTCTCGTGGCGATCGTCGCCGGCGTTCTGAGCGGCCGTCGCGCCCTGTCGTGAACGCCGTCGCGTGAGAACACGATCGTGAACTCTCTGTCGTGAGCACTCTGACCCTGCTGCAGGAGGCACTCGGCGCGCTCGTCGACGTCAGCGAGGCGGCGCTCGAGGCGGCCCGCGCTGACCGCTCCGGGCATGCGGCGGTCGGGCGTCCTCTCGCCATCGTTCACGCGGAGACCGTCGAGCACGTGCAGCAGACCATGCGCATCGCGACGTCCACGCGCACACCCGTCGTGGTCCGCGGTGCCGGGACCGGCTTGGCGGGGGCGGCCAATGCGGGCACCGGCGAGATCGTCCTCTCCACGCGGCGTATGACCGCACTGCGCGAAGTGCGCCCCGAAGACCTGCTCGCCGTCGTCGAGCCCGGCATCCTCAACGCCGACCTCAAATCTCAACTGGCAGAGCACGGTGTCTGGTGGGCGCCCGACCCGGCCAGCCGCGACATCTCCACCGTCGGTGGCAACATCGCCACGGGCGCTGGCGGCCTGCTCTGCGCGAAGTACGGCGTCGTCCGCGATGCCGTACTCGGCGTCGACCTCGTGCTCGCCGACGGTCGGCTGCTGCATCTCGGCCATCGCAGCGTCAAAGGCGTGACCGGGCTCGACCTCACCGCCCTGGTCGTCGGCTCAGAGGGAACACTGGGCGTCGTCGTGGGGGCGACCCTGAAGCTCCGCAGGCTCATCGCCGGGGATGTGTGCACCCTTACAGCCACGTTCCCGGGCGTCCGGGCAGCAGCGGCAGCATCCGCCGCTGTCACCGCGTCCGGCGTGCAGCCGGCCATCATGGAGTTGATGGATGCCGCCAGTCTCGCCGCCGTGCACGCGCTCCTCGCTCTCCCGGCGCCCGCTCCGGGAACGGCCCAGCTGACCATTCAGACCGATGGCCCCGCCGCCCTCGAAGAGGCCGACACGATCGCCGACATCCTGCGTGACCACGAGGGCGTCACGATCGTCTCGCGCGACCGTCAGGAAGGCGAGAGGCTGCTCGCCATCCGCCGCTCGATGCACCCCGCGATGGCCGCATTGGGCACGACCCTCATCGAAGACGTGTCGGTGCCCCGCAGCGCGATGCCCGCGATGTTCGACGAGATCGCGCGCATCGAGCGCGAATACGGCCTCACCATCCCGACCGTCGCCCACGCGGGTGACGGGAACCTCCACCCGAACTTCATCTTCGACGGACCCGAGACACCGCCCCCTGTGTGGGCCGCGGCGGATGAGCTCTTCCGCGCGGCCATCCGGCTCGGCGGCACCCTGACCGGCGAACACGGCATCGGCGTCCTGAAGCGCCGGTGGCTCGCCGACGAACTCGGTGACGACCAGTGGCGCCTGCAGCGCGAGATCACCGCGGTCTTCGATCCTCTGGGCATCCTCAACCCCGGGAAGGTGTTCGTTCCCGATGCCTGACATCCATGTGAGCGCCGCCGTGATCGTCGACGACGAAGGCCGCGTCCTCGTCGTCCGCAAGCACGGCACCATCCGGTTCATGCAGCCCGGGGGAAAGCCGGAGCCCGGGGAGACCGCCGCCGAGACGCTGACCCGTGAGCTGCACGAGGAGCTGGGGCTGGAAGTCGACGAGGCAGACCTGATCCCGCTGGGCACGTTCGTCTCCGCCGCGGCGAACGAGCCGGGCCACCGCGTCGTCGCCGAAGCATTCGCGACCACCATCGATCCGGCATCGGCCACCGCTCAGGCTGAGCTCGCGGAGCTGCGTTGGATCACGCCCGCCGATGCGGCGAACCTGCCCTTGGCGCCGCTCAGCACCGAGCACCTGCTGCCGATCGCCTGGCCGACTCCGCGGAGCTGAGAAGCGGCGTCAGATCCCTTGCCACGCCGGCTTGTTGGCGAAGGTGTACCGGTAGTACTCCGCGAGCTGCAGCCGCGAGGCGGCTGCCTCGTCGACGACGATCGTGGCGTGGGGATGCAGTTGAATCGCCGACCCGGGCAGGAAAGCGGTCAGCGGGCCCTCGACGGCATCCGCCACCGCCTGCGCCTTCCCCTCGCCGAACGCGAGCAGCACGAGGTGGCGCGCCTTCAGGATGGTGCCGAGTCCCTGCGTGATGCAGTGCTTCGGCACGTCGTCGATCGAGTCGAAGAAGCGTGCGTTGTCTTCACGAGTCTGCTCCGTGAGGGTCTTGACCCTCGTCTGCGAGGCGAAGGACGACCCCGGCTCGTTGAACCCGATGTGCCCGTCGGTGCCGATGCCCAGGATCTGCAGGTCGACGCCGCCGGCCGCCGAGATCGCGGCTTCGTAGTCGTCACCGGCACGTTGGATCGTCTCCTCCGCCCCGTTGGGGACGTGGATGCGCCGCGGGTCGAGGCCGAGCGGCTCGACGACGTCCCGGGTGATGACCGACCGGTAGCTCTCGGGGTGCGCAGGGTCGAGGCCGACGTACTCGTCGAGCGCGAAGCCGCGGACCTGCGAGACGTCGCGGCCGGCGAGGTGCGTTCGCAGAGCCCGGTAGACCGGCAGCGGTGTCGAACCGGTGGCGAGCCCGAGGACGGCGTCGGGGCGCCGTTCGATGAGCTCGACGATCTCGGTGGCGACCAGCGCGCCTGCAGCATCCGCGTTCTCGACGATGACGACCTCAGCCATGGGGGACGATCTCCTTCTCTGATAGCGATGCGCCCACGAGAGCGGCGCCGAATGCGGCGGCGGGTGAGCCTGCGGGAAGCATGCCGATCCTCTGGTCCAGGTGCAACGAGCGCATGAACGGCGACGCCTCGGCATCGGCGAGCAGCGCGGCCCGGATACCGTTCTCGAGTCGTTCGCCGAGCGCGGTGAGTCCGCCCCCGATGACGACGGTCTCGACGTCGGCCGTGAGTACGAGGATGCGGACCGCGGCGGCCGCGCCCCGGTACAGTTCGTCGCGGAGCACGAGAGCATCCGGATCGCCCTCGTCGGCGGCATCGAAGATGTCCCTGATGGGCAGGGCCCCGGGTCTCCCCCAGGCCTTCGCGACGGCGCCCCCGCCGCAGAACGTCTCGATGCAGCCGCGCTGCCCGCAGCCGCAGAGCCGTCCGCGCGGGTCGACCGAGATATGTCCGACCTCGCCAGCGGTGCCGCGGGAACCGCGCCAGATCTGTCCGTCGATCACGATGCCCGCCGCCACGCCCGTGCCGAGATTGAGGTAGGCCATCGATCCCGACACACCACTCAGGACGGCGGCGCCGAGAGCGGCGGCCTTGACGTCGTTCTCCACCCGGAACGGCACGCCGAGCGCCTCCTGCGCGCGAACGGCGAGCTCGAGCGACTCGACGCCCAGGTTCACGGCGTGGTCGACACGGCCGGTGTCGGCATCGACGAGTCCGGGGATGCCGATGCCCACGGAACGGACACTCGCGAGCGGGAAGCCGGTCTCGTCGGCAAGGGCGGTGACAGCCATCACGATGCTCTCGACGACGGCTTCCTCGCCCCAGCCCGTGGATCTGCGCAGGCGGCCGAGGATCTCGCCGTCCGGAGCGACGGCGACGGCATCGATCTTGGTGCCGCCGACGTCCAGGCCCACTCGAATCTGCCGACCGGCGCGGTCGGCGGCACCCATGGCCGTCATCGGAGGTCGCTCGCTGCCAGTGCGCTGCGGCGGATCGTCACGACACTCCCAGCTGTCCGGAGAGCACCATCACCGCGGCTCCTCGCAGCACGATGTCGTCCTGGTGGGTGCGGCGCACGATGACATCCTCGAAGACGCCCTCCAGGGTGCGCGCGTGCAGTGTCTCGATCGCCGCGTCGATCAGGATCCCGTCGAGCAGGTCTGCCGGCCCCGACAGCACGACCTCGGACAGGTCCAGCGCGGCGACGATGGGTGCGATCGCGATCGCCATGCGGGTGCCGGAGTCGCGGAGGATCTCGTCGCGCGCGTCGGGGTCCGCGGCCAGCGCTTCGCGCATGCGGCTGACGCTGAGCCACGCTTCGAGACAGCCGTTCTTGCCGCAGGCGCACTTTGGTCCGCCGTCGGTTCCGACGACCACGTGGCCGATCTCCCCGGCCGCGAATCGACTGCCCAGCAGCGGTTGGCTGCCGGTGATGATGCCGGCGCCGACGCCTCGACCCAGTTTGATGAGCATGAAGTCGGCTTTGGCGTCGCCGAAGGTGTACTCCGCGAGCACTGCCGCGTTGGCGTCGTTTCGTGCCAGCACCGGCAGGTCGAGGTCGATGCTGAGTTTCGCTTCGAGGGGCAGATTCGTCCAGCCCAGGTTGGGTGAGCTGAGCACCAGCCCGTCAGGGCGGACGACTCCGGGGGTGCCGATACCGACGCCCAGCAGCGGCTGGGTGGATGCGGCGACGAGGCTGCGGGCGAGCTCGAGCGTGGCCGCGTAGGCCGCGTCGCCGTCGGTCGAGTCCGGACGTGCCACCTCGCGGCGTTCGAGGACGTCGCCGTCGAGGCTGAGCACTGCCCCCTCGAACGCCGTCGGCCCGGAAAGGTCGAGGCCGAGGATCTGGTGCCCGATGCGGTCGATGTCGATGAGGATGGGCGGCTTGCCCGGCCCGACAGCCTCACGGACTCCCATCTCCACGACGATGCCGTCGGCGATGAACTCGGCGACGAGGTCGGAGATGGTCACGCGGGTCAGGCCCGTCTCGCGGGAGAGGTCGGCGCGACTCATCGCCCCTGCGTGGTACAGGGTCTGCAGCACCAGCGCACGGTTGTGGCCGCGGGCATGCTCGGGGAGCACTTTGGCCCGTGATCGCAGATGGCGCCCGGGTCCGAAGGCGTGCGCGCTGACGCCGCCATACTCTGACGGCGATGCGGAGCGCTGATCACCCGAAACGGACATGTTTGTTAGTAGACCTTACGAACAAAATTTGTGCAACCTCAGCCGCGGGACGCATGGGGAGGGTTACCGAAACGTTACTTTACTGCCACCGAGCCCGTCGCGGCCGGATCGGAGCGCGCCACCAGGCGAGCCACGAGCCGCGCCACGATCTCCTCTCGCGCCTGGAGCGTGAGGGGCTTTCCGGGAACTCCCGGACGTCGCTGATCAGGCGTGGGTCCGTCCAGGGGACGATACCGCACCCCGGCGGCGTGCAGGCGGCGGAGATGGGTCGGCAGGCGACGGGCGAAGTCGGCGAACGGCGCGGGATCGCCGCCGATCCACAGACGCTCCGCGATCGCGGCGAGCCGGGGGAACATCACGAAGTCCACCCGGTCGCGGGTGGGCAGGTGCTCGCTCCAGACATTCGCCTGACCGCCGACCGCACCGTCTTCGACGCGGAGCGTGTACGACCGCTCGATGCTCAAGGGGGGACCCACCCTGATCGGCTCTTCCTCCGATTCCGACTGCGGGTAGTCCAGATACACCTCCAGGTCAGGGCATGCGATGACGGGGATGCCGCGTCGCAGTGCCTCGCGCATCGCGACGGGCCCACGCCACGCCAGAACCCGCACGCCCTCCGGGACCACGCCTTCGAGAACCTCGTCCCACGCCAGCGCGGTGCGACCCCGGCTGCGCACGTGGGCGACGAAGTGCGCCGTGAACCACGGCTGCACATCGTGGGGGTCCGCCAGTCCGAGCTCCTGCATCCGCTTCGCCGCCGCTCGGCTCTCGGACCACTCCGTCACGGGAACCTCATCGCCGCCGATGCCGATCCACTCCGAGTCGAACACGTCGCACAGGGCGTCGATCGCCGCTCGCCCGAAGTCCAACGCACGCTCGGTCGGAGCCAGCGTTCGGGGGTTCACGCCGAAACGCTCCCAGGGGGCTGCGGCCGGTTCCCCGACATCGAGATTGCCGAGTTCCGGATAGGCGGCGAGCGCCGCCTGAACGTGGCCGGGCAGCTCCACCTCCGGCACGAGCGTGACGAAGCGCTCGGCGGCATAAGCGACCAGCTCTCGGAGCTCCTGCGTCGTGTAGTAGCCCGCGTGCACGCCCGGTTCGACGGTCGCGTGCGGACCGTGCCCGCGCTGCGTCGCGTCCCGACGAGCACCGATCTCGGTCAGCCGCGGGTAGCCGGGCACTTCGAAGCGCCAGCCCTGATCGTCGGTCAGGTGCAGGTGCAGCACGTTGAGGTGGTGATCGGCGAGCAGGTCGATGAGACGACGGATGTCCTCGACGGGGCGGAAATGGCGCGCCACGTCGATCATGACCCCCCGCCAGGTGTAGGCCGGTGCGCCTTCCCAGACGCCCGCGGGAATGAGGGCAGCACCCGCATCGGACTCGCGCAGCTGCCGGAGCGTCGAACTGCCTCGGAACACACCGGCCGGACTCTGCCCCCTGACCTCGATCCCGTCGGCTGCGACGGTCACCCGGAAGGCTTCGCCGCTCACCTCCGCAGCATCCGCCCCGCCGCCGCCCACGCTCTCGTCGACGAGAAGCCGGATCGGGCGCAGTGCCTCACTGTCTCCTCCCCCACCGAGGCGGGCCACGGACGCCGCGAGGTCGGGGGACGCGACGATCGGCGTCTGGGGGGTCCAGAGGAACCCGGGGGCGGCCGGGTCGATGCGCGCATCGATGCGTGGGACGGTGGCTCGATGCGGAGGAGGTGGCATCCGCAGAGCCGCGCCGGGCGTGGCACCTGTGACCTCGCCATCGGAGATCACCGGCACCCCCGCGACGAGCACCTCCACGATTCCGGTCGGCGCCTCCCGCGGAACATCGAACGTGGCGCCGGCGGCGATCGTCTGCGGGTCGAACACGACGAGGTCTGCCGTCGCGCCTCGGCGGATGACGCCACGGGGTGCGTCGCCGCGGTCGATACCCAGCCGACGCGCGGGGGTCCCGGACAGGTGCCGCACCGCTTCCTCGAGTGTGAGGATCCCCAGCTCGCGGACGTAGTGTCCGAGGTATCGAGGGAAGGTGCCACTGCCTCGCGGATGCGGTCGTGCGCCGATCAGGATGCCGTCGCTGCCGCCCGCGTGCTGCGGGTGGCGCATGATGGCACGCACGTTGTCCTCGTCGCCGATGTGCATCAGGATGCCGGTGGCGCCGCCGTCCGCGATGATCGTGTCGAGCACCACGTCCACTGCGCGGCGTCCGCTGCTCGCGGCGATCTCGGCGATGGTGCGTCCGACGAGGTCGGCGAGCGCGGGGTTCGCGGTGCCGGAGATCTGAATCGCCGACCAATCGGCCTTCTCGCCATGGAATCCGTCACAGCCGAGCTCCTCGAGTTCCACCCGGACGGCCTCGCGTCCGGCGGCATCCAACTCTGCGAGTGTGCGCAGCAGGTCACCGGTGGCGGCGAGTCTGCTCGGAAGCAGGGCGGCGAGGGTCGTCGCACCCGGCAGGTACGGGTAGGTGTCGAGCGTCACATCGACCCCGTCGGCGATCGCGTCGTCGATCAACGCGAGCAGTTCGCCCGAGCGCCCGCGATTCGGGGCGAAGTTCATCGTGGCGTGGGTGAGGTGAACAGGGCAGCCGGTGCGCCGGCCGATGTCGAGGGCCTCACGGTACGCGGCCAGCGCTCCCCCGCCGTAGCTGCGCGTGTGCGGGGCCCAGTATCCACCGCGCTCCGCGACGACTCGGCAGAGCGCTTCGAGCTCCGCGACGTCGGCATACATGCCCGGCGTGTAGGTCAGCCCGCTCGACATCCCGAATGCCCCCGCGTCGAGGGCCGCGCCGAGCAGTTCACCCATCGCTGCGATCTCCGTCGGAGTCGCCGGGCGGTTCTCGTGGCCGACCACCATCATCCGGAGGTTGCCCTGCGGCACGAGCACCGCCGCATTGGCGACCGTGGCGGCGTCGATCGCCGTGAGCAGGTCATCCATCGTGCGCCACGGAGCCGTGGCCGGCATCCCGTTCCAGCCGGCGATCTGCGCGGCGATGACGGGTGCGGCCGCGTCGCTGAGCGGCGCATAGCCGAGGCCGTCCTGGCCCAGCACCTCGGTGGTGACGCCCTGCCTGATCTTCGCCTGATGATCACTGCCGCGCAGTACGGCCAGATCGCTGTGCGCGTGCATGTCGATGAATCCGGGCGCGAGCACCAGCCCGGTCGCGTCGACCTCGATGGCACCCTCCGGGAGCGTCAGCTGTGCGGAAGCATCCGCATCCGCCTCCTGGATGACCGCGACGATGCGAGCGCCCTCGACAGCGACATCGGCGCAGTAGCGCGGCCGTCCCGTTCCGTCGACCACGGTCGCGCGGCGGTACACGCGGACGCCACCGGCGCTCGCTTTCTCAGCGCTCAGCAGCATGTCGCGACCGGTCGGATCTCGGACCGAGGAATTTGTAGAGGCATCTAACAACGCTACTAGGCTGGAGACATGACCGCGAAGACCCGTGTTTCCACCGATGCCGCTCCCGCCCCCGCCCACACCTTCTCGCAGGGTGTCCGCAAGGGCCCGATCGTGCAGGTCTCCGGCCAGGGGCCCGTCGACCCCGAGACCAATGAATACCTGTTCCCGGGCGATGTCGCCGCGCAGACCACCCGCACTCTGGAGAACGTGAAGGCGATCGTCGAGGCATCCGGAGCGACGTTCGACGACGTGGTGATGCTTCGCGTGTACCTGACCAAGCGTGAGGACTTCCCGATCATGAACGACGCCTATGGCGCCTTCGTGAACGCGCACACGACGAGCGGCGTGCTGCCTTCCCGCACCACGGTCTTCACCGGGCTTCCCCGCGAAGAGATGCTCGTCGAGATCGACGGGCTCGCCGTCATCGACTGATCACCCGATCCGCGGCGTGTCGATTCGCCAGGACCGTTGCCTTCCTGTTATCTCCCATCCCGTACCATGGTGTGAGAGCACGTTGAGAACCGGGGGGTGAAGTTCGTGACTGATCTGATCGCAGCGCGCGGCGCTGCAGATGAGGCACACGGTGATGACGCATCCACCGCGGTGCTGACCCCGTCCGGTGCCGGCCCCGACTCCATGCCGCCGACCACCGGCGAGCAGCCGCTCGCCTGGGCACCCATCGAGCCCGCACCGAAGAAGCGTCGCCTGGGCTTGTGGATCGGCCTCGGCGTCGGCGTGCTCGCCCTCGGCGCCGGTGCAGCGTCTACCATCCTCATCGCTCCCGGCACCACCGTCGCCGGCATCCCGGTGGGCTGGCTGACCCCTGGAGCGGCAGCAGAGGCCATCAGCGCGCACCTCGCCGAGACCGAGGTCGTCTTGACGGGCGAAGGCGACGGCACCGTCCTCACCGGATCCGATCTCGGCGCCACGCTCGACGCGTCGGCCCTCGCCGACGAGGCCTTCGCCTCGGACCCGATGTGGAACCTCGGCGCCTGGATGGGCGAGCCGGTCGCCGCCGACATCACGCTCGACGTCGACAAGGCGACAGCCGCTCTCCGCGACGCTGTGCCGACCAGCTTCTCCGACCCGGTCGATGCCGGAGTCGTCTTCGACACCGCCAAGGCCACCTACGTCGCCACGCCGGCTGAGGCAGGCACAGGGATCGACGTGGTCGCGCTCAACGCCGCCTTCACCGAGGCGGTCGCCGACGGCGAGAAGACACTCGAGTTCTCCGGTGCCCCTGCCGAAGCTCCGGCCGCTGTGTCGGACGAAGATGCCGCCGCCACCGTGGCGGCGGTCAACACGATGCTCGGCAACATCGGCTTCTACGTCGGCGAAGAGCGCGTCGTCCCCATCGCCCCTGCAGTGGCCGCGAGCTGGCTCACCATCGTCAACGACGGCGGCCAGTTGCGCATCGAGGCCGATCCGCAGGCCATCCAGGGCACCGTCGACGCTCTCCCCGGTGCCGTCGACCGCGCACCGGTCACCGCCAAGAACATCGTCGACTCCGCCGGCACCGTTCTGCGCACGGAACAGGCCGGCGTCACCGGCCGCGCCGTCGGCGACACGTCCGGCGTGGCTGACGAGTTCGCTCAGCAGCTCGCCGCGGGCGACGGCGTCTTCGCTGTTCCGGTTTCGGAGACGCCCTTCGAGACGGTGAATCTGTTCCGCAAGATCGAGATCGACCTCGGATCCCAGCGCGCCTACCTGTTCGAGAACAACGAGGTCGTGAACTCCTGGGCTGTCTCCACCGGGCTCCCCGGCACCCCGACACCCACCGGGAACTTCAAGGTCTTCGCGCACACCGACATGCAGGACATGGGCTGCTACGAAGGTGCGCCCTACTGCACCGAAGATGTGCCATGGATCACCTGGTTCACCACGAACATCGGCTTCCACGGCACCTACTGGCACAGCAACTACGGCACCCCGATGAGCCACGGGTGCGTGAACCTGCCGATCGACATGGCCAAGTACGTCTACGACTGGTCGCCCGTCGGCGTCGAGGTTGCCGTCTACAACTGAGGCATGCGGGGCGTTTCAGCTCGCGGAGATCTCCGCTGAGCGGCGTGCGAGTCGACGTGTCGCTCAACGACCGAGAGGCTCCGTGCCGAGGAGACGACGAAGGGGGCGGATGCCGAAGCATCCGCCCCCTTCGCGTGTCGCTGATCAGCGCAGTGCGTCCACGATGCCGTTCAGCGTGGTCGACGGACGCATGACCGCCTCGACGAGCGCGTCGTCCGGGCGGTAGTAGCCGCCGATCTCGACCGGCTTGCCTTGCACCGCGTTGAGCTCGGAGACGATGGTCTCTTCGTTCTCTGCGAGGTCCCGAGCGATCGGACCGAAGAGTGCCGCGAGGTCGGCATCCTTGGTCTGGTTCGCCAGCTCCTGTGCCCAGTACAGGCCCAGGTAGAAGTGACTGCCGCGGTTGTCGATCGTTCCCAGTGCACGGCCGGGCGAACGGTCTTCCTCGAGGAAGGTGCCGGTCGCTGCGTCGAGGGTCTCGGCCAGGACACGCGCCTTCTCGTTGCCGGTGCGGTCGGCGAAGTGCTCGAGGGATGCGGCCAGCGCGAAGAACTCTCCCAGCGAGTCCCAGCGCAGGTAGTTCTCCTGAACGAGCTGCTGCACGTGCTTGGGTGCGGAGCCTCCCGCACCCGTCTCGAACAGGCCGCCACCCGCCAGCAGCGGGACGATGGAGAGCATCTTGGCGCTGGTGCCGACCTCGAGGATGGGGAACAGGTCGGTCAGATAGTCGCGCAGCACATTGCCGGTCACCGAGATGGTGTCGAGTCCGTGCCGCATGCGCGCCAGCGTGTAACGCGTGGCCTCCTCGGGCGCGAGGATCGTGATCGTCAGACCCTTCGTGTCGAGAGTCGCGAGCCCCTGGTGCACCTTGGCGATGATCTGCGCGTCGTGTGAGCGATTCGCGTCCAGCCAGAACACCGCGGGCGAGCCGCTGGCGCGCGCACGGGTGACCGCGAGCTTGACCCAGTCCATCACCGGGATGTGCTTGGTCTGCGTCGCTCGCCAGATGTCACCGGCGCCGACCTCGTGCTCGATCAGCACGGTGCCTTCACCGTCGAGGACCTGCACGATGCCGTCGGACTGGATCTCGAACGTCTTGTCGTGGCTGCCGTATTCTTCGGCGGCCTGTGCCATCAGACCCACGTTCGGGACGGTGCCGATGGTGGCGGGGTCCAGCGGCCCGTTGGCGAGCACGTCGTCGAGCACGGCCTGGTACACGCTGGAGTAGGACGAGTCGGGGATGACAGCGAGAGTGTCGCCCTCGCCGCCGTCCGCGCCCCACAGCTTGCCGCCGTTGCGCACGAGCGCCGGCATCGACGCGTCGACGATCACGTCGCTGGGCACGTGCAGGTTCGTGATGCCCTTGTCGGAGTTCACGTACGACAGCGCCGGCCCCTCGGCGATCGCCTTGTCGAAGGCTGCCGCGATCTTGTCACCGTCGGAGACGTTCGCGAGACCGGCGAGGATCGAACCGAGACCGTCGTTGGCGCTGAGGCCCGCTTCAGCGAGCGCGTCGCCGTACTGCGCGAAGACATCCTTGAAGAAAGCCTTGACGACGTGGCCGAAGATGATCGGGTCGCTGACCTTCATCATCGTCGCCTTCAGGTGCACGGAATACAGCACGCCTTCGGCCTTCGCCGCCGCGAGAGTCTCGTCGAGGAATGCGTCGAGGTGCTTCGCCGACAGGAACGTCGCGTCGATGATCTCGCGCGGCAGAACCTTCAGCCCCTCCTTCAGAACGGTGACGGTGCCGTCGGCGGCCGTGTGACGGAAGCTCAGGACGTCGTCGTGCGCGGCGACCCAGGAACGCTCGTTGCTCTTGAAGTCGTCATGCCCCATGGTGGCGACGCGCGTCTTGGACCCTTCGGGGAAGGGCTTGTTGCGGTGCGGGTGCTTCTTCGCATAGTTCTTCACGGCGAGCGGAGCGCGTCGGTCGCTGTTGCCCTCACGGAGCACGGGGTTGACCGCGGATCCCTTGATGCGGTCGTATCGCGCGCGCACGTCCTTCTCCTCCAGCGACGACGGGTCGTCGGGGAAGTCGGGGATGTCGTACCCCTGCTGCTGCAGTTCGGCGATCGCGCCCTTCAGCTGCGGGATGGATGCCGAGATGTTCGGCAGCTTGATGATGTTCGCCTCGGGAAGGGTCGCCAGACCTCCGAGTTCGGCGAGGGCGTCGCCCACCTGCTGCTCGGGAGTCAGCTTCTGCGGGAACGCGGCGAGGATGCGTCCGCCGAGCGAGATGTCACGGGTCTGGAATTCGATGCCGGCCTGGCCGGTGTAGGCCTGGATGATCGGCAGGAACGAGGCGGTGGCGAGCGCCGGTGCCTCGTCTGTGTAGGTGTAGATGATGGCGTCGTCGGTCACCGGGAGGTTCTCCGTTCACGAGTCGTATTTGTCTCGATACCAAGATACCTGAGCGGCCCTCGCGCTGCGGCCCGGGGCCGGTCACCACGACGTGCCGAGGCGGCCGTGTGACGGTCCGCGGTGAAAAGTTCTGCCGGAACGTGTACCTCCGCGTGCGAGGCGTTAGCCTGGGACCATGTCCGAACTGCGCATGGTCGAACTCTCCGCTGCGACGATCGTCGCTGTGAACAACCTGTCGCTCAAGCCCGGACAGGAACAGTTCCTCGCTCCGGTCTCCTACGGGATCGCGGCGACGGTGATCAACCCGCAGACGTCCTGGCAGCGGGTGATCCTCGACGGCGACGAGGTCGTCGGGTTCGTCAGCGCCAACTTCGATGACGAGGCGCCGGAAGAGCACTTCCGTTCCGTGCTCTGGCGCATCAACGTCGATGCCGACGACCAGGGTCGCGGCGTGGGCCGCTTTGCGATGGAAGCTCTGATCGAAGAGGCCCGCGCACGGGGCATGGAGCACGTCAACGTGATCTACGAATCGGGCGACGACGGACCCGAGACGTTCTTCCACCGGGTCGGTTTCACTCCAGTCGGCGAGACGGCCTACGGCGAGGTCATCGCGGAGATCCGCGTCACCCCATAGACCGGCGGCGGGGTCTCGAATCCCCTCCCCCATCGAGACTCCGTCGCCTTTTTTCGCCCGCGCCCGGGAGCGCTCCCAGCGAGCGCGGTCGCCAATATGTTGCGAGCGACCACAAAAAGCTTGCGTTCCCGCCTGGGGCGTGCGTATCATCGCTGCAGAGGCGTTGGCGAAACGCTTCGACGACAACCCGCAGATGACGATGGAGTCACGATGACGACGATCCATGAGGTGGCCAAGGCCGCCGGCGTGTCGATCAGCACCGTCTCGTACGCCCTCAGCGGCAAGCGCCCGGTCTCCGAGAAGACGCGCCTCCGGATCGAACATGCGGCGCGCTCCCTCGGCTATGAACCGGATGCCGGCGCGCGGATGCTGGCGGGTCGGCGCACCCACATCTTCGCTCTCACCGAGCCGCTGCGCGCCGACACCCACGCCCCCACGCACATGGCCTTCGTCCTGGCCACCGCGGTGGCAGCACGCCGACGCGGGTACGACATACTCCTCCTGACCGACGAACAGGCCTCGGAAGGCATGAACCGCGTGGCGGCGAGCAATCTCGTCGACGCGATACTGGTTCTCGACGTCGCGCCGGATGACGAGCGTGTCGCCATCGCGCGAGCCGTGCGCACACCGACCGTCTTCATCGGCGTTCCGGACGATCAGACGGACCTCACCTGCGTCGACCTCGACTTCGATGCCGCCGGCCACCTCGCCGTCGACGCACTGGCGGATGCCGGCCACACCCGCATCACGCTGCTCGGACAGACCGAGGTCTCGTACCGGAAGTCGAACTTCCCCCGACGCTTGCTGCACGGCGCGCAGGAGCGCGCGGCCGAGCGAGGAGTGACTCTCCAGATGGCCACGACCGGGACAGCCACCACGGATACCGGAGCTGTGCGCGCCGCAGCAGAGGCCGCGCTCGCCCGAGGGGACCGGGCGTTCATCGTGCATGCCGCCAATGACGTGCACGAGACGCTCCTGGCGATCCTCGGCGAGCAGGACCTGCGAGTCGGCGAAGACGTCTCCGTGGTCTCCGCCGCGGCCTCCTTCGACACGTCGTCGCTGCCCGTTCCCGTCGACACCATCCCGCTGATCCCGCAGCAGTCCTGCGAACTCGCGGTCGACCTCGCGGTGCGACACCTCGAAGAGTCGAACGTGTCCCCCCGGATCCACCTCATTCCGCCCGAATATCACGCCGTCGGATCGGTCGCGCCACCTCGGCACTGACAACCGGCACGCGCGGCTTGACTGTCGCGATTGTCGAAACGCTTCGATGCACACCCACAACTGAACAACCTGACCCAGTGAAGTGTCCGGCCCCTGTGGCCAACGAGAAAGGAGTGCCGACGATGGCACGCAACACCCGCAGAACGAAAGCGCTGGTCGCGATGGCCGCGCTCACCGCGACCGGGGTCGCCCTGAGCGGCTGCACCGCCGGCTCCGGCGATGACGGCGGCGACGGCGAGACGCTGAAGCTCTGGCACTACGAGGGCGCCGACAGCGCGATGGGCAAGGCATGGGCCGAAGCCATCACGATCTTCGAAGAGGAGACCGGCGCGACGGTCGAGTTCGAGGAGAAGTCCTTCGAGCAGATCCAGAAGACCGCCAGCCAGGTTCTCGACACCGATGCCGCTCCCGACCTGATGGAGTTCAACAAGGGCAACGCCACCGCGGGTTTCCTCGCCTCCACCGGCCTCATCGCCGACATCTCCGACGCGGTCGAGGAGTACGGCTGGGACGAGAAGCTGGCACCGTCGCTGCAGACCACGGCGAAGTACGACGAGGCCGGCGTCATGGGCGGAGACACCTGGTTCGGCGTTCCGAACTACGGCGAGTTCGTCGGCGTCTACTACAACGAGGATGCGTTCGCCGAAGCGGGCCTCGAGATCCCCACGACGTACGAGGAGTTCGTCGCGGTCCTCGACGCGTTCGTCGCCCAGGGCGTCACCCCCCTGGCCGAGGCTGGTGCGGAGTACCCGCTCGGACAGCTCTGGTATCAGCTCGCGCTCCTGGAGGGCGACCGCGGCTTCGTCGATGACTACCAGCTCTACAAGGACGAGGTCGACTGGCAGGGACCGGAGGTCACCGCAGCGACCGAGACGCTGAAGGAGTACGTCGACAAGGGCTACATCGCCTCCGACGTGTCGTCGGTGAAGGCAGAGGACGCCGGTGTCTCGTTCATCAACGGCACCTCCCCGATCTTCGTGTCGGGCTCGTGGTGGTTCGGTCGCTTCGTCACCGAGGCCACCGGCTTCGACTGGTCGATGGCCGCGTTCCCGGGTGCCGATCTCTCTCTGGGCTCCTCCGGCAATCTCTGGGTCGTTCCGGAGAACGCCGCCAACGCCGACCTGGCCTACGAGTTCATCGACATCACCATGCGCCCCGAGATCCAGGCGATCATCGGCAACAACGGTGGCCTCCCGGTCGCCGCCGACACTGCCGACATCACCGATGAGAAGAGCGCAGAACTCATCGAGACATTCAACGGCGTACTCGAGGCAGACGGATTGTCGTTCTACCCCGACTGGCCCGCTCCCGGGTTCTACGACGTGATCGTCCAGGAACTGCAGGGTCTCGTCACCGGCGTGCAGGACGTGAAGACCACGAACACCAACCTCGGTGAGCAGTACGACGAAGGCACCGCGGAATACCGCTGATCCCCGTGGGGGCGGCGCCCGACCGCGCCGCCCCCACACTCTCCTGGAGTTGAACATGTCTCGTGCCACAACCACGGGCCGCACGAAGCTGCCGCCCGAACAGCCCTCGATTCCGCAGCGCAGCGGTGGGACGGGCGCCTACTGGCTGTACCTGCTCCCCGGCTTCGTCCTGCTGCTGGTCATCGTCATCGTGCCGCTCGTCTGGAACCTGTACCTCACGTTCACGAAATGGCGTGGCGTGCGAAGCCCGGAGTTCATCGGGCTGGAGAACTGGCAGAAGATCCTCACCGACAGCGACTTCTGGACGTCTTTCACCAACTCGGTGTGGATGATCCTCGCGATGGTCGTCGTCCCGACGATCGTCGGACTCATCGTCGCCGCGCTCCTCTTCGACGTCGTCGGTCGCAAGTTCGGCGGCAAGGTCGGCAGCTTCCTGCGCGCCACGTACTACCTGCCGCAGATCCTGCCGATCGCCGTCGCGGGCATCGTGATCGGATGGATCGTGCGCCCCGGCGGCGACGGAGCCCTCAATCAGATCCTCGGATGGTTCGGCGTCCCACCCTACGACTGGCTGGGTCAGATGCCCTCCGCCCTCATCGTGCTCATGGTCGTCATGGTGTGGGTACAGCTCGGCTACCCCGTGGTCGTGTTCATGGCCGCCCTCCAGCGCGTCGATCCGGAGCTCTACGAGGCCGCGGAGCTCGACGGCGCCAACTGGTTCCAGCGGTTCTCCGCCATCACGATGAGCATCATCCGCCCCGAGATCTTCGTCGTCACCCTGACCTGCACGATCGCGGCCCTCAAGGTCTTCGGTCCGGTCTACATCATCACGCGCGGTGGCCCCGCAGGCGCGACCCTCGTGCCCGCCTACTACGCGTATCAAGAGTTCTTCACCAAGCGAAACGTGGGTTATGGGGCGACGATCGCCACCGTGCTCACCATCGTCGTGGTCATCGTGTCCATCATCTTCATCCGCGTGCAGAACTCCCTCGAGCGGAAAGAAAGGGCGGGTCTGTGATGAACGCCACCACTGCGATCGTGACCGGGAAGCCGGCGAAGACCCGGCCTCGCGGCGGCATGACGAAGAAGCGGCCGATCGACTGGCTGCTGCTGGCACTCATCGTCGTCGGTGCCCTGCTGGTCATCGCGCCCTTCTACCTGGTGCTCGTGAACTCGTTCAAGTCGCCGGTCGACTACGCGACGTCCGGCCCGCTGGCGTTCCCCGAGACCCTCGACTTCGGCGGCATCACCAAGTTCTGGGAGCGCGTCAACTTCCCCGAGAAGGTCTGGAACTCGATCTTCATCGCCGGCATCGTCTCGGTCCTCGCCGTGCTGATCTCCATGCTCAACGCCTTCGCGATCGGCATCGGCCGCATCCGGGGCCGCAGCTGGATCGTGCTCCTCTTCCTGATGGCGAACCTGCTGCCGCAGGAGGCGCTCCTCTACCCGCTGTACTACATGTTCAAAGAGGTCGGGCTGTACGACAGCGTGTGGTCGGTGATCATCGTGTTCACGGTGGTCCAGGCGGCCTTCGGCACATACCTGCTCTCGTCGGTCTACGGAACGTTCCCGAAGGAGGTCCTCGAAGCGGCCTCCCTCGACGGAGCCAGCCGGTGGCAGATCCTGTGGCGGGTCATCTTCCCGATCAGCCGCCCGACACTGTCGGTGCTGCTCATCTTCTTCTTCATCTGGACGTGGAACGAGTTCCTCATCCCGCTGACGTTCCTCGCATCCAACGCCAATCAGACGGTCCCCGTCGCGATCAGCGTGCTGCAGGGCGATCGGCTGATGGACGTCACCACCACGAGTGCGTCCGCGCTGCTCGGCATCATCCCCACGCTCATCTTCTTCCTCATCTTCCAGCGCACCCTCACACGCGGCATCACGGCAGGAGCAGTCAAGTAATGAAGTTCACCGACGGGTTCTGGCAACTCCGCCCCGGCGTCACGGCGCTCTACGCCCAGGAGGCGTACGACATCGCCGAGACCGACGACACCCCGGACGGTCGTGGGATCGTCATCACCGCTCCGACCATGGTCATCGCCAAGCGCGGCGATGTGCTCAACCGGCCCGTGCTCACCACCACGCTCTCCTCCCCCGCGGAGGGGGTCATCCGCGTCCGCATCGCGCACCACTCCGGCGGCCGCTGGCATGGCGGATTCTCCTTGCCCGGCGCAGGTCGCGCGGCGGCATCCGTCGAGGTGTCGGACGCTGGTGGCATCCTCGATGCCGGTGCGCTCCTCGCCCGCATCTCCCCCGGATCTCCCTGGGACCTCGCTTTCGAGGTCGAGGGGCGCCGGGTCACGGGAAGCGGTCACAAGGCGCAGGGCTACGTGCAGCTCGCTCCCGGCGCGCAGGTCGACCGCGGCATCGTCGACAACGCCCGTCAGGGCGGGGGTGCGCCGACGGCGTCCACTTTCATCCACGAGCAACTCGATCTCGGTGTGGGCGAGCACATCTACGGACTCGGCGAGCGATTCGGCCCGCTGGTGAAGAACGGCCAGACCGTCGACATCTGGAACGCCGACGGCGGCACCTCGAGCGAGCAGGCATACAAGAGCGTCCCGTTCCATCTGTCCGACCGCGGGTACGGCATCCTCGTCAACGACCCGGGCCACGTCTCCTACGAGATCGGCTCCGAGGCGGTGGAGCGGGTGCAGTTCTCGGTCTCCGGCGAAGTGCTGGAGTACTTCGTGATCGCCGGCCCCACTCCCAAGGAGGTCCTGGGGCGCTATACCGCGCTCACCGGGCGTCCGCCTGTCGTGCCGGCGTGGTCGTACGGTCTGTGGTTGTCGACCAGCTTCACCACCGACTATGACGAGCAGACCGTGAACTCCTTCATCGACGAGATGGCCGCGCGCGAGCTGCCGGTGTCGGTGTTCCACTTCGACTGCTTCTGGATGCGCGAGTTCAACTGGTGCGACTTCGAATGGGATCCCCGGGTCTTCCCCGACCCCGCGGGCATGCTCGGGCGGCTGCACGACAAGAACCTTCGCGTGTGCGTGTGGATCAACCCGTACATCGCACAGCGCTCCCCGCTGTTCCGCGAGGCCGCCGACCAGGGTTTCCTGGTCAGGCGCGCCGACGGTTCGGTATGGCAGTGGGACCTCTGGCAGGCCGGCATGGGCCTGGTCGACTTCACGAACGCGGATGCCACCGCGTGGTACCAGGCCAAGCTGCGCGCACTCATCGCTCAGGGCGTGGACTGCTTCAAGACCGACTTCGGCGAGCGCATCCCGACCGATGTCGTCTGGGCCGACGGGGCCGACCCCGAGCGCATGCACAACCTCTACACCGAGCTGTACAACCGCGCCGTGTTCGACGTGCTCACCGACACCCGTGGCGAGGGGGAAGCAGTGCTCTTCGCCCGGTCGGCCACGGCAGGCGGGCAGAGCATGCCGGTGCACTGGGGCGGGGACTCGACGTCGACGTTCACGTCGATGGCGGAGACCCTGCGCGGCGGGCTCTCGCTCGCCCTGACCGGCTTCGCGTTCTGGAGCCACGACATCGGCGGCTTCGAGGGAACCCCGGATGCCGCGGTCTACAAGCGCTGGACGGCGTTCGGTCTGCTGGGCTCGCACTCGCGCTTCCACGGCTCGAGCTCATACCGGGTGCCGTGGGCGTTCGACGAGGAGGCCGTCGACGTGACGCGCCGCTTCACGCACCTGAAGATGCGGCTGATGCCGTACCTCTACCAGCAGGGTCTCGATGCGGCCGAGACGGGCGTACCGCTGATGCGTCCGATGGTGCTGGAGTTCCCCGAGGATCCTGCCACGGCCTACCTCGACCGGCAGTACATGCTCGGTTCCGATCTGCTCGTGGCTCCGGTGTTCTCCGCCGACGGGACGGTGGACTTCTACCTGCCGTCCGGCCAGTGGACGTCCTTGCTCACCGGTGAGACGGTGACCGGCGGCTCGTGGCGCAGCGAGACACACGGGTTCGACTCGCTGCCGTTGTACGTGCACCCCGGCACCGCGCTGCCGTGGGGTGCCCGCGTCGACGGACCCGAGTACGACTACCATGACGAACTGCAGCTGCGTGTCTTCGCGGGCGGCACGGGCACCCGTTCGGTGACCGTGACCAACCCGGACGGTCGCGCAGAGACCTACACCGTCGACCTCGAGGAGATCACCGGATGACCACCCCTCTCACCCCGCGCGATGACTACCGGGGCTCCGGTCTGGTCTTCCCGGAAGATTTCACCTTCGGCTCCGCCACCGCCTCGTACCAGATCGAAGGGGCGGCCTCCGAAGACGGACGCACTCCCTCCATCTGGGACACGTTCAGCAAGACTCCGGGCCGGGTGTGGAACGGCGACACCGGCGATGTGGCCTGCGACCACTACCACCGCGTCGATGAGGACCTCGACCTCATGAGCGACCTGGGCCTGCGGGCCTATCGCTTCTCCATCGCGTGGCCGCGCATCGTGCCCACGGCATCCGGTGAGGTGAATCAGGCGGGCATCGACTTCTATTCGCGGCTCGTCGACGGTCTCCTCGAGCGCGGCATCCGCCCGGTCGCGACGCTCTATCACTGGGACCTCCCCCAGTACCTCGAGGATGCCGGAGGCTGGACCGCCCGAGCGACGACGGACGCGTTCGAGAAGTACGCCTCGATCATGGGCACGGCTCTGGGCGACCGCGTGCACACCTGGACGACGCTGAACGAACCGTGGTGCTCGGCGTACCTCGGCTACGGTCAGGGCGGGCATGCCCCGGGGCGACACGAGCCGGCATCCGCATTGGCGGCGGTGCATCACCTCAACCTCGCGCACGGCCGCGCGATTCAGGCGCTCCGCGCCTCGTCGACCGGCGACCCGGACTACTCCGTGACGCTCAACTTCCACGTCCTCCGCGGGCAGGGCGACGGGGCGGCTGAGGCGATGCGACGCATCGACGGCCTCGCCAACCGTGCATTCACGCATCCGATGCTGCGCGGGGAGTACCCCGCCGACCTGCTCGAGGACACGGCATCGGTCACCGACTGGAGCTTCGTTCAGGATGAAGACCTCGCCACGATCAACCAGCCCATCGACGTGCTCGGGGTGAACTACTACTCGACCGCGACCGTACGGCTGTGGGACGGCGTCTCGGAGAAGCAGCGGAACGACGGCCACAAGGGCACGGAGGGTGGAACGGCGTGGCCCGGCAGCGATCAGGCCGTCGAGTTCGTCGAGCAGCCCGGCCCGTACACGGCCATGGGCTGGAACATCGCTCCCGAAGGCCTCGAAGAGCTGCTGGTCTCGTTGTCCGAGCAGTTCCCCGACCAGGCGCTCATGGTCACCGAGAACGGCGCCGCCTTCGAAGACGAGGTCGCCGAAGACGGCTCTGTTCCCGACCCCGAGCGAACCGACTACCTGCGGCGCCACTTCACCGCCGCGCACCGTGCGCTGGAGCAGGGCGTCGACCTGCGCGGCTACTTCGTGTGGTCACTGCTGGACAACTTCGAGTGGGGCTACGGCTACGCCAAACGCTTCGGCATCGTGCGCGTCGACTTCGACACGCTCGAGCGCACGGTGAAGGACTCCGGCCACTGGTACCGCGAGCTCGTTCGCACGCGGACCATCCAGGCGTAGCGACGGAGCCGGGCGATCAGCGGTCGGGGTCGCCCGGCTTCCCGGGGCGTTTGCGATTGCTCCACGCGGACAGGGCGGATGCGGCGGCTCCGGCCGCACGGTCGATGGCCTCGGCGGAGCGCGTGAGCATGTCCTGCGCTGTCTCCTGCCAGGCGGCAGCGGACGGCGGCACTTCGCCCGCCTGCACCTTCGCCGCATGCTCGGCAGCTTCGAAGGCCCGCTCGAGTTCGGCCACGGCATCGCGGTAGGCGGCGAACTCCGCGGCCGTGATCCTGCCGTCGGCGGCTCGACGCGTATCGACCGCGTGGCCTGCCGCGCGCAGATACGCCGCCGTCGCCGGTTGTCTGACGTCGGTCATCGCCGGATAAGTGATCTGCAGAGCCGTATCGGTCTCGTACCGCATCCACCGAGCGATGATCGCGTCATGCTCGGCGTGCAATCGGTCGAGCGGGCGAGGAGCGGATGCCGAGGGGATGGCCGCACGCGCGGCGTTCAGCCGGATCTGGCGGGCGCGGACCTCGGCGGTGGCTGCGCGGGCGTCACGTTCCCTGTCGCGCAGCATCCGCCGCGCACCCGCCACCTGCTCCGCCGTCGCGCGGTGAGCGGCGCGCTCCGCCGAGACCCGCGCGAGGTCGGCGCGTGCGATTCGGAGCGCCGTGCGCTTCTCGATCGCGGCCTGGCGCGCGACTGAGAGGTCGTGCCGGGCGGCATCGTAGGCGAGGCGTCTGCCGCCGGCCGTGCTCCGTCGGTTCATCCCGATCACCCCCACTGTCCCCATGGCGATCGCAGAAGGCGCAATCCACCACCACTCCACGAGCAGCGAGGGGTCCATGTTCCGATGTTACCGACGCTGCCCCCGCGCGTGTTCCGAGGCATGCACTTCTGCGGCCGATTCACACGTCGGAAGCGGCCGCAGAAGTTGTGATCGCAGAATTCGGCGGTCGCAGCTAGACCAGAGTCTCCTGCCAGGCCGCGTGCAACTGGGCGAACTTGCCGCTGCCGCCGATGAGCGCGGCAGGGGTGTCGTCCTCGATGATCCGGCCATGTTCCATCACCAGCACCCGGTCGGCGATCGCGACCGTCGAAAGACGGTGGGCGATGATGATCGCGGTGCGGTCCGCGAGCAGTGTCTGCAGCGCGTCCTGGATCAACCGCTCCGACGGGATGTCCAGCGACGCCGTCGCTTCGTCGAGGATCAGCACCGCGGGGTCGGCGAGGAACGCCCGGGCGAACGAGATCAGTTGACGCTGCCCCGCCGAGACCCGGCCGCCACGCTTGTTGACGTCGGTGTTGTAGCCGTCCGGCAGAGACGAGATGAACTCATCGGCGCCGACCGCACGCGCTGCCGTGCGGATCTCGTCGAGCGTGGCATCCGGCTTGCCGAGGGCGATGTTGTCGGCCACGGTCCCGCTGAACAGATAGGCCTCCTGCGTGACCATCACGATGGCGCGACGCAGATCCTTCGGATGCAGCGAACGCAGATCCACACCGTCGAGAGTCACCTGCCCCACCGACGGGTCGTAGAAGCGCGAGATGAGCTTCGCCAGCGTCGACTTTCCGGCGCCGGTCGTGCCCACGAGGGCGATCGTCTGCCCGGCGGGGATGTCGAGAGAGAAGTTCGGGAGGATCGTCTTCTCGCCGTTGTAACCGAAGGTCACCTCGTCGAACTTCACGTGTCCGCGCGACTCCCACAGGTCGATGGGCTTCTCGGGGTCCGGAACGGTCGGCACCTCTTCGAGCACGCCGGAGACCTTCTCCAACGCAGCCGTGGCGGACTGGTACGAGTTGAGGAACATCGCGATCTCCTGCATCGGTGCGAAGAAGTTCCGCACGTACAGCACCGCCGACAGCAGCACGCCCACGGTGAGCGCACCGGTCGACACCCGGACGCCACCCCACAGGACCACCACGCCGAGGGTGAGCGCCGCGACGCCCATCAGACCGGGCTCGAATGTCCCGAAGAGCATCATCGAGCGGCGGTTCACGTCACGGTAGTCGCCGGCGACGTCCCGGAACGTCACGTCGTTGCGCGGTTCCTTGCGGAATGCCTTGACGGCGCGGATGCCGGTCATCGTCTCGACGAACTGCACGATGACCTTGGCGCTGATGACCCGCGACTCACGGTAGACCAGCTGTGAGCGCGAGTAGAACCAGCGCATCAGCATCAGGAGCGGGATGCCGGCCAGCGCCAGGATCACGCCGGACTGCCAGTCCCAGACCACCAGCGCGATGAAGGTGAACGCGCCGAACAGCACGCCGGACACGAGGTTGTTCAGACCTCCGTCGAGCAGCTCCCGAATCGAATCGAGGTCGCTGGTCTGCCGCGAGATGATGCGACCAGATGTGTAGGACTCGTGGAACTCCAAGCTCAATCGCTGAGTGTGCAGGAAGATTCGCTTGCGCAGATCCAGCAGCACCGCCTGAGTGATGCGGGCCGCGATCATCACGTACCACGCGATGAGCGCGGCGGCGGCGGCGCCCGTGAAGAGGTACAGGAAGCCGATCACGAGCGTCGGCATCCAGTCGGCGTTGTCGATCACCGCCGGCAGCGCGCGATCCAGCCCGATGCTGATCAGGATCGGCCCCACCACCGTGAGAGCGGTCGACACGACGAGCACGACGGCCGCGAGCACCACCTGTGCCTTCAGCGGTCGGACGAGCGAACCGAGCAGCCGCAACGAGCGCCGACGAATCGCCTTGCTCTCCTCGCGGGTGTAGCTCGAGCGGTCCTCGTCCTGGGTACCGGTGATCGCGGAGCTCATGCCTGCACCTCCCTCTTCTGACCTTCGTTGACGTCGTCGACATCGGAGGACTCGGAGTCGTCGGAGTCGTCGGAGTCGTCGATGTCCTCCGGCTCCTCGTAGATGATGGGGATCGCGCCGGTCCGCGCGGCCTCCTCGGCCTCCAGGCTGGAGATGACGTGACGGTAATGGCGGCTCGTGCGCAGCAGTTCACTGTGCGTCCCGACCGCGGTGATGCGCCCTGCTTCGAGCAGCGCGACGCGGTCGGCGAGCGCGACCGTCGACGGCCGATGGGCGACGATCATCGCTGTCGTGTCAGCGAGCACGTGACGCAACGCCTCCTCCACGAGAGCCTCGGTATCGACGTCGAGCGCCGACAACGGGTCGTCGAGAACGAGCACCCTCGGGTTCGCGGCCACCGCTCGGGCGAGGGCGAGTCGCTGACGCTGCCCGCCGGAGAGGCTGAGCCCCTCCTCGCCGATGATGGTCTCCACACCCTCGGGGAGCGCGTCGACGAACGCCGCCTGCGCGACGTCGAGGGCCTCACGCAGCACGCGCTCGGCTTCGTCGCTGAAGATGTCCAGCTCCGCACGTCCGAGAAGAACGTTCTCACGGACGGATGCCGAGAAGAGCGTCGCATCCTCGAATGCCATGGCCACGTGCTGGCGCAGCTCCGACAGCGAGAGGTCGCGCACGTCGACCCCGTCGAGGGTGACGCGACCGCCGGTGACGTCGTAGAGTCGCGCCGGCAGCGTGGTGAGCGTCGTCTTACCGCTTCCGGTCAGTCCGACCAGCGCCATCGTCTCCCCTGGCCGCAGCACGAGGTCGATCCCGTCGAGGAGATCACGTTCGTGGGCGCCGGCATCCTGATACCGGAAGTGGGCGCCCTCGAACACGAGCTCGCCACGCGGGTTCTCGATGTGCACGGGATTCTCGAGGTCGGTGATCGTGTTGACCTCGGAGAAGATGTCGAACACACGGTCCGTCGCCGTCCGCGCGTCGAGCATGAACGAGAACAGGAAGCCGATGGACTCGATCGGCCAGCGCAGCACGGTGGCCATCGCGAAGAAGGCGAACAGCTGCGACAGCTCGATCGCCCCTTGCGAGATCAGCCAGATTCCCGACATGAGACTCAGGCCGAAGGCGATCTGCGGCATCAGGTCGAGCCAGAACCAGATCGACGCGATCGCGCCCGCCTTGCTCATCTCCGTCTCGCGGAGGGTCTCCGCCTGGCGGCTGAACCGGCTGAGCGCATGCTTGCCACGCCCGAAGGCCTTGAGCACGCGGATGCCGTGCACGCTCTCCTCGACGCTGGTGGCGAGGTCGCCGGCCTGGTCCTGGCTGCGGCGTGTGAGCGCGCCGTAGCGCTTCTCGAACAGATACCCCCGGATCCACAGCGGAATCGCGGTGACGAGGAAGATCGTCCCGAGGAGCCAGTGCCAGCCGAAGAGCAGCACCGAGCCGATCGCGATGGTGAGCAGGTTCACGACCAGGAGCACGAGCCCGAACGCGAGCCACCGGCGGATGAGACCGATGTCCTGCATCATGCGGCTCAGGAGCTGACCTGACTGCCAACGGTCATGGAACGAGACGGGCAGAGTCTGCAGACGCGAGTAGAGCGTCGTCCGCATCTGGTACTCGACCTCGGTGGCCGGGTTCAGGACGAACTGGCGTCGAAGCCAGACCATGACGGCCTCGCCGAGCGCGAGAGCGAAGACGACAGCCGCACCCCACGCGATGGCGCTGACTTCGCCGGATTGCACGGGTCCCGCGATGATCTGCTCGAGGACGATCGGGATCATCAGCGCGATGATCGCAGCGATGAGCGCGCTCGCGGCACCGCCGGCGAGACGCCAGATGACCGGCTTGACGAAGGGCTTGAGGCGCCACAGCGCTGCCGGTGTGGAGAGAGAGGAGGAGGGGGAAGGGTTCTGCGCAGAGGGCGAGGAGGACATGTCTCTCAGACGAGTTTCGTATGGGATTCGGTTTCGAGGGGCGGACGCGAGAGCGGGACTCCGCAGAGTCCGACATCCGAAGAAGAAAAGGGTGCGAAGGGCTCTAAGCGAGCGGCAGCGCCGGGGTCGAGCCGAGAGCTGCGACCCGCGCGGTGGCGATGATGGTCATGATGTCCTCCTCAGGCTCGGCGACGTCGCCCGGTCGGCGCGACAGCCCATCAGCATATTCCTGTGAACAGGCTGGACACAAGATGCATTCCCGATTCGCGTGGCTCGACCGCCTCCCGCGCCCGCGCCATGGATCCCGCGCACTCGCTACGCGGCCGACTCCCGCGCCAACAGGCTCGCCTTGATGCCCAGCCCCCAAGCGAAGCCGCCGAGCGTCCCGTCCGTGCGCAGCACCCGGTGGCACGGCACGAACAGAGCCGGCGCGTTCCGGGCGCAGACCGATGCCGCGGCGCGCACCGCACGCGGATTACCGAGGCGCGTGGCGAAGCTCGTGTAGGTCAGCGGCTCCCCGGGTTCGATCGATCGCAGCGCCGACCATCCGACGAGTTGCAGCGCCGTGCCGGTCTGCTTCACGGCGACCGCGTCGATCGCGGTGATGTCCCCGGCGTAGTAGGCGAGAGCGGCGGCTGCGGCATCCGTCTCGCCCTCTCGCACGGCTTCCGGTCGTGCGCCGATCGGCAACCGGGCGATGATGGCCGCGGGATCGGCGGTCCAGCCGGAGGACAGCACGCGCTGACTGTCGTCGGCGAGGATCGTGAAGGCCCCGTCGGCGGTGTCGATGGTCTGGATGATGGCGGTCATGATGTCTCCTTCGGGATGACGATGCGGGGTGTGCGCGCGGGCCGAACCGGTGCCGCGCGCCAGAGGTGGGCGCTCAGGTAGCTGCGCCACGGGGCTGTTCGTTCCGCCCAGGCGACGAGCGGCTTCGGTTCGCCGGGGAGCCCGGATGCCACCGCTCCGGCGCGCAGCGCGACATCGCCGGGCAGCAGGATGTCGGGATCGCCGAGCACCCGCATCCGCACGTAGTCCGCGGTCCACGGGCCGATACCCGGCATCGCCAGCAGTGCCGCACGCTGTTCGACGCCGTCGTCGCCGATGGTCAGGCGCAGAGAGCCGTCGGCGAGTGCGGCGGCAGCACCGGTGATGGCACGGATGCGCGCAGCGGGGCCGCGCAGCACATCTGCGCCGTGGTCGGCGATCGCCTGCATCGTCGGGAAGAGCAGCGGGTCCGGCTCCGGATCCGAGCGTTCGTCGGCCAGACCGTCGGTCTCGCCGGACACTGGGGAGGTCGAGGCGCTGCCGAAGGGTCGCTCCCCCAGCGCTTCAGCGAGGGCGCTCAGTGCCGTGCGGGCCGCGACGACCGTGATCTGCTGGCCGACCATCGCGCGGATCAGCATCTCGTGCGGGTCGGCCGTGCCGGGCACGCGGATGCCGGGCGTGCGGGCGACGAGGGGCACCAGCTCCGGGTGGGCGGACAGCGCATCGTCGATGGCGCGCGGGTCGGCATCGAGGTCGAAGATGCGGCGGACGGTCGAGACCAGCGGAGCAAGATCGCCGAGTTGCGCGACGCGGGTCCGCAGATGCAACCGGCCGTCGGCGTGCTCGCTGACTTGGAACCAGGCCGGACCGCCGGCCATGCGCAGATAGCGGGAGAAGGAGCTGGACGTGGCCACTTCGACTCCCGGAAGCGCGCGCGCAGACATCCAGGCGAAGATCCCGGAGGCGTCCAGGGGCCCGCGATAGGGCAGCACGAGGTCGATGGCCCCCGGCGCGACCGCGACGTCGTCGGTGGCTCCGCGACGGCGCGCGCGCAACTCACTGGGCGTGAGGCCGAACACTTCGCGGATAGTGTCGTTGTGCTGACGGATGCTGGCGAACCCTGCGGAGAAGGCGACGTCGGAGACCGACATGTCCGTGCCGACCAACAGCATCCGGGCCGTATGCGCGCGATGCGCCCTGGCGAGCGCGAGGGGACCGGCGCCGAGCTCGGAACTCATCAGCCGTGTGAGGTGGCGCGACGAGTAGCCGAGGCGCGCGGCGAGCCCTGGGACCCCCTCGCGCTCGATGACGCCGTCGGCGATGAGACGCATGGCGCGGGCCGCGGTGTCGCCGCGCACGTCCCACGCGGGTGAACCGGGTGCGGCTTCGGGGAGGCAGCGCTTGCAGGCCCGGTAGCCCGCCTCGTGAGCGGCAGCGCTCGTCGGGTAGAAAGTGACGTTCTGCGGCTTCGGCGTGCGGGCGGGGCAGCTCGGGCGGCAATAGATCCGAGTGGAGCTGACCGCCGTGACGAACTGTCCGTCGAAACGGGTGTCACGAGCGCTGATCGCGCGATAGCGCTCGTCGAAGTCGGTCACGGGGAAGCTCATGGCTCCACTCTGCCACGCACGCCCGACACTCACTGGCGGAAATCGGACACGGCGGTGAGCCCGAAAATGCACCCACCGCGACCTCAGTGGAAGAAGTGCCGCTCCCCCGTGAAGAACATAGTGACGCCGGCTTTGCGCGCAGCATCCACCACTTCTTCGTCACGTACGGAACCACCCGGCTGGACGATCGCCGTGACACCGGCGTCGATGAGCACCTGCGCGCCGTCGGCGAACGGGAAGAAGGCGTCGGATGCCGCGACCGACCCGGCCGCACGCTCGCCGGCGCGCTCGACGGCGAGACGGCAGGAGTCCACCCGGTTGACCTGCCCCATGCCGACGCCGACCGTGGCGTTGCCCTTGGCGAGCACGATCGCGTTCGACTTGACTGCACGGCAGGCCTTCCACGCGAAGATGAGGTTCGTCATCTCCTCGTCCGACGGCCGCTCGCCCGAGACGAGCTCCCAGTTCTTCGCGACGGACACGATGTCATCCGGGAAGCGGTCGGCGTCCTGCAGCAGCAGGCCACCGGATACGAGGCGCACGTCCATGCGCTCCTGCTGCCAGTCCTCGGGGAGCTGCAGCAGACGCAGGTTCTTCTTGGCTTTGAAGACTTCCAGCGCGGCGGGCTCGAACGACGGCGCGACGATGACCTCGGTGAAGATGTCCTTCAGGTTCTCGGCCATCTTCAGCGTCACGGTCCCGTTGGCCGCGATCACCCCGCCGTAGGCCGACACCGGGTCGCACTCGTGTGCGCGCAGGTGGGCGCTGGCGATCGGGTCGAGCGCATTGGGCGCCGTCGTCGCGATCCCGCACGGGTTGGCGTGCTTGATGATCGCCACCGCGGGCAGCACCATGTCGTAGGCGGCGCGCAGCGCGGCATCCGCGTCGACGTAGTTGTTGTACGACATCTCCTTGCCCTGCAGCTGTGTGGCCTGAGCGATGCCGTGACCACCGGCGCGAGTGTAGATCGCGCCACGCTGGTGCGAGTTCTCGCCGTACCGCAGGGTGGCGAGGCGCTCGGCCTGGATGGTGAGGTGGGCGGGCAGGTCGCCGGGCTCGGTGAGGGTGCCTTCGGCGAACCACTGCGCGACCGCCGTGTCGTAGGCCGCGGTGTGGGCGAATGCCCGAGCCGCGAGCTCACGACGCTGCGACAGGGACGTGCCTCCGCTCTCGATCGACGTGATCACGGCCGGGTAGGACTGCGGGGAGACGACGATGGCGACGTTCGCATGATTCTTGGCCGCTGCGCGCACCATCGCGGGACCGCCGATGTCGATCTGCTCGACCACGTCATCGCCGAGCGCACCGGAGGCGACCGTCTCGACGAACGGATACAGGTTGACGACGACGAGCTCGAACGGGGCGATGTCGAGTTCGGCCAGTTGGCGCTCATGGTCGGCCAGGCGCAGGTCGGCCAGCAGACCGCCGTGCACCTTCGGGTGCAGCGTCTTCACACGACCGTCGAGCATCTCGGCGACACCGGTGACGGCGGCGACATCGGTCACCTCGAAACCCGCATCGCGGATCGTCGCGGCGGTCGACCCCGTCGACACGATCTCCACTCCCGCGCCGGCCAGAGCACCGGCCAGCAACAGCAGATCGGTCTTGTCGCTCACCGAGACGAGCGCGCGCCGGATCGGCACGGTGTCGCGGTCGCGGTAGAGCGAGGGGTCGTGGCGGGGGCCGGCCATGATGGGCTCCTTCGTGCGGTGGTGGTGGAGGGGGAAGTCAGGATGCAGGGCTGAGCGCGAGTTCACCGGTCGCGATCGCGCGGACGGTGTCGATGAGCAGTCGGCGCTCGACCGGCTTGATGCGGTCGTGGAGACTGTGCTCGGTATCGCCGGGGAGGATCGGGACCCGCTCCTGAGCGAGGATCGGGCCCGTGTCGACGCCGTCATCGACGACGATCACGCTGGCACCGGTCTCGGCGACGCCTGCGGCGAGAGCATCCCGCACGCCGTGTGCGCCGGGGAACTCGGGAAGAAAAGCGGGATGGGTGTTGAGGATCCGCGGCGAGTACCGGGCCACGAGAGCCGGAGGCAGCAGCCGCATCAGGCCGCTCAGCACCACCAGGTCAGGGCTCCACACGGCGAGCTGCCGCCCCAGTTCCTCACCCCAGGCCTCCCGGCTGTCATGCTCGTGCCAGGGGACGGTGAAGCTGGGGATGCCGAACTCCTCCGCGTGGGCGAGTCCGTCGGCTTCGCGATCGGCGCCGACGACGATCACCCGCGCAGGAAAATCGGGGTGACGAGCGGCCTCGAGGAGGGCGCGAAGATTCGAGCCGGTGCCCGAGATGAGAACGGCGACCGTGAGCACGCGCCCAGTCTAGCGGTGGCTCAGCGGCCGGCCCGTCCGGCATCCGCTTCCGCGCCCGGTGTGACGCCTGGCACCCCTGGCCGGCGATCAGGTGTTCCCTCGTCGGTCGCCGGCAGGCCGGATGCTGGCAGATCTCCTCCGTCGAGGTCGGATTCCGCCATCTCGGCGACCCACCGGTCCGTCCGTTCTTCGGCGAGCTCGTCGCGGTTGCGAGGCGAGAGCAGCAGGATGGCCGCTCCCAGCAGCACCTCCCCACCGAGGGCGAGGGCGAACGGCACGGCGGCCGGCCCGACGACAGCCAGGCGTCCTGGCCCGATCGAACCGTTCGCGAGCAGCGCGGCGACTCCCGCGACGCCCGCAGTCAGCGCGGCGATACCGACCGCGATGACGGCGCGCTGCGCCATTCTGAGCGGGGTCCCCTCCCACACCAGGCGCGAGCGCACCGCCCATCCGGCGAAGGCACCGGCTCCGATGGGGATGAGCACGACGATCAGCATCCAGATCGAGCTGTTCTCCGGCACCAGTCCGAAGATCGGGATGCCGGGCACGACACCGAGCTGTGTGCCCGCCGGGGAGACCGCGGTGCCGGCGCCGACCGCGAAGCCGGGGCCGGCGATCCAGGATGCCGCCCACACGACGAGTGTGGGGAGGTAGGCGATCTGAGCCAGGGTCATGACCGTGAGGCCGAGCACGTCGACACGCGCCGCCTGGAACAGGGCGACGACCTCTCCCCCGCGAGTCGCGACCATCACCGCGACACCGAGTGCTGCCGCACCGGCCACCGCGACCAACGTGAACGCCGCGCCACGGACGATGGCCGACGGGACCGGCGCCCAATCCTCGCGCGCATCCAGAAGGTCGTGCAGGCGGTCGAGGAGACCGCCGTCCCCGTCTTCCCAAGCGATCCGCACCGCGCCGCAGACAGCGCCGAGCAGATACACGACCGCGGGCAGCAGGATGGCCGCGGGCAGCGGAGTCGAAGCGGCCTCGAGTCCCGCGGTCAGAGCGACGGCGGCCGCGATGAGGGCGAACACCGCGGACCCGGAGAGCACCCCGAGCAACCATGCGCCTGCCTTCGCTGCCCGCGCTCCGGAGCGCGCGGCGAACAACAGGGTGAAGAGAAGGAACGCGAGCGGTGCGACGGAAACCACGAACGTGACCGCGGCGGGAGGAATGCTCAGCGCGACCACGAGCGCGTCGGGGATCACGACCTCGAGGGGGACGCCGTGGCCGAACTCCCACAGCGTTCCCGTCAGCGGCCAGAGCGCACCCCAGTCGGCGTCGATTCCGAAGGCGAGCGTCCACAGCAGCGTCAACGGCGCCAGAAGCACAGCCAGCCCGACAGCCGCCGCGATGGCGGCGTCGAAGGCGGCGAGGAGCGCGACGAGGAGGCGTTGCATATCGAATCGAGACTACGACGAGTTCCCGCTGACCTCCTGGGGGCGCGCGCGGGGTCGGACGACACGGTAGCGTCTATCCGGAGGTTCACCCGATGACAACTGCCCCGTCGCCCAATACGGCGTCCACCGAGCCCACGAACGCGCTGGATCGCTTCTTCGAGATCAGCAAACGCGGATCCACCGTCGGCACCGAGATCCGAGGCGGACTGGTGACCTTCGTCACCATGGCCTACATCGTGATCCTGAACCCGATCATCCTGTCGGGCACACCCGATGTCGCCGGCGACGTGCTGGCGTTCAACGCCGTCGGAGCGGCGACCGCCCTCACCGCGGGTGTGATGACCATCCTGTTCGGGCTCGTCACGCGTCTGCCCTTCGGCTTCGCGGCCGGCCTCGGCATCAACGCCTTCGTCGCCTTCTCGGTGGTCGGTCAGGTCACCTGGCCGGAGGCCATGGCGCTCGTCATGATCAACGGTGTCATCATCGTGCTGCTCGCCGCCACCGGCCTGCGGAAGGCGATCTTCGACGCGGTGCCCTTCCAGCTGAAGATCGCGATCACGGTCGGCATCGGACTCTTCATCGCCTTCATCGGTTTCGTGAACTCCGGCTTCGTCACCGCGACCGGCGCGTCGTCTCCCCCGGTCGGGCTCGGCGTCAACGGCTCGATCGCGACCGTGCCGAGCCTGCTGTTCGTCATCACGCTGCTCCTGACCGGCATTCTCGTGGCGCTCCGCGTCAAGGGCGGCATGCTGATCGGCCTGGTCGCCGGCACGGTGCTGGCGGTCATCGTCGAGGCGATCTGGCACATCGGACCGCGTGGGTTCGATGACGAGGGCAACGTGGTCAACCCGGGCGGCTGGGGACTCACCGTTCCCGCGCTCACCGGGTCACCGGTCAGCGTCCCCGACCTCAGCCTCGTCGGCGCCGTCGACTTCACCTTCGATCTGAGCAAGGTCAGTCTCGTCGCCATCGTGATGATCGTCTTCACCCTGCTGTTCACGAACTTCTTCGATGCGATGGGCACCATGACGGGTCTTGCCAAAGAGGCGAACCTCGCGGATGACAACGGCGACTTCCCCCGCATCAAGTCGGCTCTGATCGTCGAGGGTGTCGGAGCGATCGCCGGTGGTGCCACCTCGTCGTCGTCGAGCACGGTCTTCATCGAGTCGGGAGCAGGCATCGGCGAGGGCGCGCGCACGGGTCTCGCGAACGTCGTCACGGGCGTCGTGTTCCTCATCGCGATGTTCCTGACGCCCCTCACATCGATCGTCCCGACCGAGATCGCCGCGGCCGCACTGATCATCGTCGGCGCCATGATGATGGCGCAGATCCGCCACATCGACTTCACCGACTTCCGTGTGCTGCTGCCGGTGTTCCTCACCGTGTCGGTGATGCCGCTGACGTACTCGATCGCCAACGGCATCGGCGCGGGCTTCGTGAGCTGGGTGCTCATCCACGCGTTCTCCGGCAAGGCCAAGAGCATCAGCCCGTTGCTCTGGGTCGTCGGAGCCGGGTTCCTGATCTTCTTCGCACGAGGTCCGATCGAGTCGATCTTCGGCGTCGGCATCTGACCGGTTCCGTTCCCGCTGCGGCCTCCGGTCGCGGTTCTGCACCCACTTCGGCTTGGATGGCTGCTTTTCCGCGACCGGGGCACGCAGCTTGCGCACTCGGAACGGAGCGAGACGGCAGTGGGCGCGGGAGCCGCGGTCAGCCCGCGTAGGCCTCGGCGAACTCGGGAGCCGGTTCGATCGGCTCGATCACGTCGATCAGGACCCCACCCGGCGCCTCCACGATGAAGTGGCGTTGGCCGAACGCCTCGTCCCGCAGCGGGAGCCGTTCGGGCAGCGCCCGCTCCCCCACGAGGCGCGCATGTTCCGCCGATGCATCGGTCACTTCGACGTTCAACAGCAACCCCTGCACCGGTTCCCGGAACCCCTCCGGGATCGTCTCGTGGCGACGGTCGAGCACTGCCAGCTCGCCGCCGTCGAAGCGCAGGCTCACGTACCAGTCCGCCTCGAAGGTCGTCTCGAAGCCCAGCTCCTCGCGGTAGAACCGCGCAGCCTCGGCGACGTCGTCCACCATCAGGACCGGGTAGAAACTCGTGATCTCCATCAGCTCTCCTTTACATACACTGTGTTTGTATCCTGCAGCTAGAATACATACACCCCGCACGTAAAGGAAGACCATGCCCCGAGCATCCGCCATCGATGCTGCCAAGACCGCCCGTCGCATCCTCGACGTCGCAACAGCCCATTTCGCCGCGCACGGGTACGCCGCCGCATCTGTGGATGAGATCGCCCGCGTCGCCCGAGTCACCCGCGGGGCTGTCTACCACCACTACTCGTCCAAGCCCCGACTGTTCGCCGCGGTCGCCGTGGAACAACAGCGTCAGGTCGCCGACCAGATCGTGGCCGCCACGCGGGCGAGCGATTCGAAGAGCGCCCTCCGCGACGGCAGCCATGCGTTCCTCGACGCGATCACGCGGGGCGCCGCAGCGCGGGTGCTGCTGGTCGACGGGCCCGCCGTGCTCAGCTGGGAGGAATGGCGGCGTCTCGACGCTGAAGGGCCCGCCGCAGAGCTTCGCACGGGGCTCGTCGAGGCCGGAACGTCTGCCGCACGCGTCGACGCTCTCACCGCCGCCCTGTCCGGGGCGATGAACGAACTCGCTGTGTGGCTCTCCGAACGACCGACGGATGCCGCGGCACGCTCTCACGCCCACGACGCGCTCGACCAGCTCCTGGATGCCGTGGCCCCTCGAACGTCGTGAGTCCGGACATGAAAGAAGGCCCCGGAGTGGAGTCCGGGGCCTTCAGATCAAGCGTAACTCAGGTCAGAGCGCCTCGACGATGGCACGCATGAGGTCAGCCGTCTCGGACGGCGTCTTGCCGACCTTGACGCCCGCGGCCTCGAGGGCCTCCTTCTTGGCCTGCGCGGTGCCGGCCGAACCGGAGACGATGGCGCCCGCGTGGCCCATGGTCTTACCCTCGGGAGCCGTGAAGCCTGCGACGTAGCCGACGACGGGCTTGGTGACGTTCGCCTTGATGTACTCGGCCGCACGCTCTTCGGCGTCTCCACCGATCTCACCGATCATGACGATCGCCTTGGTCTCGGGGTCAGCCTCGAAGGCGGCGAGCGCGTCGATGTGGGTGGTGCCGATGACCGGGTCGCCGCCGATGCCGATGGCGGTCGAGAAGCCCAGGTCGCGCAGCTCGAACATCATCTGGTAGGTCAGGGTTCCCGACTTCGAGACCAGGCCGATCGGCCCCTTGCCGGTGATGTTCGCGGGCGTGATGCCGACGAGCGCCTCACCCGGGGTGATGATGCCGGGGCAGTTCGGTCCGATGATGCGGGTCTTGTTGCCCTTGCTCTGGGCGTAGGCCCACGCTTCGGCCGAGTCGCCCACCGGCACGCCCTCGGTGATCACGACGAGCAGCGGGATCTCGGCGTCGATGGCCTCGACCATCGCGTCCTTCGTGAACGCGCCGGGGACGAAAGCGATCGACACGTCTGCGCCGGTCTCCTTCATTGCCTCGGCGACGGAGCCGAAGACGGGGAGTTCTACGGCGTTGCCGTCCTTGTCGGTGTGCGCGACCGAGGTGCCGGCCTTGCGGGCGTTGACGCCGCCGACGACCTGGGTGCCGGCCTTCAGCATGAGTGCCGTGTGCTTGGTGCCTTCGCCGCCGGTGATGCCCTGGACGATGACCTTGGAGTCCTTGTTGAGGTAGATCGACATTTCTTCAGTCCTTGTATCTCAGGCGTTGGCGAGCTCGGCGGCCTTGTCGGCGCCCTCGTCCATGGTGGCGGCCAGGGTGACCAGCGGGTGCGCGTAGTCGGCGAGGATCGCGCGGCCCTCGTCGACACGGTTGCCGTCGAGGCGGACGACGAGCGGCTTGGATGCCGTGGCACCCAGCGTCTCGAGCGCGCCCTTGATGCCGTTCGCCACGGCGTCGCATGCGGTGATGCCGCCGAAGACGTTGACGAACACGCTCTTGACCTGCGGGTCGCCGAGGATGACGTCGAGCCCCGCAGCCATGACCTCGGCCGAGGCGCCGCCGCCGATGTCGAGGAAGTTGGCGGGCTTCACGCCGCCGTGTGCCTCGCCGGCGTAGGCGACCACGTCGAGCGTCGACATGACCAGACCTGCGCCGTTCCCGATGATGCCGACCTGACCGTCGAGCTTCACGTAGTTCAGGCCGCTTGCCTTGGCCTTCGCCTCGAGCGGATCGGCAGCATCCTTGTCCTCGAGCGCTTCGTGCTCGGGGTGACGGATCTCCGACGCGTTCTCGTCGAGCGTGACCTTGCCGTCCAGCGCGATGATGTCGCCGTCTTCGGTGCGCACCAGAGGGTTGACCTCGACGAGGGTCGCGTCCTCACCCTTGTAGACCTCGTACAGCTTCACGAAGACGTCGGAGACCTTCTCGACGAGGTCTTCGGGGAAGTTCGCCGCGCGAGCGATCTCGACAGCCTTGTCCTTGTCGATGCCCGTCAGGGGGTTGACCTCGACGCGAGCCAGCGCTTCCGGCTTCTCGACGGCGAGCTGCTCGATCTCCATGCCGCCCTCGACGGAGCACAGGGAGAGGTAGGAGCGGTTGGCGCGGTCGAGGAGCACGGAGAAGTAGAACTCCTCGGCGATGCGCGCACCCTGCGCGACCATGACGCGCTTGACCACGTGCCCCTTGATGTCGAGACCGAGGATGGCCTTCGCCGCCTCGTACGCCTCGTCGGGAGTCTTCGCGACCTTGACGCCGCCGGCCTTGCCACGACCGCCGGTCTTGACCTGGGCCTTGACGACCACCACGCCGCCGATCTTCTCGGCTGCCGCCCTCACCTCCTCGGGGGTGTCCGCGACGATGCCGGCGAGGACCGGCACTCCGTACTTCTCGAAAACGTCTCGTGCCTGGTACTCGTACAGATCCACTGTGGTTCCTTCACTGGGCTGCTGTCTGGTAATTCTCTCGATGTCGAGACATCGACCAGTCCCCCAGCCTACTACCTCGGCCTAAGCCGCCTGCGTCCTCGGTGCCCGCCGATTGCGCAAGCCCGACGAGGTTCTAGGCTTTCGCTATGCCCGACTTCCCCGAACCGCGCGACGCCGTCGTCGCCGCAGCCCTCGAGCTCTTCCAGGCCCAGGGATTCGATCAGACCTCCGTGGAGCAGATCGCGAAGGCCGCCGGCGTCTCGCGATCGACGTTCTTCCGTCAGTTCGGCGGCAAGGAGGACGTGGTCTTCGCCGACCACGAGGTGCTTCTCGAACAGCTGCGCGAATTCCTCGCCGCGGGACACGACGATCCCTGGGGCGCCGTGTGCGCTGCATCCGAATCCGTGTTCACCCACTTCGCCAACGACCCCCAGCTCGCCCGGCGCCGCTATCAGGTGGTCCGAGAGGTGCCGGTCCTGCGCGAGCGCGAGATCATCACGGTGTTCCGCTACGAGCGCCTGTTCGACGACTATCTGCGCGGCGCTCTCCCCGGCGTCGCCCCGTTGGATGCCGTCGGCTTCGCGGCTCTGGTCACCGCCGTGCACAATCATGTTCTGCGGCAGTTGCTGCGCGGCACGAAGAAAGTGCCGCTGTCGACCCTGCAGGCGGCACTGGCTGATGTCCGCCGCCGATACGGCGTCGCGGAGGATGCTGCCGACCGCGCGCCCGACGACGTCGTGGTCGCCGTGTTCCCGCGGTCGATGCCGGCGGCGGAACTGACCCGCCGACTTCAGATCGAACTCACCTGACGGCGTCCGGGGCTCGCCCCCGTCGCTTTCCACCCGTCGCGACTTCGCGGCGCACCTCGTCGCGCAGCTTTCCCTGACCGCGAGGATCCGGGGCGGCAGCGAGGAGGAGACGCGTGTACTCGTGCTGCGGGTCCAGGATGACCTGGTCGGACGGTCCCCGCTCGACGATGTTGCCGCGGAGCATCACGATGATCTCGTCGCTGAAGTGACGTGCGGTCGCGAGATCGTGGGTGATGTAGAGCACGCCGAGGTCGTCCTCGCGCTGCAGGCGAGCGAGAAGATTGAGCACCGACAACCTGATCGAGACGTCCAGCATCGAGACCGGTTCGTCCGCGATCAGGAATCGCGCCCCCGGAGCGAGCGCCCGGGCGATCGCGACGCGTTGTCGCTGTCCTCCGGACATCTCGTGCGGCTTCTTTGCGGCGAACACCTCGGCAGGAGTGAGGTTCACGCGCTCGAGAAGCTCGTGCACCCGTTCCCTGGTCTCTCGCGCGCCGGTGGTGACGCCGTGGAGTCGGAGAGGTCGTTCGAGATGGTGCTCGACGCTGTGAAAAGGGTTCAGGGAGGCGAACGGATCCTGGAACACCATCTGCACCTGGTGCCGGTACGCGCCCAGTGCCCGCCCCGCCGTCGCGCTGGAGACATCGTCGAGCAGGATCTCGCCGGACGTCGGCTTCTCCAGCTTCGCGATCATTCGTGCGACGGTGGATTTGCCGGAGCCGGATTCGCCGACGATCGCCACCGTCTTGCCGGGCTCGAGGCGGAAGCTGATGTCGTTGGCCGCGCGCAGCGTGGAGCGCTTCCATCCGTTTCGGACCACGAAGTCCTTGGTGAGGTTGCGGACTTCCAGGGCGCTCATGCGTCTTCCCTCTCCCCTGCCGGGCTTCCGGTTCGGACGAAGTCGCCGCGCTCCCCGGTGAGGCTGGGGAACGAGGCGAGCAGGCGTCGCGTGTACGGATGCCGAGGCGACTCGTACAACGCTTCGGCGGTGTCCAATTCGATGATCTCGCCACGGAGCATGACAGCGATCCGGTCGCTGATCTCCAGAAGGAGCGGAAGGTCGTGGGTGATGAAGATCACGGCGAAGTCGAACTGCTCCCGCAGCCGCATCACCTCGCGCAGGATGCCGCGCTGCACCACGACGTCCAGGGCCGTCGTCGGTTCGTCCATGATCATCACCTGCGGCTGCAGCGCGAGGGCCATGGCGATCATCACCCGCTGCCGCATCCCGCCGGAGAGTTCGTGCGCGAAGCTGTCCAGCCTGTCCGGGTCGACCCCGACGAGGCTCAACAGCTCGCGGCTGCGCTCGCGCTTCTCGGTCTTCGTCATCCCCGGACGGTGCGTGGTGAGGACGTCGAACAGCTGCGCACGAATGCTGATGACCGGGTTCAGCGAGTTCATCGCCCCCTGGAACACCATCGAGATCTTGTCCCAGTGGAAGCGCCGCAGCCCGTCACCGCTCAGCGCGACGACGTCGATGTCCTTGCCGGACTCGTCGTGGAAGACGACCTCGCCCTCGCGCATCAGGGCCGGTGGCTTCAGCAGCTTGTTCAGGCCGTACGCAAAGGTGGTCTTCCCACAGCCCGATTCACCGGCAAGGCCCAGGATCTCCCCGCGGTGCAGCGTGAGGGACACGTTCTTCACGGCCTCGACGGGCGGGTCGACCTCGTACTCGATCGACACGTTCCGAGCGGTCAGCACCGGGGTGAGTCCGGAGACGTAGTGCGCGTGCTCCGGGCTGCTCAGCGGGAGGGCGACAGTGTGTGCCGAGACGGTCATACGACTACCTTCTTCTTCTCGTCGTCGAGGATGACCCCGTCGGCGTCCACCGTGTGCTTGGACGTGACCTGGCGGCCCGCCTTCCGGGCCTTGCGCATGCTGCGCTGCGCGGCCGGTGCCAGGCGCAGTCGCGGATTGATGTATTCATCGATGCTGAAGTTGATCAGAGACAGCCCGCATCCGAGGAGGGCGATCAGAGCACCGGGAGGCACGAACCACCACCAGGCGCCGCTGGACAGTGCGGTGCCCAGTTGGGCCTCGTTCAGCATCGTGCCCCAGGTGATCGATCCCACCGGTCCGAGGCCCAGATAGGAGAGCCCCGCCTCGCCGAGGATCCCGAGGATCACCGCGAAGAGGAACTGCGCCGACAGCAGCGGCAGCAGGTTGGGGAGGATCTCCACCAGGATGATCCGCCAGGTCTTCTCGCCGGCGACACGCGCCGCTGCCACGTAGTCGCGGCTCCGCAAGGATTTGGCCTGCGATCTGAGCACCACCGCCGACCCTGCCCACCCCGTCAGTCCGAGGACCAGAGCGACGAGCAGGAGCGTGCGCGACGGCACGTAGCTGGCGATGACGATGATGAGGGGCAGCCCGGGGATGACGAGCATGATGTTGGTGACCAGGGAGAGCACCTCGTCGGTCCATCCGCCCACATATCCGGCGATGATGCCGAAGGCGAGCGACAGCACCACGGCGATGACACCCGCGATGATGCCGACCATGAGCGATCCGCGTGCGCCGTAGGCGAGCTGAGCGAGCACGTCGTACCCCAGCTGAGTGGTGCCCAGCAGATGGTCGGGGCCGGGCGGCATCATCGCCGGGTTGCCGGAGAACTTCGGGTCCTGGACGAAGAACGGTCCGATGAGCCCGAACAGGACGATGCCGAAGGTCAGGACGAGTCCCACGATGAGTTTCGGTGACGCGGGCGGAAGGACGGCGGCGATCGTCTTCCGCCGCGTCCCTTCCCGTGTCGCCATCGCTGCCGTGTCCGCGAAGGCGACCGTGGCCGGAGCCTCCTCGACGGCGAGGCCGTCTGCACCGGTGTCACCGCGGGGAGCCGCGGCCTGAATCGATTCGGCGAGCTCGCGCTCGCGGATGCTCTCATCCATTGTGACGCGTCCTCGGGTCGATGAAGCCGTAGACCAGATCCATGATGAAGTTGGCTGCCAGCACGGTGACGGTGATGATGAGGAAGATCCCCTGCATCAGCGCGTAGTCGTTGTTCTGCACCGCCTGGATCAGGAGCTTGCCGATGCCGGGGTACGAGAAGACCTGCTCCATCACGATCGAGCCGGCGACCACGAACCCGAGCGAGATGCCGAAACCGGCGATGGACGGCAGGATCGCGTTGCGCGCGGCGTACGTGAGCAGCACGCGCGAATTGCGCAGCCCTTTGGCCTCGGCTGTGGTGACATAGTCGTCCGACAGGGTTGACACCATCATGTTCCGCATTCCGAGCAGCCACCCGCCGAACGAGGAGAGCACGATCGTGAGCGCCGGCAACGTGCCGTAGTAGAGCACCGAGCCGACGAACGCCCAGGACCATTCCGGGCCGCTGGTGAACTCCAACCCGTAGGCGTGGATCCGCGGGAACCAGCTGTTCTGCACCGAGAAGAAGTACACCAGCAGCAAGGCGAGCCAGAAGTAGGGCACGGACTGCAGCAGCGTGGAAGCGGGGATCAACCCGTCGACCCAGGTGCCGCGCTTCGCTCCGATCCAGATGCCACCCGCGATCCCGACGAGGAACGCGAGCAGGGTGGAGATCCCGACCAGTCCGATGGTCCAGGGCAGCGACTCGCTGATGAGGGTCGCGACCGACACCGGGTACTGGGTGACCGACACTCCCAGATCGCCACTGAAGATGCGCCCGAGATACGTGACGTACTGGGTTCCCAGCGGTTCGCCGGTGTCCGATCCGAGGAGGAGCCTGATGGACTGCTCCACCGCCGGCGGGATGTCCCGCCCGACCCGAGCCAGCTTCGCGAGCATGATGTCGGCAGGGTCGCCCGGCATCAGCCGGGGAATGAAGAAGTTGAGGGTCAGCGCAGCCCACAGAGTCACCGCGTAGAACGCGATGCGCCGTGCGTAGTACTTCATCGACTGCCCCTCTCATACATCGGAACTCCTCCTCGGAACGGCACCGTCGACTACTTCCCGGCCGGCTTCAGGTTCTGCAGGATGTAGGCCATGTCCAGCGCGGATCCGGTCTGCTGGTAGGCGTAGAGGTTGTCCTCTGTCGGCCAGCCCTCGAAGTCGGTGTCGTTGAAGAACGTCTGCGCGGCGTTCATGTTGACCGGGATGTAGGGCAGGTCGCGGACGATCTCCGTCTGGATCGCGTCGTAGGCCTCGGCCTTCACCGCTTCATCATCCGTGGCGGATGCCCGAGCCACGGCCTCGTCCACGACCGGATTGGAGTAGCGGGTGAAGTTGAAGTGGCTGGGGTCGAGTTGCTCGCCGACCGGTGCGGTGAACTCCGTGGTGAGGAAGTCGTTGTAGATCTGCCACGGGTCTGCGAGCGACGTGGTCTTCATGAAGCCCAGCATCAGCTCGAACTGTCCGGTCTGCCGGCCGTCGGAGAACTCCTGCCAGGAGAAGGTCCCGGCGGTGATCTTGATCCCGGCTGCGGCCGCCTGCTCCTCGATCAGCTTCCCGGCGTTGTTGTAGTCGGTCCACCCGTCGACCGAGTTCATGGTCAACTCGACCGGCACGCCGTCCTTCTCATAGATGCCGTCGCCGTTCTTGGAGTAGCCCGCGGCCTCGAGCACTTCCCCTGCCGCTTCGGGGTCCGCGGTCTGCGGGTCCTCATGCGGCTGCCCCTCGCCGATCCACTCGTCGTCGCGCCCGAGGAGCGCGAGCGTGGGGGACATCGGGGTGGTCAGACCGACGAATGCCTTCTCGGTGATGGTCTCCCGATCGATCGCCAGATAGATCGCTTCGCGCACGGCAGGATCGGTCTGCGGACCGGTGCAGCCCAGATCGGCGTTAGCGCAGGTGTAGAGGACGGTCGGGTCGGAAGGCAGGACCATGTAGCCCATTCCGCCGTCGACGAGGGACTGGTAGTTGGCGCTGAAGATCGAGGTGTAGTCGATCTCGCCGGCGGCGATGAGATCCTCCGCGGCCTGGTTCCCGTCGATGGCGAGGTAGCGGACGGTCTCGAGCGCGGGCGGGGCCCAGTACTCTTCGTTCGCGGTGAAGGTGTACGCACCACCGGAGATCTCGTCGACGACGTATGGCCCGGTGCCCACCGGATCCTCGTTGACTCCGGCCGTGGGGTCCTCGTTCCCCTCCCAGATGTGCTTCGGGAGGACGAGGGCGGTGCCGAGAAGCCCGACGACGTTGACGAACTGCGGGTCGCTGAAGGTCAGCTTCACGGTGTCCTCATCGACGGCGACGGCATCCGTGAGGGTTTCGGGTCGGGCGACCTCGTACGTGAACGTGAAGACGACGTCGTCCACCGTCACCGGCTCGCCGTCGTTCCACTTCGCGTCGTCGCGGATGTCGATCGTGAGTTCGCGACCGTCCTCGCTGAACTCGTACGCGGTGCCCAGGAGTGGCTTCGCGTCTTCGGAGCTCATCCGGTTGAAGTGGAAGAGCGGCTGGTAGACGAGGCCCGTCGTGCCCGCGAGCGGGCTGGGTGAGAAGGGGTTGAAGTTCGCCACGACCGGCGTCTGCGCGCCGGCGAAGACGGTCAGGGTCTTCTCCGTGCCGGCTTCATCGCCGGACGGGGACGAGCAACCGGTGGCGATGATCGCGAGCCCGGAAGCGAATCCGACTGCGGCCAGGATGCGGTGTCGACGTGTATAGCGGAGCATCTTCGTCCTTTCGTTGTTGTCGTTCGATCAGTGCTGAACGGTCGCAGCGACGTGTCGCTCCGACCGGGGTACGCCGCTCTTCACGCGGACCAGGGAGGCACGTGCGCGCTCCTCGGCAGCGGAGCGGGCGGCGGGGTCGAGAGGAAGCTCGTCCAGAGCGAGCAGTATGGATCCCATCAGCGGAGAGAGCTCAGGAATCGTGACGTGCGCGAGCGGATGAGTGGCCGCGATGCCGCGTCGGACCGCCTGGCTGAGCAGCGGATAGTCCGCCGCCAGCACGCCGCCGCCGAGAACGACATCCGCCTCGACGTCTGCAAGCCCCACCCGGTCCAGGGCGATGGTCGCCATGGAGACGACCTCGTGCGCCTGACGGGCGACGACGTCACCGGCGATCTCGTCGCCCCGCTGGGCGGCGTCGAACAGCACCGGCACGATCTCGTGCAGTCGTTTCTGGTCGATGTCTCCGAGGTGCATCCCTTCGGAGACATCGAGAGTCGTCGCTCGCGCGAAGTGCCGAGCGATCATCGGGCTGAGCATCGTCGCCGGCCCGCGCCCGTCTTCCGAGCGAGCGGCATGGAACATGGCTGCGAGGGAGAGGTCGAAGCCCCCACCCCAGTCGCCGGTGATGGTGCCGATCGCGGGGAACCGGGCGACCTCGCCGTTCCGGCCGAGCCCGACGCAATTGATCCCGGCCCCGCAGACCACCGCGACGCCCACGCGATCGTCGACCCCGGAGCGCAGCAGCGCGAGCGTGTCGTTCCCGACCTCCACGCCCTCGGTGATGCCCCAGGAGAGGATGCGGTCACGCAGGACCTGCTCCTCGATCGCGAAATCCGCGTTCGCCACGTACGCACCGATGGCGACGACGTCCGGCTCTCCCGCGGTCGCGAGGGCCTCGATGACGGCGCCGTGCAGTTCTCTCTCCGCCGCGTCGATTCCGATAGCGTGCGGTCGGTGTCCGCCCGATCGCGCAACGCTGAGGACTTCGCCGTCGATCCGGACGACGGCGACATCCGTCTTCGAGTTCCCGCCGTCCACGGCGATCACCGCTGCGTCCGGGTGCGGAGTCATCGTGCCCACGGGAGGAACGCTGCGTTCTCGGCGATCAATCGATCCGACAGCTTCTCGGCGAGATCCCATTGCCCGACGAGCGGGTGCGCGAGCAGAGCGTCCGTGATGCGATCACGGCCGCCGTGCACGGCGGCATCCAGCGCCAACTGCTCGTAGGCCGCCACGTGCGCGATCAACCCGGCGAACCGCGGCTCGACGGGCGCCTGAGGCAGGGGCTGTGCGCCCCCGGCGGTGATGACGGCCGGAGTCTCGATCACGAAATCGTCGGGCAGGAAAGGGATCGTCCCTCGATTGAGGGTGTTGACGACCTGCACGTCTCCGCGATCGGAGACCAGGGATGCCACGAGGTGCACGGCGGCTTCCGAGTAGAACTCGCCCCCACGGTTGGACAGCAGCGCCGGCTTCTCGTCGACCGCAGGGTCGGCGTACAGCTCGAGCAGCGTGGCCTCCATCTCGGCAACCTGCTCCGCTCGCGTGGGGCTCCCCAGCTGCTCCTCCACCACCGCGTCGTGCTGGTAGAAGTAGCGCAGGTAGTAGGACGGGATCGCTTCCAGACGCCGGAGGAGCTCGACGGGCTGGCGCATGCGAGCGGCCAGCGCCTCTCCGCTGTCGACGAGGAGGGACGGCAGCAGATCCGTGCCCGGGCGGGGCGATGCCATGGTGGGCGTCGCCGACTCACCGACCTCGAGCAGTCGCACACCGCGCTCCCACGTGAGGTGGTTGAGGCCCAGATGGTCCAGGGCGATACGCTCGGGCGGCACACCGAGCAGGCCCGAGAAGTACCGCTGCAGTCCGATCGCCACGTTGCAGAGACCGATCGCCTTATGCCCGTGCGAGAGCAGGGCGCGGGTCACGATGCCCACCGGGTTGGTGAAGTCGATGATCCAGGCGTCCGGGTTCACGGCACGGACCTTGTCGGCGATGTCGAGCACGACCGGGACGGTGCGGACCGCCTTGGCGAGCCCGCCCGCACCGGTGGTCTCCTGACCGAGGCACCCGCACTCGAGCGGCCAGCTCTCGTCGCGGTGGCGGGTTTGCTGACCGCCCACACGGAGCTGGAGGAGCACCGCGATCGCGCCTTCGGCAGCGGCGGCGACGTCGTCGGTCTCGGTGACCACGGCAGGGTGGCCCTGTTTGGCCAGCATCCGACGCGCGACCCCCGCGAGGAGCTGTCGACGGCCCTGATGCGGGTCGACCAGCACGATCTCGGTGAGGGGCAGCGTCTCGCGCAGCCGAGCGAACCCGTCGATGAGTTCCGGCGTGTACGTGGATCCGCCGCCGACGACGACAATTTTCATGTGCTGACTCCCAGGTCGCTGCTCTCAGATGCGCACGCATCGACAACCGCGAGGGGCCGTCCTGCCGTGCTTTCTGATGAGAGTATGCGACTCAAGGATTTGTGTAAAGAGTCTTTCCGAGTTTCTCGTCAAAGATTTTCCGACGCGCACCTCGGACTGCGATGGAACGCGCACCCTGAACCGTTCCGACGCGGCCGAGAGTGCTCGGGATCACATCGACCGGCCAGGGCACCAGATCGGCGAGACGCTCCTCGAGCGCGGGCCGGCCGACATCCATCGCCGCACCCACCCCGCCCACCAGCACGATCGTCTCGACATCCACGACGGCGACCAGGCTCGCGCAGAGCGCGGCCACCCGCGCCGCCGTCTCGTCCACCACGACCCGGCCGAAGCCATCGCCCGCCGCAGCCGCCTCGAAGACCCCAGGCAGGTCGTCGGGTGCGGTGAGAGTCGATGCCTCGACGAGGGCGCCACCGGCACGCCACAGGTCTGCCGCATAGGCCGCCATGGCCTGGCTGCTCGGATCGTCGAGAATCGGACCTCGTGCGGATCGCCGGAACAGCAGGTCGAGCTCACCCGCGCTTCCGCGCCCACCGCGGTGGACGCGTCCGCCGAGAACCAAGGCGGCACCGACACCGGCTCCGACGGAGATCATGGCGAAGTCGTCGACGTCTCTGCACGCTCCGTACTGCCGCTCGGCCAGCGCGGCGGCGTTGACGTCGTTCTCCACGAAGACGGGCGTTCCCAGCAACTGGCTGAGGTCGTCGGCCAGTGCTGAGCCGTTCAGACCCTCGAACCCACCGGCCAATTCGATGCGGCCGGTCACCGGATGCACCACACCGGGGATGCCGATGCCGATGGCTCGGATATCTCCCACTTCCACGCCCGCTTGACGGCACACCTCGGTGCGCAGGCGGAGAATCGTGACGATGATGCCGGCGAGGGTGAGGTCGCCGGCGGGTTCCTGCGCCTCGGCCAGCAGCTGGTCATCGAGTCCGGCGAGTTGCGCGCGGATGAAGCGGGTTCCGACGTCGAGCCCCAGCACCGGCAGCGAGCGCCCCGCGGCTTGAAACAGCTCGGCGCCGTACTTCGACACAGCTCCGGACGACACCGGCTCCACCAGCCCGGCCTCGATGAGCGAGGTCAGAGCCGCCGAGACGGTGGGCTTCGTCAGGCCGATCGCTTTCGCGACGGCCGTGCGTGTCGACGGCGACTCGCGATAGAGCTCCTCGAGGACGAGAAGCTCGTTCGACCGCCGCATGTCCTTCAGGCCCGTCGGCCTCGCTGTACTGTGCTCCACGTCCCCATCCTGACAGAGGGTCGCGGTCACGGGCCGCTGATCTCCGTCGACACGCGAGCGGAGCGAGATTTACCTGCAAGAGTCTTTACAGTCCACCGAATGTCACGGCTCACGGCAGAGAGGACGGACGTCAGATGGGTGAAACCCAGTATCGGAGAGTACGATACTTGGTGCCACCGAAGGAGTCCCGATGAGCCCTGAATCCTCTCCCCTGCCCGGCCTGAGCGTCGCCGGCTACGACACCACCTCTCGCCGCGACAGCGACTACTACGAGGTGTTCCGTGGCATCCCCGCCGCCGACCGCGATGCGTGGGATCGTGCCAAGGCCTACGTCGACGAGGTCGGCCCTCGGATGGTCGACGCCTGGGACCGCGCCGAGTACCCGCTCGACGTCGCTCGCCGAATGGGCGAGATGGATCTCGTCGTCGACGGCATCGATCACCCTGCGCTCACCCGCCTCTCCCCGCTTGCCGCCGGGCTGGTCAACATGGAGGTCTCCCGCGGCGACGGATCCCTCGGCACGATGCTCGCCGTTCAGGGCGGACTCGCTCTGCGCACACTCGCTTTGTTCGGCAGCCCCGAGCAGCAGGAGCGGTGGTTGCGCCCCCTCGCCGAGGCGTCGGTGCTCGGCTCGTTCGCGCTCACGGAGCCCGACCACGGCTCGGACTCGGTGTCGCTCGAGACGACCGCGCGACGCGACGGCGACAGCTGGGTCATCCGCGGCGCCAAGAAGTGGATCGGCAATGGCGCGTCCGGTGGCATCACGTTCGTCTGGGCGCGAGTACAGGACGAGGGCGCCGACGATCACGGTGCCGTCCGCTGCTTCCTCGTCGAGCAGGACACCCCCGGCTACGACGCTTCCGTCATCCGCGGCAAGGCGTCGCTGCGCGCCATCCACCAGGCGCTCATCCGCTTCGATGACGTTCGCGTGCCGGCAGATGCCCTCCTCCCGGGGGCGAAGAGCTTCCGCGACGCCTCGACGGTTCTGTACGCGACCCGCTCCGGAGTGGCGTGGTCCGCACTCGGTCACGCGACCGCCTGCTACGAGGCAGCGCTGGCGTATGCGATGGAGCGCATCCAGTTCGGCAAGCCGCTGGCGAAGTTCCAGATGGTGCAGGAACGTCTGACGCACATGCTCGAAGACCTCACCGCGATGCAGCTGTACTGCCGCCGCCTCGCCGACCTGGAGACCGCCGGTGACCTCCGCGCGACCCAGGCGTCACTGGCGAAGTTCCACAACACGCGCGCGGCGCGCCGGGTGGCTTCGACGGCGCGCGACCTGCTCGGCGGCAACGGCATCCTGCTCGAGAACGGCGTGATGCAGCACATGGCGGACATCGAGGCCATCCACACCTACGAGGGGACAGAGAGCGTGCAGGCGCTGCTGCTCGGCCGCGACATCACCGGGATGAGCGCGTTCGCCTGATCGGGCTCGCGTCAGCTGCAGCCGCAGGACCCGGCGGGTGTACGCACCATGAAGCACACGTCACAGACGCCGTAGTCGCGATCTTCGACGGGTGTCGGTGGACGCTCACCTCGAGGAGCGGCAACGCGAGGGGTCGCGCGCTTGACGACGCGCGGCCGGGTGAGCGCGATGAACTCGGTCGGGTGGCTGACGTAGAAGTACGGCGGGCGCCCTTCGCTCGGCTGCAGACGCAGCGGAGCGGAGCCGACGACGACGCGCTCGTCTTCGGTGAAGCCGTTCGTGTACGTACGGCCGATATGAAGGGAAGCACCCTCCCCACGACGGATGGCCTCGATGTAGCGACCGCGATCGATCAACGAACTGATTCCCACCGCGTCGACGATGGCCGTGATGAACGCGTAGTTGGAGAGATCGATGCGGTGCGCGCGCAGCGCTTCAGGGAGCGAACGGTATGGACGGGACGTGCCTGCGGGGGTCGGCCCCTGTACTTCTTTCATCCTCTCCAGGATCGCACGTCTGGCCGCCCACTTCGACCGCTTCCGTCGTAGGGGCGTGTAAGACTGGGTCCATGGCACGGGCGACGATCATCGGCTCCGGTCCGAACGGGCTCGCTTCGGCTGTCGCGCTCGCACGCGCCGGCTACGAAGTTCACGTGCGTGAAGCCGCCGATACGATCGGCGGCGGCGTCCGCACGGCCGAGTCCACACTCCCCGGTTTCCGGCACGATGTGTGCTCGACCGTGCACCCTGCAGCCCTCGCCTCCCCGTTCTTCCGCGCCTTCGGACTCGACGAGCGGATCGAGTGGATCCATCCGGAGATCTCCTTCGCCCACCCGCTCGACGGCGGACGCGCGGCGATCGCCTGGCGCGACATCGAGCGCACCGCTGCCGGGCTCGGGGTCGACGGTGCGGCATGGCTCTCGCGCCTGCGCCCGCTCAGCACCCACATCGACGGTCTCACCGATTTCACCGGGAATCAGCTGCTGCGAGTCCCTCGTGATCCGATCACGGCGGCACGATACGCGATACGGATGCTGGATCAGGGCACGCCCCTCGCCGAACGTGCCTTCCTCACCGATGCGGCGGCTGCCCTCATGTCCGGCGTCGTGGCCCACGCCAACTCCCCGCAGCCCTCGCTGGCCGGAGCCGCGGCAGGGCTCCTCCTCGGTGCGCTCGCGCATGCCGGCGGCTGGCCGTATCCGCGTGGCGGCGCGCAGCCGATCGCCGACGCCATGATCGCCGACCTCGAAGCGCACGGGGGCACGCTGGAAGCCGGCGCGCGCGTCGACGACCTGGGCGCGCTGGACTGGGGGGACGCCGCCCGCGGAGACATCCTGGTATTGAACACCTCTCCGCGACTCGCGCTCACCCACCCCGATGTGCCGGCCGGATACGCGCGCGCCATCTCCTCCTACCGTTATGGGGCGGCGGCGGCGAAGGTCGACTTCGCCCTCGACGGCCCGATCCCGTGGACCAACCCCACCGTCCGACAGGCGGCCACAGTGCACATCGGCGGCACGCGAGCCGAGATCTGGGCGAGCGAGAACGCCGTCGCCGCCGGCCGCGTCAGTGAGCGTCCCTACGTCCTCGCCGTGCAGCCCACGGTTCACGACGACACGCGAGCACCCGAGGGTAAAGCAGTGCTGTGGGCATACATCCACGTGCCGAACGGCTCGGACCTCGATCCGACCGAGCTCATCACTGCACAGGTGGAGCGCTTCGCGCCGGGGTTCCGAGATCTCATCCTCGCTCATCACGCGGTGCCCGCATCGTCTCGGGAGGCGGTCAATCCCGCGGAGATCGGTGGCGACATCTCGGGCGGGGTGTTCGACATGCGGCAGGCGCTCCGGCGGCCGACGCTCTCTCCCGCCCCATGGCGTACGCCGATGCGCGGGGTCTACATCGCCTCCGCCTCGACGCCGCCGGGGCCCGCGGTCAACGGCATGGCGGGGTGGCATGCCGCTCACACCGCTCTTCGCGACGCCGGAGCGCCCGCCGAGCTCGACGACCTGTTCGGCTGAGTCCGCCCTTCCGCGCGGCGACCGCCCCCGCCAGGATGGGATCATGCGCTACGACATCCCCGCACCGATGCTCGCCAAGGCCGCGGCCGCCGTGCCGGACCCGGCGAAGACTCCCGGAGGCCTGCTGTACGAGCCGAAATGGGATGGTTTCCGAGGCCTCATCGCCTGGGACGGCGATGAGGTCGAGATAGGGTCTCGGGGCGCGAAGCCGCTCACCCGCTACTTCCCCGAGCTCGTCGAGGCAATCCCTCAGCTCCTGCCAGGACCGTGCCTGCTGGACGGTGAGATCGTCGTCGCCACCGGTCCTGCGGGCGCGCAACGACTCGACTGGGAGGCGCTGAGTCAGCGCATTCACCCGGCCGCCTCCCGCGTCGCGCGTCTCGCCGCCGAGACCCCCGCGATGTTCATCGCCTTCGATCTCCTCGCGTACGGCGACGACGATCTCCTCACCCAGTCATTCGAAACCCGGCGGGCACGTCTCGAATCGGTCATGGAACCGGTGGAGCACCCTCTGCACATCACCCGCACGACCCGGGATCGCGAGGCCGCCGTCCGCTGGCTCGAGGAGTTCGAAGGCGCGGGGCTCGACGGCGTCGTGGCCAAGCCCCTCGACCAGCCGTACGCCCCGGGCAAGCGCACCCTGATCAAGATCAAGCACGCGCGGACGGCCGATGTCGTCGCCCTCGGCTATCGGGTCCACAAGTCGGGCTCCGGCGTGGGGTCCCTCCTCGTCGGTCTGTACGACGCCGACGGCACGCTGCGCCAGGTCGGCGGAGTCGCCGCCTGGAGCGACAGACGACGTCAGCAACTCGTCGAGGAACTCGCACCGCTCGTGGAGCGGGATGACAGCGGAGCCGCCGTGACGGGAGAGAGCGAGCGCTCGCGTTTCAGCGGAGCCAAAGACGTCTCATTCGTGCGCCTTCGACCTGAGCGGGTGCTCGAAGTTCGCTACGACCAGCTCGAAGGAGCGCGATTCCGTCATACCGTGCAGTTCGAGCGTTGGCGCCCCGATCGTGATGCACGCTCGTGCACGTACGACCAGCTCGACACCGTGTCCGGCTACGACCTCGGCGCGGTCCTGGCCTGACAGCGGTCCTGGCTGACAGCGGTCAGTCCTTGTCGGCGGGGCTGCCGTCTTCGTCCCAGTTCCCGGCGACCTTCTTGCTCGGCTGCACGCGGGGCGGCTCGCCCGGCATCTTCGGAAATTCCGGCGGGAACGACAGCTCGCCCAAGCCGTCGGCCTTGTCCCGCTCCCACCACTCCAGGAGCGTGTCGATACGGCCGGGAGATCGCTGCATATCGGCCCACGGGTCGCCGATGTCCAGGAGCCGCTCCGGGATGCTGCGCACCGTGAAGACCGTCGGATCGAGGCCGTCCAGCTCGTCCCACTCCACCGGCGTCGAGACGGTGGCACCGGGAAGGGCACGCGGACTGTAGGCACCGGCCATCGTGCGGTCACGGTTGGCCTGGTTGAAGTCGACGAAGATCCGCTCTCCGCGTTCCTCCTTCCACCAGTTCACGGTCACCTGCTTCGGCATCCGACGTTCCAGTTCACGCCCGGCGGCGATCACCGCATGCCGGACGTCGAGGAACTCGTGCGTCGGCTCGATCGGCGCGAAGATGTGCAAGCCGCGGTTGCCGCTCGTCTTCGCGTACGCCTCCAGCCCCGCTTCCCGCAGCACCTCGCGCAGCATGTGAGCCGCGGGCACAGCATCCGCGAAGTCCGTGCCCGGCTGCGGGTCGAGGTCGATGCGCAGCTCGACCGGATTGTCCGAATCGGTCGCCAGCGACGCCCACGGATGGAACACGATCGTGTTCATCTGCACCGCCCACACGATCGCGCTCGTCCTGTTGAGCACGATCTGCGGATGCTGACGGCCGCTGTTGTACGTGACGGTCACGGCGCCGACGAAGTCAGGGGTGCCCTTGGGCGGATTCTTCGAGAAGAAACCCTCCGCTCGCGGTCCTTTCGACCGGCCGACCCCGTCGCGGAACCGTTCGAGCGACACGGGCCGGTTTCCGTTGGCTGCGAGGAACGGCTCGGAGACGAGCTGTGCATACTCGGCGAGCTCCGCCTTCGTGATGCCGAGGTCGGGCCACACCACTCGGTTCGGGCTGGAGAGCGCCACCTCGCGCTCTCCGTCGGAGTCGGCGACGGTCAGGGTCACGCGTTCGGAAGCCATGCTCCGACCCTAAGGTGCCGACGGTTTCGGCGGAAGCCCGGGCTCCGGCTCAGTCGTCGATGTCCACCGCGAGCACGAGCACCGGTTCCAGCGCGTCACGTTCGACGATGATCGAGGGGCCTGCCGAGTCGAGGATGACGCCTGCCATGTTCGCATGGCTCGAGAGCACCTTCGCCAGCTGCACCGGTTCGAACGGGAGGGGGCGGTCCCCGCGCCCGAGGGCCAGAACCTCGAGCGGGTGCGAGAACAGCTGCAGGAACCGCTTGCCGTCGGTGGTCTGCGCCTCGGCGATGCCGACCTGGCCGGTGTCGGCCCCGTCGTTCACGGCCACCCACATCCGCTTCTGCGCGAGCACCTGGCCGAGCTTGACGGCCGTGTCCTGCTCGCGTGGCGTGGCCAGGATCGTCTTGACGGTCATGTCGACGTCCGCCTGTTCCAGCGCCTTCTCCAGCAGCTCTGTGGGGAAGACGACCCGGTTCGGCGCGGAGGCGTTGTCGACGATGAGGCCGGCGAAATCCCCCGACACCACCTGCTGCAGCACGGAGGTGACGGGCTGGGCCACGGCCGAGGTGGCAGTGGGGTCGGACTCCCGCTGCACGGACGCGCGCACGGCGGCCGCGGAACTGAACGCGAGCATGAACTGGCGTCCGTCGTCGTCTCGGACGACTGCGACCGAAAGCGGCTTTCCTTCGCTGATCTGCGCGCGCGCATCGCCGTTGACGCGGATGTAGAGGTGACCCTGTAGAGCTTGGCGCAGCACGCCGAGCAGCTGTTCGTTCGTCGCGCTCGCCTCGATCTCTTTCAGAGTCTCACGCAGCAGAACGTTGTCCTTCATGCCCGCGACGGTCTCCGTCTGCTCGGGCGGCAGGATCGGGCCGAGAGGCAGGCGCCGCTCCGTCTGTTCCGGCTGCAGCGGCGCGGGCTGCGGCGCCGCCGGGCGAGCAGCGGCTGCCGTGGCGGGCGCCGGAGCATCAGGGTCAGGAAGGGTGACTTCGGGGCCCGCGTCTTCTCCGACGCCGCGGAAGGCCTGCACCGAGATGCCGACGGAGGGGGCCGTCTCTACGGCCTCTGCCGCGGGGCCCTGCTCGGAAGCAGCGCCCACAGTCGTGTCGGCGGCCTGTGCGACAGCGTCGTCATCGGACTTCTTGCGGCGGGAGAAGAGAGCCATATCAGTCAGCCTAGCCCGCGCGACACAACCCCTGCCGCGCGGACCGCGCTAGATCTTCTCGATCGGAGCGACCTTGATGAGGAGCTTCTTCTGGCCCGCGGAATCGAAGCGCACGTGCGCGATGCGCTTGGCGCCTTCACCGGTCACAGCGTCCACGCGGCCCTCACCGAAATCGGAATGTCGGATGCGGTCGCCGGCCGTCAACTCGAGGTCGCCGTTGTCGTGCATCTTGGCAGTGACCCTGTTGGGGAACTTGTCCATCGCCGTGGACAGGGGCTTGAGCGAGTCTCGGCCTGGCAGCGCTTTCACACCGAACCGATCGCCCGAACCGCCCGAGCCCGCGAACCCGCCCTGTCGTCGCGCGTTCAACGCTCTCGACTGCATCCCGCCGCGAGAATTCACATCGCCGGGAGACTGCCGCCAGTCGATCAGTGCCGCCGGGATCTCCTGCAGGAATCGGCTGGGCATGGCGACGGTCACCTCGCCGAACTGCGCCCTCGTCATGGCGAGCGACAGATGCAGCCGCTTTCGTGCGCGGGTGATGCCGACGTAGAACAGTCGACGCTCCTCCTGCGGGCCCCCGGGTTCGCCCGCGGAGATCCGGTGCGGGATGAGATCTTCTTCGACTCCGGTGACGAAGACGGCATCGTATTCGAGGCCCTTGGCCGTGTGCATCGTCATCAGCGACACCGATCCGGACTCGTCATCGAGATCGTCGGCATCCGACACCAGTGCGACCTCCGTCAGGAAGTCGACGATCGTTCCGTCGGGGTTGTTTCTGGCGAAGTCACGGGCGACCGCGACGAACTCATCGAGGTTCTCGACGCGGGCTTCGTCTTGCGGATCGCGGCTGGCGCGCAGAGCGTCCAGGTAACCACTCTTGGACAGCAGCAGGCTGAGGCCGTCTGCCACGGTCGTGGGAGCCGGCACCTCGCCGGTCGCCGGAAGCATGATTGCCGTGGCCTCGGCGAGCACCGCATCGAGATGCGCGATCGCAGCTTGGATCTTGGGCCCCACGCCCAGCTGCCCCGGCATCGAGAGAGCATCGCGGAAGGTGATCTCGTGCTCTTCGGCGAACCGCGCGATCGCCGTCTCGGTGACGTCTCCGATACCCCGGCGCGGCTTGTTGAGGATGCGGCGCACCGACATCTCATCGGCAGGATTCGCGACGGCGACGAGATAGGCGAGGGCGTCTTTGATCTCCGCACGCTCGTAGAACTTCGTGCCGCCCATGATCTTGTACGGGACGGCTGAGCGGATGAAGATCTCTTCCAGCGCACGGGACTGCGAGTTGGTGCGGTAGAACACGGCCATCTCGGAGTACGGCATGCCAGCGCGATGCAACGCTTCGACCTCGTCGGCCACGAACTGCGCCTCATCGTGCTGCGAGTAGCCGGTGAACCCGATGATCGCATCGCCGTCGCCGCGATCACTCCAGAGCTTCTTGTCTTTGCGGTCGAAGTTGTTGCCGATGACGGCGTTCGCGGCCGACAGGATGTTCTGGGTCGAGCGATAGTTCTGCTCGAGCAGCACGACCCTGGCACCGGGGAAATCGCGTTCGAACTCGCTGATGTTGCGGATGTCGGCGCCGCGGAAGGCGTAGATCGACTGGTCGGAGTCGCCGACGACGGTGAGCGACGCCCCTGCCTCGCCCTCTGTCGCGCCGGTCGCGGGTTCCGGCTCGAAGATCATCATGCCGTTCGAGGCATAGGGATCGGAGTGCCCCGCGGACTCGCCGGAGACGGGCCTCGTCAGCTCGTGGATGAGTGCGTACTGCGCATGGTTGGTGTCCTGGTACTCGTCGACCAGGATGTGACGGAACCGGCGGCGGTACGTATCAGCCACCTGCGGGAAGGCGCGGAACAGATAGACGGTCTGGCCGATCAGGTCGTCGAAGTCGAAGGCGTTGGCACGCTGGAGCTGTCGCTGGTAGTCGGCGAAGAGTTCGACGAAGATGCGTTCGGCCGGGTCGCTCATGTTGGCCTGACGCGCGTATGACTCGGCGTCGGACAACTCGTTCTTCAGCTTCGAGATGCGCGACTGGACGGACGCCGGGGTGAGGCCGTAGGCATCGGCCTCATGCTGCTTGACCAGCCGTTTGATCAGAGCGCGCGAGTCGCCGGAGTCGTAGATGGTGAACGACTTGGTGAAACCGAACTGCTGGGCCTCGCGTCGCAGGATGCGCACGCACGCCGAGTGGAAGGTCGAGATCCACATGCCACGGGCGGCGTCGCCGATGAGCGCTTCGACGCGCTCACGCATCTCACCCGCGGCCTTGTTCGTGAAGGTGATCGCGAGGATCTGGCTCGGCCACGCCTCACGGCTCCGGAGGAGCGAGGCGATGCGTCGGGTGAGCACACTCGTCTTGCCGGAACCGGCGCCCGCGACGATGAGCAGCGCGGGCCCGCGATAGGTCACGGCCTCGAGCTGCTGAGGGTTGAGGCCGGCGAGGAGATCCTCCTGTCCCTGGGCCCCTGAAGAGCGAGGGCCGACGGTTCCGGGAACGATGAGAGGAGCTTCGGTCATGTCGTTATGAGTCTAGGCGGCGGCACCGACACCCGGGCACGGTGCCGTCGGCGGGCACGCCGACGGGGAGAGTGCGCGAACGGCCCCGCGCACTCCCCCGCGCCTCAGGCGGAGCGCCTGCGGCGGCTCACCGCGACGCTGCCGGCGGCCAGGAGTCCGAGGGCCAACGCGATCGCGGCGATCGGAAGCTCCGCCCCGGTGGCAGCGAGCCCGCCGCCACTGTCACCATCGTCGGCGCCGGCGCCGGCGCCGGGCAGCGGCGCCGCTCCTCCTGGTGCCTCGCCCGGGTTCTCGCCACCCGGGTTCTCCCCGCCGGGGTTCTCCCCGCCGGGGTTCTCCCCTGCGGCGCCCGGGAGGGTGCCGGTGCGCAGTGCCTCCGACGCGAAGCCATCGGCGAACCACCACACCGGCCGCTCACCGTCGACGGACAGCGAAGCCGGCGCCGTGGCGAATCCTTCGTTGTTGATGTCGGGCATGCCGGCGGGCCGATCGAAGTGCGCGACTCCGGGCTGGGCCGTGCCGTTGAGCGTGATCTCCGCAGAGCGACCCTGGCAGCCGTCGTCGCAGACAGCCCACAGGACACCGCGGACGCTGTCGTAGTCGAGTGCCATGACGCCGGCGAGCCCCGGCGCGATCTCCGACACCAGCGCGGCCGTACCGTTCTCTTCCAGCGCGAACGCGTAGACGTGACCGTTGTCCTCGACCGCGACGAAGAAGAGTCCGTCGCCATGACCGGCGTAGCCCGCCGGGTCGTACGCCGCGCCGGTGTTGTCATCGAACAGCTTTCCGGCGAGCGCCGTGTCCGGCACCCACTGAACCGCTTCCATGCCCAGGTTCGCCCCGACAGCCGGAAGCTGCGACGTCAGATCCCACTCCTGCTGCGCGACGAGGTCGCCGGCCGCAGCATCCGGGTCCACCTTCAGCAGGATGTTCTGATTCACACCCTTGTCGCTGTTGTCGCGTTCGGACGCCACGTAGACCGCGCCTGCACCGTCGACGGTGATTCCTTCGGTATCGGGACCCGCTGCTCCGGCATCCGCCGCATCCTTCTGGAATCGAACCCTCTTGCCCTCTTCCCAGCCGTCGATCATCTCGACCGAGCCGTCGGCGTGCGCCGCGAGCTTCCAGATGCGGCCCTCGCCGTTGTCGACGGCCCAGAGGAACGCGCCGTCCGCGGTCTCCTGCACGTCGAGCCCCGAGCTGTCCTCCAAGAACGTCGGCGTGGTGTCGAGCACGCGCACATCGGCAGAGCCCGGCCACGGTGCGACCTCGATCTGACCGGCGCAGATGTTCCGTGCACCCTTCGTCGGCTCCGCCGTCACCGCGAAGGTGCCCGTCACATCCGGGCAGCGTCCCCAGGTGACGGCCGCGTGACCCTCGCCCCAGGTGGTATCATCGATGAGCAGATCTCCGTCGAACAGCCGGACCGCGTCGCCGCCGCCGAGTCCGAAGCCGAGCTGGTCGCGCTCGATGACGAGGTAGCCGCCCGGCTCGATCATCGTGCTGGAGGGAATCGCGTACGCGTGGGAGTCGTCGTCATCCTTCACGACGATTCCGGACACGTCGAGAGCTGCGGTCGTCGGGTTCACGAGCTCGACCCAGTCATCGGGCGCCCCCCCGTCGGACTCCACCTCGTTGATGCGTACCGGGTTGCCGCAGGAGTTGCGCTCGCCCTTGGTCGAGACGGCGACATCGAGGAACTCGCCGGACCCGTCGGGACAACGTGCCCAGACGCCCTCGGCGTGCGCCGTGTAGACGTGCTCGTCGACCGTGTTGCCGTTGGTGTCGAGGATCGTCGCCGTGTCGCCGTCGCCGAGGCCGAAGGTGAAGGCGGCGGGCTGGTCGAAGACGAAGTACTCACCGGGTTCGAGCACCGTGCCTGCCGGCAGCGGAATGGTCTCGGCAGCGTGACCGTTCGGGTCGTTGTCCATCAGGGTCCAGCCGGTCAGGTCGACTGCCGTGGAGCCGGTGTTCTTCACCTCGACCCAATCGGTGGAGTCGCCGTTCGACTCGATCTCGTTGATGGCCACGTGCGGCATCACGCACGAGTTCGCCGCTCCCGGGGTGGCATTCGCGAGCAGGAAGGCACCCTCGCCGTCGGGGCACCGCGCCAGAGTGGCTGCCGCGAAGTCGCCGTCGATCGCCGCGTGCCCCTCCCACGGGAGAGTGTCATCGACCTGCGTGCCGGCCGCGTCGTAGAGACGGATGCGGTCAGTGCTGCCGATGCCGATCGCATCGCGGAACGCTCCCTCGGCGCCGCCGACCAGCCCGATGGTGCCCTCCTCCACGACGAGGAACCCGCCGGCATCGATCTGCGTCCCGGGGAGGAACCGCCAGCGGTGATCGTCGGAGTTGTCGCGGATCTCATACCCGGAGATGTCGAGCGTCGCATCGCCGGCGTTGTGGAACTCGACCCAGTCCGCAGGCTGCGAGTCGACCTCGTTGATCGCGATCGATCCGCCGACGGGGTCGACGGTGCAGTCGTTGGCGGCACCCGGCGTGGCCGCTGTGGCGTGTGCCCACTCGCCGGTGCCGTCGGGGCAGCGGGCCCAGACCGACAGCGGCGCAGTGTTCTCGTATGCGTACGCGTCGACCTCTGCGCCGGACGGATCGAACAGCACCACCTCATCGCCCTTGCCGAGCCCGAAGTCGAAATCCACATCCTTCACGAGGACGAGGAATTCACCGGGTGCGAGAGAAGCCCCTTCCGGTGCCGTTCCGAACGTGTCCCGCTTCTCGTCGGAGATGTACCACCCGGCGAGGTCCACGGCCTCCGTACCGGCATTGAAGATCTCGACCTGATCGGCGAGTCCGGTGGCAGCGTCGTCGTAGACGATCTCGTTGATCACGAGAGCGGGTGCCGCCGCGATCTCTTCGGTCGGGCGGATGCCGGAATCGGCGCCGGTGGCGGCGATCGGCGTGGCGAGCAGAGCAGCGGCGCTGAGTGCGCATGCTGCCGTGACCGCCGCTGCGAAGTGCAGGCGGGGCATAGAGGACTCCTGAATAGGGCTCAGACGGGTATGAGCCCAGACCAGCGATGCCGCGTGGCCGCTGAGGGTCTCTCTGGTGCACGGCGGGTGAACGGAAGGTGGCCGTTCTTCGCCGTCGAGGTCGACGAACGCTCAGGCGATGCGGGTGCCCGGTGGGAGGCGCTTGGCGGGCGTGCGTGTCCGAGCCCACGCGCCGGCGAACAGCGAACCCGCGACGACGATCTGCACGCCGAGCCCGATGAACCAGCTCGGCACGGTCGACTCGATGACCTCCTCCGCATTGGGGTTGAGGGAGGCCGGATCGCACTCGTCCCAGCGCTGCTCGAGCGGCGACTGCTGCGCACTGCGCACGCCGTATTTGATCTGTCCGAACAGGTCGACCGGGTACCCGTCCGGGGAGAACTCGGTCGGTGTCGCATCGGCGAGCACGACGAACGGGTTCGCGGCGAGCGCCCACCAGACGAGATCGAAGCGGGGCACTTCATAGGTCTGGGTATTCCAGTTCTCGCAGTCGACGTTGCCGAGGGAGTCGTAGGGGCGGCTGTAGCTCGTCGCCTCGCTGCGCACCGCCATGCCGCCGAGGCCGAAGAGGATGAGCGTGCCGATGACGAAGGCAGACACCACGAGATACGTCGACGCGACCGAGAACAGGGGGCGGGCGATGAGACCGCTCAGACCGACACCGATCGCGGCGACGATGACGATCTCCGCCGCCAGGACGAGCAGGGACACCAGCAGGACGAGTCCGTTCGCACCGCCACCGAGAAGGGAGAACGCGAGGAAGGGCAGCGCGACGACCAGGAACGCCCCACCTGTCGCGATCGCCGCCAGCAGCTTTCCGACCATGATGTCGCCGGTCGACGCAGCCGTGACCTGCACGGCGGCGAGGGTCGCCGCGTCCCTGTCCCCGTTGATCGCGTTGCCGCTCAGGGTCGGCGATACCAGCACCACCAGCAGCAGGACGACGTTGACGACGATGGAGTACACGCCCGCGCCGACGGCGTCACCCCAGGAGTACACCGCGAAAGCGAGACCGGTGACGCCCAGGAGCACGACCGCGAACACGCCGAGCAGGACGTACCACCCGACGCTGCGGAGCCGCTGCGTGAGTTCGAGTCGGACGATCGTGCCGATGTGCGTGAGACTCATGCGCCCGCCTCCGTTCCCGCGTGTGCTGTTCCCGGGGGTTCGGGCCGAAGTGGCGACACCGGGTGCTGCAGGTGGAGGAACGTGTGCTCCAGGTCGCTCTGGGCCGGGGCGAACTCCGCGACGGCGAGCCCGGCTTCCACGAGCACACGCAGCGACCGGGCCGCGCTCTCGTCGTCCGGAAATCCGACCAGCACGCCTCCGCGTTCGGAACGGAGCGTCTCGGGCGCCATGCCCAGCGTCGACGCGATCTGCCAGGTGTCCGTACTCATCCGCTCGGGTGACGCACCGGCGAGGCGCACCCGCCACCCGCGGACGGATGCCTGGGCAGGACCAGCGTCGACGACCGACCCCGCGACGAGGAAGACCGCATCGTCGACCACTTCTTCGAGTTCGGACAGGATGTGGCTGGAGATGAGGACGGTCCGTCCCTCGGCGGCGAACCGCCGCAGCAGCACTCGCAGGTCGACCCGCGCCTGCGGATCGAGCCCGGATGCCGGCTCGTCCAGCAGCAGCACCTGCGGGTCGTGCACGAGCGCCCTGGCGAGTCCGAGCTTCTGCTTCTGCCCGCGGGAGAGCACCTTCGCCGGTGAGTCGGCGAGGTCTGCGAGCCCGACCAGTGCGAGCAACTCCTGGGCCCGAGTCGCAGCATCCGACTGGGCGATGCCGTACAGCCGGGCCGTGGTGACGATGGTCTCGCGGGCCGTGAGCGAGGGCCAGGCTCCGAGAGCATCCGGCATCCATCCGAGCAGGCGGCGGGCAGCCAGCGCGTCGTTCGACGGGTCCACTCCCCCGATGCTGATCGTTCCGGTGTCCGGCGCGAGGAGCGACGCGAGCATGAGCAGCAGCGTGGTCTTGCCTGCGCCGTTGGGGCCGACGAGACCGGTGACCCGGCCGGGGTCCGCTCGGAAGGTCGCCGATCGCACGGCCTGAACGGCCCCGAACGCTCTGCTGACGTCTTGCACGACGATGCTCATCCGGTCAGTCTGGCATCGGCCTGCCACGATCGCCGGGAGCTCCGGGCGGATGCTCAGCCTGCTCCGGTTGCGGGTGACACAATCGCCTGATGCGCACGATCCTCAACATCATCTGGGTCATCCTGGCCGGCTGGGCCCTGTTCCTCGGGTACGTCCTCGCCGGCATCCTGCTGTGCATCCCGATCATCACGATCCCGTGGGCCATCGCCTCCTTCCGCATCGCGCGCTACGCCATCTGGCCGTTCGGACGCGAAGTGGTCAGCAGGCCGACCGCCGGAGTCGGTTCCTTCCTGGGGAACGTGCTCTGGGTCCTCCTCGCCGGGTGGTGGCTCGCAATCGGCCACATCGTGTCGGGCATCGCACTCTGCATCACGATCATCGGCATCCCGATGGGCATCGCCGATTTCAAGATGGTGCCGGTTTCGCTCATGCCGCTCGGCAAGGAGATCGTCTCCACCCGCCAGGGCGCGTTCGACCGCTCGCTCTGAGGCGAGGTCAGGACCGGAAGAAGCCCACACCCAGATCCGGGTGATCCACGAAGACGCCGTCCACCCCGGTTCGCGCGATCACACCCCACTCCGCCTCGTAGTCGCCGTACGCTCCCTTGCCGCCAGGACCACGGAACTCCGGCGAGAGGAACGCGTTCTCCGGGCGGCACGTCCACGTGAAGACCTGCAGGCCTCGGGCGTGCGCATCCGGGACGATCGTGTTCCCGCGGGCGAGCAGCATCCGCTTGTTCACGCTGATGCCGTTGACCGCGCCGACGAGTCCGTCGAGCCCCTCGGGCGTGACGGTCGCCGCGTAGGTGAGGGCTCGTTTACCCTCGGCGACCAGCAGGTCGTACGGGCGGCCGGAGGCTTCGATCAGGTAGATGTAGGACGCCGAGAGGCCGCGCTCGCGCAGCTGGCCGAGCACCGTCGACTCGAAGCACTCGATCACCAGCGGCAGCTCGCCGTCCGCCCAACCGGCCTCGCGCAGTTCGCGTTCGATCAGCGGGGCCAGGTCGAGGCCGATCCCGGCGAAGTATGTGGCGTGTTTGACCTCGAGCACCACACCGATCTCGCGACCGTGCTCGACCGAGCCGTCCCGGACAAGGTCGAGGACGTCGCGCAGCCGCAGGATCGCCTGCGCGCCATCGAAGCTCGCACTCGAGGCTCTGACCTCGGGCAACCGCTCCCGCCCTCGAAGGGTCGACAGCTCCGCCCAGGTGAAGTCCTCCGTGAACCAGCCGGTCAGGGCCTGGCCGTCGACGCGCTTGGTCGTCTTGCGGTCGGCGAACTCCGGATGCTCGGCGACATCGGTCGTGCCGGAGATCTCGTTCTCGTGGCGGACGACGAGCACCCCGTCCTTCGTGGCGACGACGTCGGGCTCCACCGCGTCGACACCCATCGCCAGGGCCATTTCGTACGACGAGCGGCTGTGCTCGGGGCGATAACCGGGCGCACCTCGATGGCCGATGACGAGGGGTGATTTCCTGGGCACGCTCTCAGCGTAGAACACGCCACTGTTATCATCGCGCCGGGTATCGTAGAGGCAAGCGACCTACGACCCCCTTTTGGAGTGAGGCCCACCAATGAGCAACTTCGCCTTCAACAACCCGGCGTTCAAGCAGCAGGACCCGCGCAACGTCGCGACCTACCCGGGCGGACCACAGGCCGCTCAGGGTGCACAGAACGCCTCCCTTCAGCACGGCGCGATGGATGCCGCTGCCAACGCGCGGCTCGAGGGCATGTACGCCTCCCCGCCCGCCGGCTCCATCGAGACCGACCGCATGTCGGTCGAAGACACCGTCTGGAAGACCGCCGGCCTCTTCGGCATCCTGCTGGTCGCGGCCGCTGTCGGCTGGGTGTGGACGCTGGGCGGCATCGCCGCTCCCGCGTACAACCCGTACAGCGAGTTCGCTCCGAACATGATGCCGTGGATCATCGGCGCACTGGGCGGCTTCGTCCTCGCGATGGCCATCATCTTCACTTCCCGCAAGAAGGTGCGTCCCGCGCTGATCTTCGCGTACGCCGTCTTCGAGGGTCTGTTCGTCGGTGGCATCTCGGCGTTCTTCGAGGTCATCTACCCCGGTATCGTCGGCCAGGCCACCCTCGCGACGGTCTCCGTCGTCGGTGTGACGCTGGCCCTCTTCGCCAGCGGCAAGATCCGCGCGTGGAAGAAGGCGACCAAGATCTTCATGATCGCGATGATCGGCTACCTCGTCTTCTCGCTGCTGAACCTCGTGCTGATGTGGACCGGCGTGCTGCCGGAGGGCCAGGCGTTCGGTCTCCTGAGCGCCTCGATCATGGGTATCCCCCTCGGACTGATCATCGGTGTCCTCGTCGTCATCATGGCCGCGTACTCGCTGGTGCTCGACTTCGACCAGATCCAGCAGGGCGTCCGCAACGGCGCTCCCCGCAAGTTCGGCTGGATGGGCGCCTTCGGCATCATGGTCACGGTCGTCTGGCTCTACGTCGAGATCCTGCGCATCATCGCCATCGTTCGCGGCAGCAACTGATCGCGACACGCGTCACTGCCGCCCCGCGGCACCACAAGAGGCCTGTCCCTTCGGGGGCGGGCTTCTTTGGCATAAAACGCAACGCCAGCGCAAGGGGTCGCCGGAATTCGTAGAATCTGCCAAGGTTGTTACACGAACCCCCGGCACCCCGGGAGTTTTACACAGTAATAAAGGAGCAGACCATGGGTTTCCTCGGATTTCTTCTTCTCGGCCTGATCGCGGGCGCCATCGCCAAGCTCATCCTCCCCGGCCGTCAGGGCGGCGGATGGCTGATCACGCTTGTGCTCGGAGTCGTCGGCGCCCTTCTGGGCGGCTGGATCGGCTCGCTGCTCTTCGGCCGCGGTATCGAAGAGTTCTTCGATCTCGGTAGCTGGCTCCTGGCCATCGGTGGAGCGATCATCGTTCTGCTGATCTACGGCCTGATCGCCGGTCGTAGCAACAAGGTGCGCGACTGACGCTTCATCGCGTCTGACGCTTCACCGCGTCTTCGACCCGCCCCCTCTTGCCGCGAAAGCGCGTGAGAGGGGGCGGGTCATTTTTCGTGCGCCTGTGACTTCCGCTCGAGGATCGCACGCTCACGATCGTTGCCCGCGAGGCCGGCCGCCGTCGCGAACTCGCTCCGCGCTTCCTCCTCACGCCCGAGACGCAGCAACAGCTCACCTCGAGTCGCCGGTAGCAGGTGGTAGCCGCGCAGCGCCCCCGAGACGACGAGCTGGTCGATGATGCGCAACGCTGAGGCCGGTCCTGTTGCCATCGCGACGGCCGCCGCACGGTTCAGTTCGACTACCGGAGAGGGTGAGATCCGGCCCAACGCCTCGTACAGCAGCACGATCCGATCCCAATCGGTGTCGTCGACGGATGCTGCGACCGCGTGACATTCGGCGATCGCCGCCTGAAGACTGCACGCCCCACGACCTCGCACCAGCGCGTCCGCGGTGGCCAGCGCCGCACGTCCCCGCCCGATGCGACCGCGGTCCCAGCGCCGTCGGTCTTGATCGGCCAACAGGACCGGCTCTCCGCGGGCATCGGTACGTGCCGGGAAACGGGCAGCGGTCAGCTCCATCAGCGCGAGCAGACCGTGCACGTCGGGCTCGCGGGGCAGCAGCGCTGCGAGGACCCGACCGAGACGGATGGCCTCGTCGCTGAGTTCAGGTCGCATCCAGTCTGGACCGCTGCTGGCCGCGTGCGCCTCGTTGAAGATCAGATAGAGCACGCCGAGAACAGCCCCCAAACGCTGTGCATGCTCTTCTCGGGGCGGCACTTCGAAGGGGGCGTTGGCCGCGGCGAGAGTCTTCTTCGCCCGGACGATCCGCTGCTGCACGGTCGCCGTCGGCACGAGGAACGCTCGCGCGATCTCCTCACTCGAGAGACCGCCGACCACCCGCAGAGTGAGCGCGACCTGCGCTTCCTTGGAGAGCACAGGGTGGCAGGCGATGAAGATCAGACGCAGGACGTCGTCGTCGACGGCATCCGGATTCCACAGCACGTCATCCGTTTCCTCCTGCTCGCGCTCCAGATCGTGAGCGATGAGCGCGACGCGCGCATCCAGTCGCTCACGCCGACGCCAGCCGTCGATAGCCTTCCGCTTCGCGACCGCAGTGAGCCAAGCCGCCGCGTTCCGGGGCACGCCGTCGACCGGCCATTGTCGGAGGGCGTCGAGCAGCGCCTCCTGAGCGAGGTCTTCCGCGAGGCTGAAGTCCCCGACCATCCGCGTGAGCGAGCCGACGATCCGTGCGGACTCGATGCGCCACACCGCGGCGACGGCGCGCTCCGCAGAAGCCCGATCCGGGGTGGCCCCGCGATCGGGAGCGGAGCGCGCCGTGTCACCGTCAGCAGAGTCCATCACTGCTGTGCGCGCTGAGCCTGCTCGTCACGCCAGCCGGCTTCCTTCTCGGTCCACTCGTTGTCGGCGGGGAAGTCCTCAGCGCTGGTGACGCGCCGCACCTCGAGGAAGGACCCCTTGCCGAGAGGTGCCCGGCTCGCCCACTCGGCGGCTTCCTCCCGGGAGGAGACCTCGATGATCCAGAAGCCGTTGAAGAGCTCCTTCGTCTCGCCGTAGGGGCCGTCGGTGATGAGCGGAGTCTCCGCACTGAAGTCGACGACGAAGCCTTCGGCAGCGTCGGTGAGTCCTTCGCCTGCCAGCAGCACACCGGCCTTCATCATCGACTCGTTGTAGGTACCCATGGCCTCGATGATCTCCTCGAACGGAGTCTCCTCGTAGATCTCCACGGCCTCGTCGGTCGCGCGCATGATGAGCATGAACTTCATGATGTTCTCCTTGTTCGGGGCCGTGTTTCGACCCTCTCACTTCAGACGTCGAACGGGAATCCCCCGGATCGACATCCCGCGGGATTCTTTTCAGAACTGGTTCCCTCGCCGTCGGCTGGTCTCCCCCGCCTGGTGTCTTTCGCGCGTTCCCGTCGCAGTTTCGGCCGGCCTCCCGGCTCCGTTCATCCCCCGGTCGCAGTTCCTGCCGGTCTGCCGACGAGGAGGCGGCACAAACTGCGACCAGAACCTTGCTTGCCTCCCGGACGTTCCGCGCCGGTCGCAGTTCCTGCCGGTCTGCCGACGACGAGGCGGCACAAACTGCGACCAGAACGAATGCTGCGACCAGAACGGATGCAGCGACCAGAACGAATGCTGCGACCCGAACGGATGCAGCGACCGGAACCGGCCCCGCGGAAGTCAGCGGCGGGAGGGGCGAGCCGCAGCATCCGCGAGTACGGCGGTGAGCGCGGCGAGCGACTTCTCCGGGCTCCAGGCGGCCGCGACCTGCGGGGCCTCGGCACTCAGCCGCGCGAGCAGGGCGGGGTCTTCGAGCACGCGGCGGAGCGTGGCGGCGAGCGCATCGACGTCGCCGTCGGGCACCAGGACTCCCCCGCCGGCACCGAGGACATCGCGGATGCCGTAGCGGACGTCGTACGAGACGACGGGCGCGCCGTGAAGCATCGCCTCGACGATAGAGAGGGGCTGCCCCTCGAATGCGGTGGCGGTCATGACGACGGATGCTCGGTCGAGCACTCGTCCGGGGTCGTCGGTGTAACCGGCCAGGTCGATGCGATCACCCGCACCGAGATCCTCGATCAGCTTCGCGAGCCGCTCCTGCTCCGGCCCGCCGCCCCAGATCTCGAGCCGAGTCCCCGGGACGTCAGCGGTGAGGAACGCCCGGATCGCCTGATCGACACGTTTACCGGCGGCGAGGCGTCCGAGCACGACGACCAGCCCGGGCTCCCGAAGGTCGCTTCGGGGAACGACCGGTGCGATCGGGTTCGGGACGACGGTGTGCACCGCGGAGGATTCGAAGCGAGCGGCGACATCGTCGCGCTGCGTCGCCGTCGGCCAGATCACGGCGTCGAACCGGTCCGCGAGCGCCAGCCATCGGGTCCAGAACGGGCTCGTCGGCGCATCGGCGGTGTAGGGCGCCTCGAGATGGATCGTGTGGATGGTGTGAACGATGCGCACACGCGGGTCGTCCCAGTCGGCGATGAGCTCGCCGAGCTGACGGGACTCGCAGATCACGATGATCGTGCGGTCGTCGTATCCGGCGGTCACCTGGCCCAACCATGCCCGGTAGAGGCCGCGGAATCCGCGCACCCCGCCGACGACCTCGCCCGCCGCGTCGTAGACCAGGACCGGTTCCTCCGTGAGGTGCCAGTCGGGATCGCCGGCGATCACCGGCAGAGCCGCGAACGGACGCCCGTCGACATCGGCGAGCACGCGGTATTCGACGTCGGGATCACGGGTCGCTGCAGCATCCGCCGCCGCGATCAACCAGTCGGCGCCACCCCCACGGGGGGCGACAGCCTCGTCGAACAGGTTGCGCATGCGGGAGGGTTCGGTGAGCATGCCCCGTTCGGCGAACTTCTGCCGGTGCTCCGCGTGAGCGTTCGCCGTCCCCGGATCGAAGGTCAACAACTGCGGACCCGCACCCCCGGCGACACCTGCGCCGGCGAGCTGGCGGGCGCGCGCGAGCGTCGCGATCGTGTAGCCGCCGTCCAGACCCGGGATCAGTCGACTGGACAGCACCAGGTACTCGGCATCAGGGAGAACCTGTGCCGCAGCGCCTTCTACTCCCACTCGATCGTTCCCGGCGGCTTCGAGGTCACGTCGAGAACGACGCGGTTCACGTCACGGACGCCGTTGGTGATGCGGTTCGAGATCTTCGACAGCACGTCGTACGGCAGGCGGGTCCAGTCCGCCGTCATCGCGTCTTCGCTGGAGACCGGACGCAGCACGATCGGGTGGCCGTACGTACGGCCGTCGCCCTGCACACCCACGGAGCGAACATCGGCGAGGAGCACGACAGGGCACTGCCAGATCTCCTGGTCGAGCCCGGCCTTGGTGAGCTCTTCCCGCGCGATGGCATCGGCCTCGCGAAGGATCTCGAGTCGGTCGGCCGTCACCTCGCCGATGATGCGGATGCCGAGGCCGGGGCCGGGGAAGGGCTGACGCCCGACGATCGCCTCGGGGATGCCGAGCTCGCGTCCGATGGCGCGAACCTCATCCTTGAACAGTGCGCGCAGCGGCTCGATCAACTCGAAGTCGAGGTCATCGGGGAGTCCGCCGACGTTGTGGTGCGACTTGATGTTCGCTGTGCCGGCACCGCCACCCGACTCGACGACGTCGGGATACAGCGTGCCCTGCACGAGGAACTTCACCGGAGCGCCACCCGACGCCTTGGCCTCGGCGACCAGATCGAGCTGGACCTTCTCGAACGCCCGGATGAACTCGCGGCCGATGATCTTGCGCTTCTCCTCGGGGTCGGTGACGCCCCGGAGGTGACCGAGGAACGTCTCGGCGGCGTCGACCGTGATCAGACGGACCCCCGTCGATTCGACGTAGTCCTTCTCGACCTGTTCACGCTCGCCCTTGCGGAGAAGGCCGTGATCGACGAAGACCGCGGTCAGCTGGTCTCCGATCGCCTTGTGCACCAGCGCGGTCGACACCGCGGAGTCGACGCCACCGGACAGTGCCGAGATGACACGGGCGTCACCCACCTGCTCCCGGATGCGCTCGATCTGCTCGGCGATCACATTGTCGCTGTTCCAGTCGGATGCCAGGCGTGCACCCTTGTGCAGGAAGTTCTCCAGGACCCGCTGGCCGTGGTCGGAGTGCTTCACCTCGGGGTGCCACTGCACACCGTAGAAGCCCCGCTCCTCGTTCGCGAAGGCCGCGACCTTGGTGGCGTCGGTGGTGGCGAGCACCTCGAACCCGTCGGGAGCCTTGGCGACCTGATCGCCGTGGCTCATCCACACGTTCTGCGCGGCCGGCTGCCCGCCGAGCAGGACGCCGCCGTCACCGGAGATGACGGCATCCGTCGCACCGTACTCACGCAGGCCGGTGTGCGCGACCTCGCCGCCGAGCGTCTGCGCCATGTACTGGAAGCCGTAGCAGATGCCGAGTGTCGGCACGCCGAGCTCGAAAACCGCCGGGTCGAGGCGCGGAGCGCCTTCTTCATAGACCGATGAGGGACCGCCGGAGAGGATGATGGCCACGGGGTTCTTGGCCGCGATCTCTTCTGCGGTGGCGGTGTGGGGCACGATCTCGCTGTACACGCCTGCTTCTCGGACGCGTCGGGCGATCAGCTGCGCGTACTGCGCGCCGAAATCGACCACGAGCGCCGGACGCTGCTGGGTCTCGGACTGGTCAGTCAACGGGCACCTTCCTTGGAGACCGGGGTCCCTGGGGTCGTCGCGGAGGCATCTGCTGCCTCCCTGGTGGCGAGGTAGGCCTTCACGTCGCGAGCGACGATGGCCTCCATGAAGAACGACAGCAGCGGGATGACTCCGCCGAGCGCGAGCAGGATGAAGCGCAGGAACGGCCAGCGCATCAGGCTCCACACGCGGAAGCATGCGAAAAGATACACGACGTAGAACCAGCCGTGGGCGACGAGGATGAACAGCGACAGGTTGGCGCCGTCACCCGTCGACTCGAGCCCCTCCGGCCCTTCGACGACCGGCGCGAACCACAGCGGCCCACCGGACCCTCCGGCGAAGAGTTCGAGGCGGATCGGCGTGTACTTCAGCACCATCTCGGCGACCAGCAGGAGCAGCATGACTCCGGTGATGATCGAAGCGATCTGGTAGAACTTCAGCGCACCGCGGATCGCCGGAAAGCTGGCGACTTTCGGTTCGGGCATGCACCCAGTCTAGACGGCGCGTCCGGTGCCGCATCCGCCGGAACCGACCGGTCCTCATGGCGTCGGCGGGCGCGCGATCAGCAGCTCTCCGTGGCCGCTGACCTCATGGCGCGCTGCGGCGGGGACGAGCACTGTCGCTCCCGTGGCTACGGGCTGGCCTGCCACTTCGACCACCCCGTCGATCACGATCACGATCGCGAATCCGGGGTGCAGCACCTCCGTGCCGCGCAGGGGAAGCCGCTCCAGGCGGAAGTACTCGTCAGCCGCGTGAGGGAAGACAGACCCTGACGGTGGCGCCGCCTGCACGAGCCCGCCCATCTCTGCGGAAGGACGACCGGTCGTGGTCACCGCCGTGAGTGCGACATCGAAGCCGAGCCCGAGATGCCCCTCGCCCGGACCGTCGATCTCGAATCCCGCCCACTCGAGGAGGATCGACAGATCTTCGGGTTGCTGGAGTTCGACCAGCAGGACCCCGTCGCCGATCGCGTGCAGTTCCCCCGGCGGGACCCACACGACGTCGCCCGGCTTGACCTCGATAGTGTGCAAGAGGCCCAGGAGCCCCTCGACGTCCTGACGGAAGACGAGGTCGGCGAGTGTCAGCGTCGACACGTCTTCGCGGAGTCCGACATGGACGACACCGCCCTCGAGGATGTACCAGGCTTCGGCTTTGCCGTGCGCGCGTCCGAGGTGCGAGGCGGCGAAGTCATCATGCGGATGAGCGTGCACGGGCAGCCGCTGTCCGGCATCGAGGAGCTTCACCAGCAGGCGGGCGTCCGCGCCCCACCGCTGCACGTGGGCGCTGCCGAGCCAGGCCACCGGGTCCGCGGCCATCGCGTCGCGGAGAAACCGCCCATCGGGAAGCAACGTCAGGCCGAGACGCTCCTCACCGCGGATCGTCGTGGTGGAGCCGACCCAGTCCTCCGGCTCCCGCGGTGCCGCGTGGGCTTCGCCGCGGAACGCGGAGATGCGGGCACCACCACGGTAGAAACGCTCCGGCGGGCGGTTGGCCGGCAGGACGATCGGGTTCATGCCTGCGCCCTCGGCTGGAGGAGGACGGCGAGGAAGCCACCGACGAACGTGTCGCCGAGGCCGACCGTCGTGGGCGTCTCCACGTCGAGCGCGAAAGCGGCGACGCCCACGGCATCCGGGATCATCTCTTCGATCGAACGCACCAGGGCCACTCCCCCGTCGTGCCGACGCATCGACGCGGTCTCTTGGGCGTCCGCTGCGGTGAAGCCGTCGCCGCAGCGATAACGCGTCGCTGCCACGCGTACCGCGCTTTCCAGCGCCGGGCGGTGCCGGGCCGCATCAGGTCCGGTCGCGAGCGCCCAGTACCGCGTGTGCACCACCAGGGCGGGAACCGGGATGATCGTGCGGACCTCACCGAGCGCGCTCGCCACAGCCAGCGGATCGAGCAGGTCGACCGTGCGGCCGAGGTACTCCTGCAGCTCATCCTCGTTCATGCCGTAGACGTCGATGGAGGGCAGCAGTCGGCTCCGCACCGTGTCTGCGAAGGCGCGCGTGTAGAAACCGGCATCCTCGTAGTACACGAGTGCACCGGGAGGAAGGCGCCGCATCGCTGCACGCAGCTCGTCGAGCCGTTGCGTGAGCAGATCGTGATCCTGCATCGTGTTGAAACCCGAGATGAGGAACGCCGAAGCCCGCTCGAGCTCCTCCGCGAGGTCTGCTGCGATCGCCATCGAACGATTCGGAGGATCGTTGGCGAAGATGAGCCGGTTGGCGCCGGGCGAGACTACCTCGCCGTCGACCAGCCCGACGCGCGCCCCAGTCGGATACTGCACGATCAGGTGCGGGTCCAGGCTGTCGGTCTCGGCGGACGACACGATCGTGATGCCGTCCGGGAGCAACCGTCGCACGTTGTCGTCGATGCTCACCAGATGCTGCACGCTGGCGATGCCGAGGGCATCGAGCACCAGCCCTGCCCGCACGCCGGTGCCGCCGAGGGTCACGTCGTACGCGAAGTGTGCGGCGAAGCGCTCGACCACGTCGGACGACGCGACGAACCGTTCACCACCGGAGCCGCTCGCCATGAACGCGAGAACCGTGAGGAGAAGCGAGCGCTCGTCGATGATCGTCGCGGTCACCGTCAGCTCGTCCTGCCGCACGCGGTGCCGCTGGGCGAGCCGTTCGAGCACGGCCGAGTCCCACCGCAACTCGTAGTCGACGGTTCCGCCGAGCCCGAGCACCAGCTGACCGTCCACGTCGCCGATCATGTCCGATCGCCCCACTTTCCCCCGCCACCGCTCAGTACAACCCGGCTTTGCCGTCTGCACCGAACAGGTCGATCTTCTCAGCCGCGGTCACCTTCATCGCCGCGATCGGCTCGGGTTGGATCGCATTCGGCTCACGCAGGCGCTGATCCGTTCCGAGGATCTCCCGCATGCGGTTGTGGTACGACACTTTGATGTCGCTGGAGATGTTGATCTTGTTCACGCCCAATTCGACGGCCCGGCGCAACTCCGAATCAGGGTTGGATGACCCCCCGTGCAGCACCAGCGGGATGCCGACGGCGGCCTTGATCTCCTCGAGGAGGTCGTGGCGCAGCTCAGGGTTCTTCTCGGTGGGGTACAGCCCGTGCGAGGTGCCGATCGCGATCGCCAGACTGTCGACGCCCGTCTCCTTCACGAACCGCACCGCATCAGCCGGGTTCGTGTAGATGATCTCTGCCGCACCGGACTCGCCGTAGCTGTCGTTGGCTCCGATCGTGCCGAGCTCACCTTCGACCTGCACGCCCACCGCGTGTGCCGCCTCGACGACCTTGCGCGTGAGCGCGACGTTCTCCTCGAACGGCAGCAGTGAGGCGTCGATCATGACCGAGGTGAACCCCGCGTGGATCGCTGCGATGATCTGCTCGTACGTGCCGCCGTGATCCCAATGGATCGCGACCGGCACGCTCGAGCGGTGCGCGCGCGAGCGCATCGCCGGAATCAGGTCGGTTGTGATGTGGGACACCTCGTCGGGGTGGATGGCGATGATGACCGGGGCGGCCTTCTCCTCGCTGATGTCCATGATGCCGTTGAACATCGCCCAGTCGCTGATGTTGAACGCCGGGATCGCGAAGTTGTTCGCATTGGCGACATCGAGGATGGATTTACCGGTGTAGAGCACGTGATTCTCCTGTTTCTTTGGTGGGCTGGGGCAAGGGCGGACGCTCGTCAGCTCTTCACCGATCCGGCCGTGAGACCGCTGATGAAGTAGCGCTGGAAGAAGAGGAACAGCACCAGCACCGGGATCGAGCCGAGCACACTCATCGCCATGATCTGGTTCCACTCGTAGGAGTGCTGCCCCATGAGCAGCTGGATGCCGATAGGGACGGTGCGCATGTCGATGGTGCGAGTGAGCGTCAGCGCGAAGAGGTACTCGTTCCACGCGATCATGAAGGTGTAGATGCCGACCGAGACGATGCCCGGAACGGAGATCGGCACGAGGATCCGCCACAGCGCGGTCATGGAGCCTGCGCCGTCGACGCGGACGGCCTCGTCGAGTTCCCGCGGCAGCGTATTGAAGTAGCCGGTCATCATGATGATCGCGTAGGGCAGGGTGAAGACCATGTACGTGAGGATGAGACCGGCGTACGAGTTGTACAGGCCGAGCGCCACCATGAGCCCGAAGTACGGGATCAGCAGGGTGATCGGCGGCACCGCCTGAACGCTCACGATCACGACGTTGAGGATGCGTTTGCCGCGGAAGTCGAACCTGCTGAATGCGTAAGGCGCCTGGATCGCGACGATCAGCGTCAGCACGGTCACCGCTCCGGCCACGATGTAGCTGTTCAAGAAGAACCGCATCGTCTCGGCGCTGCTGAAGATGGCGATGTAGGCGTCGAACGAGAACGTCTCGGTGAGCAGCCGCGGGGGCAGCTCGAAGATCTGCGTGTTGGACTTGAACGAGCTCGACAGCATCCACAGCACAGGTCCCGCGGCGAACACCGCACCGAGGATGAGGCCGATGGTGACGCCGGTCTTCGCGACCCGGCGCTGGTTCTTGACGGTGAGAGCCACGGTCAGTCCCTCGCTTTCTGGTGACGGACGTAGAACACGGCGAGAACCATCGACATCAGCAGCACCAGCACGGCCGAGGTCGCCGCCAGCGAGAAGTCGTACTTGGCGAACGCCAGCTTGTAGGTGAAGGTGCTGAGCACTTCGGTCACATCGATCGGGCCACCGCCGGTCGTCATCCAGATGAGGGCGAACTGCTGCGAGGTCCAGATCAGGTCGAGGAGCACGAGGCTGACGATGATCGGGCGCAATTGCGGGATGGTGACGTTCCAGAACCGCTGAGTCGCACTTGCTCCGTCGACCGTGGCCGCTTCGTTCAGCTCGTTCGGGATGCCCTGAAGTCCGGCGAGCAGGCTCACCATGAAGAACGGATAGCCCGCCCAGATGTTGATGAACGTGATGGTGCCGAGCGCCAGCTGCGGCGAGGCCAACCATTCGATGTCGGTGTTGAGCAGGAAGTTGATGACACCGTTCGGGGCGAGCAGCATGCGCCAGAGGACGGCGATCACCGCCACGGTGAAAAGCCACGGGAGGACGTAGAGCGCTCGGAAAAGCGAACGGGTGACACGGCCGAGCAGAGAGCTGTTGAGCATCATGGCGAAGCCCAGACCCAGGATGAGGTGCGCGATCACACTCCCGATCGTGAAGATGAGGGTATTGCCTGTCGCCTTCCAGAACCCGGGGTCGGTGAGGACCTGGACGAAGTTCGCGATACCGACGAACTCGGGTGTCTTGTTCAGGATGACGTTGTCCTGGAACGAATACCCGATCACCATGACGATCGGCACGATCATCAGCACGAGCAGCAGCAGGATCGTCGGCGAGAGGAAGGCGTAGGACTCTGTGGTCTTACGCAGCTGGCGGCGCCGACGCGACAGGGCGACGCCGGTGACGATCACCTCGGTGTCGTCGGTCGTTCTCAGGCTCATGGGAACCGGTGCTCCTTGGTTGGTCGGGTGCCGCACCGCATCGGCGATGCGGCACCCCGTTCAGGCGAGAGACAAAGGACGGGAGATCAGAACTCCGCTTCCCAGGCCTCTTGAGCCTTCTTCAGCGCGTCATCGATCGATTGCTGCCCGTCGAACGCGGACTGGAGCTGCTCTCCGAGGAGACGCATGAGCTCTTCCGCGACGGGGAGGCCGGTGAACTCGTTCGCGGGGTACCCCGCCTGGTAGATCTCGAACGCCTGGGCGAACAGCTCGTCGTCGGCGACGAAATCGGGAACAGATTCCGAGTTGCCCGGGAAGGCCTTCGCCATGGTCGACAGTTCGGAATTGGTCTCCTGGCTCATCAGGTAGGACACGAGCTTGAAAGCGGCATCCTTGTGCTCGGAGTTCTCCGCGACCCCGATCCCCCACGATGCATAGGGGATACCGCGCTCGCCGTCGTACCCTTCCTCGGCAGGGATCGCCGAGATCGAGAAGTTCAGGTCGGGGTTCGTCTCACGGATGAGATTGATGTGGGCCAGCGAATCGATCATCATGCCGGCTCGACCGTTGGTGAACTCCTCGACCTTGTCCTGCTCCTTCATCGTGAACGATCCCGACGCGATCACGCCGTCGTCCCAAAGTCCGCCGATGTAGTCGACCGCAGAAGTCACGTCGTCGTTCGTCAGGTCGGGCTGCCCGTCGTCCAGCATCGATCCTCCGGAGGCCCACACCCACGACATGACGTCGTTCTGCACACCGTTCGGAGTCTCCTGCGACAACGGAAGCACCCACCCGGAGACATCCCCGCCAAGGGCTGAGACCTTGGCGGCGGCATCCGCGAATTCGCTTCGTGTCGTGGGTGGTGCGTCGACCCCGGCCTCGGCCAGAAGATCGTCGTTGGTGAACATCGGGTAGACGAAATTCACCACGGGGATCATGTAGGTGCTGCCGTCGACCTGGACCTGGCTGGCGAGCTGGCTGTCGTCGTAGTCGTTCTCCTCCATGAGAGCGGTGAGATCGGCGATCACGCCCTGGGAGGCGAAGTCGTTCACCCACGCGCCGTCGAGACCGACGACATCAGGCATGGTGCCGGATGCGGCCCCGGCGAACAGCTGCTCCTTCGTCGAGGCATAGGGTCCGCTGACCAGTTCGACAGTGATCTCGGGGTTGGCCTCCTCGAACCTGTCGATGAGTGCGCGGAACTCGCCGTCTGGCAGTTCGGGCTCCCACCATTGGGCGAATTCGATCGTGACATTCTCGCCGTCGCCGCCACTGTCCCCAGACGTGGCGGGCGTGCAGCCCGCGACGACCAGAAGGGTAACCGCTGCGGTCGTGACGCCGACGATCGTTCGGGTTCGTCTGCGTCCTCGTCCCACTGTGCTCATCACTTCTCTCCTCTTCGAGATCGTGCCGCATCACGCGCTTCAATGCTTGTTCATGCGGTTTTGAGCCATGTTATGCCGACATCTGCAGCTTGGTCAAGCACCGGTTGGTAACAATCACCCCCGCCAACGCCGGGATCGTGCATATCGCCGCGCTGAGCGGGATCCATGACGAATGCGGTTTTCTGCAGGACTATGCCGTGTTGTGGAGGCGAATGTGCTAGAGATGAGGTCATGGATGCATCCGGAACGGCACGGCGCCGCCTTCCCGCGGGCCGCAAGGCCGATCTCGCCAGCTATGTCGAGCAGACGGGCCAGGTGACGGTCGGCGACCTCGCAGAGCACTTCGGGGTCTCGATCGACACGATTCGGCGAGACCTCGACCAGCTCGATCGCGAGGGCGTGCTCGTCCGCACGCACGGCGGCGCCGTCAGCTCCGCGAGCGGACCCTTGAAAGACCGCGCACTCGACGTGCGCATGCGCGTGCAGACCGAGGAGAAAGAGCGGATCGCCCGGATCGCAGCGGGGCTCGTGGAAGACGGCTCCGTCATCATGCTCAACGCGGGCACGACGACGCTCGCCGTCGCACGGGCGCTGCGGAACCATCACGACCTGACGATCGCCACCAACAACCTGCGCATCCCCGGAGAGCTGTCCCCCTCGGTCTTCCGCGACCTCTACGTGTTCGGCGGTGCCGTGCGTTCGATCACTCAGGCCACGACCGGCCCGGTGACGTTCACCATGACCCCGGGGGGTCCGGAGGTCGACATCCGCTGCGACCTGGCGCTCATCGCGGTCGGCGCTGTGGACGAAGCCGGGTACTCGACATCCAACCTCGGTGATGCCGCGATGATGTCCGAGATGATCCAGCGCGCAGAGCGCACCGCCATTCTCGCCGACTCCACCAAGATCGGACGCCGCTTCTTCGCGCAGATCGCACTCCTGGACCGCGCCGACTACCTGATCACAGATGCTCCCCTGCCCCCACGGATCGCCGCGGCGCTCGCGCAGGCCGACGTGCAGGTGCTCACTCCCTGACCGCTGCTCCCGCGACGCTCATGCCGGCGGGTCGTTCGAACGGCCTGGCCGAACTTCTGCGGCCTCGAGTCGCCGGTGTGGCCGCAGAAGTTGCTGTCGCCCGCAGAAGTTGCGGAGCCTGAACATGACAGAGGCCGCCGGGATCCCCGGCGGCCTCTGTCATGTCACTCGGCGAATCAGAACCATCCGGTGATGAGGTCCCAGACCCAGTCGAAGATGTCCTTGATGATGCTGCCGACTCCGCCGGCCCGGTTGACGGTGACGGTGGCTGTCGCCTCGTCCCCGTCGGCCTGCGACACAGCGACGGTGTACTTGCCGGGCTGAGTGTTCTTCGGAACCGTGGGCGAAGCGGCGAACGTGCCGTCGTCCTCGACCTGGACGGTGCCGAGGTCGATCGCCTGACCCTTCTTCGGTCGCAGTTCGACGGTCACCGTCTCACCCGGCTGGTATCCCTCACCCGTGAGGGCGAGCTTCTTGCCCGCCGCCACCTTGGAGGACCCGAGATCGATCGTCCCGGCGAACTCGGCCTCCCCGGCGATCGTGAACGGAACCTGCACGGTCGTGCCGGTGCCTGCCACCGCGACGGTGAGCTGCTGCTCGCCGAACACTCCGGACGGCACCGTGAACGTGAGGCTCGCCCGTCCCACCTCGTCCGTCGCGTCGACGACGGTCGGATCGATCGCGCCAGCCGCCAGCTGAGCGTCGCCCAAGGAGAGGGAGACCTCGCCAGGGGCGGGCTCGCCCGCGCTGAACGCGAGCGACGAGAGTGACACCGTCACCTGGTCACCGGCACTGTAGCCGTCGGCGTCCGCTGCGCTGACCGAGACTCCGACGGCACGCTGGGCGTAGTCGGGGCTCGCGGTCTTGTTCGCGTCGAACCAGTCGACCATCGACTGCAGGTCGATCTTGCCGGTGTCGCGCTTGTCCGCGCCTTCCTTGAAGGTCGCGAAGTTGTCGCCACCGCCCGCGAGGAACGAGTTCGCGGCGACCGTGTAGTTCGCCTGCGGGTCGATCGGCGAGCCGTCAAGAGTGATGGACGTGATACGCGAGCCCTGTGCCGCAGCGGGGTCGTAGGTGTACACGAGTCCCTCCGAGACGCCGAGCTTCAGGAACGGCCGCGCGGAACCCGCGGGCTGCCACTGTTCCTCGAGCACACCCTTCAGCTGATCACCGGTGAGCGTCAGCGTCACCAGCGTGTTGGCGAACGGCTGGACCGTCGCCGCCTCGCGGTAGGTGACGTTCCCGTCGGGATCCGATGCTCCGGCCGAGGCGAAGGTGAGGTTCGCCCGGATTCCGCCGGGGTTCATCAGTGCCACATCAGCACCCGTGGACCACTTCTGCACGTCGGCCACGAAGTTGCCGATGGTGGACTCGCCACCGCGGTTCTCCGTCTTGCCGTCGCTCTGGCGTGCCCGGTTGAGGTCGGCGGTGATGTCTCCGACCTTGACCGCGCCCAGCACGTCGGCGTCGGCCTTCGCCTTCGCAACGATCGCAGCGACCTCGGGATCCGCCGGGTAGAGCGGCTTGCCTGCGGCGGTGAGGGGCTTGATCTCGTTGGTGATCGAGATGAGCTCCTTGGTCTCGGGATCGACCTGCGCGTTCATCAGCCCGAGGTTCTCGCCGTACTGGCCCGCCGAGACGACCGGACGGCCGTCGATGACGTGGTTGTACGCGAGGTGAGTGTGCGAGGACACGATGGCGTCCACGTCTTCGTCGACACCGTAGACGATCTCGCCGAGCGGCGAGTCCTCGGTGATGTCGGCGAGCGCGGTGCTCTCGGCGCCTTCGTGCGCCAGGAGGATGATGACGTCTGCCTCACCGTTGGCGGCGTCTCCGTCGCGGAGGTCGTCGGCCACCGCGTTGACCGACTCGACGATGCTGCGCACCTCGAGGTCGGCGATGCCGTCGGGCGAGACCAACGAGCCGAGGTCTTCCGTGACGGCGCCGATGAATCCGACCTTCACGCCGTCGAGCTCCTTCACCCAGGACGGAGCGAGCGCAGGCTCACCCGTCTCGGTGACGAACACGTTCGACGCGATGTACTCGAATTCCGCGCGGTCCTGGACGCGATCACGCAGGTCTTCCCAGCCCTGATCGAATTCGTGGTTGCCGGCGGAGCTGACCTCGAGACCGGCGGCGTTGAGCGCATCGATCGTCGGGTTGTCATCGTTGATGAACGAGGTGAAGGTCGACGCGCCGATCAGGTCGCCGGCTCCGGCGAAGATCGTGTTCGGGTTCGCCTCGCGGAACTGGTCGACAGCACCTGCGACGACCGCGGCTCCTGCCGCGGCACCGTCTGCCTCCAGCCGACCGTGGAAGTCGTTGATGGTGACGACATCGATGCTCACCGGCGGGATCTCCGAGGAGACACCGACGATGATCGGGTCGTGGTCGCTGGAGCGGTAGGGCGTGCCCTCCTCCGTCGCGCCGTACGCGTAGCCACGGTCGCTCCACTCCGGGGAGTTGATCCCCCAGATGCCGGCTCCCGTGATCGATTCGGTCAGCGACGGCGACGCGATCACGTGGTCGAGTGAGCCGAGCTCACCGTCGAACGTGTAGCTGTACTGGCCCGGCGCCTGGTCTGCGGCCACGTCGGTCCACCCCTTCGAGGTGAAGACGTCGATCGGGTCTTCCTTGCCGTAGGCGTTGAAGTCTCCGATGAGCAGCATGTCGCTGCTCCCCGAGGTCTCCTCGAGTTCAGCCGTGAACGCCAGGAGAGCGTTCGACTGCTTCACCCGATCGGCGTTGAAGAAGCCTTGGCCGTCGGCGGGCTCAGCACCCGCACCCTCGGGCGGCGACTTCGACTTGAAGTGGTTCGCGACGACGGTGACGACGCGTCCGTCGATGTCGAACGCCTGGGCGATCGGCTCACGGGCGTTACCCCAGACGGTCTCATCGGTGATGGTCGCGCTGTCACCCACCGTGGTGACGGCATCTTTCTTGTAGATGATCGCGTTGGTGATGTAGTCGGTGGTCGCTGCGCTGTTGAGCGCGGCGGGCGTCGGCACGTAGTCCCACACCTCGCTGCCGGCATCGTCGTTCAGCCCGGCCACCAGGTCTTTGAGCGCCGCGTCGATCGGCTTGCCCAGCTTGACCGAGTTCTCGATCTCCATGAGCGAGACGATCTCCGCGTCCAGGCCGTTGATCGCCGCGACGATCTTCGACTTCTGGATGGCGAACTGCGCCGCGTTGGCCGCGCCGCGGGCGTTGGAGTTCTCCGACTTCAACGTCGTGAAGTAGTTGTAGACGTTGAACGATGCGACCTGCGCGTCGCCGCCGACCTCGGGGGCCGTCGAGGGTCGCGGGTTCGTGGCCTCGAAGCCGACCTTGAGGTCAGCCGATGACGAGTCGTCGATGGGCACGGTCGGCTGGAGACGCCAGTCGTTGAAGCCCCACTGCAGGACGTAGCCCTCGTCACTGAAGTCGACGGTGTCACCGTTGCGGACGACGACGTCTTCGGTGAAGTACGGCTGCTCGCCGGGGTGACCGTTGTTCGACACCTGGATCGACCAACCGTCGTCGAGCAGGACGCGGTTGGCCCGGTTGGCCGCAGCGATGGCGGAGGCCTCGTCGCCCGGACGCACGGTCTCGGTGCTCTTGACGTTCAGTTCGTCTCCGGCGTTCAGCCACAGTGTGCCGAAGTTGAAGAGCTGGTGGCTGGACGCGAGTCGGTACGTGCCCTCCGGCGCGACGTACATGTTCTCGTACTGCTCGCGGTCGGAGCCGACGACGGTTGCCGGCAGGGGCGTGACGGCCGGAACGCCGACGCCTGCCGTGACGACGGTGATGTCGGTCGCCGTGGCGGGGTTCAGCTGCGTCTGGCCGAAGTACTCACTGACCGAACCGGTCACCGAGACGAGGTCGCCGACCGCCAGGGTCGGGGCCAGCGCGTTCAGGAAGACGAACACGCCGTCGGAAGCGCCCGGTGTCGCGTCGGTCGCGCCGCCGGAGCCCTGGGTCTGGATGACGATGCCCTTGTAGCCGCCGGTGCGGTAGTCGGCGGTGACCACGCCCTCGACCTTGACGGTCTTTCCGCTCAGCGGCGAGACGTCGGTCGTTCCCTGCACTTCGGCGATCGTCGCCGTGGCCGGCTCCGTGCCGGGGTCGGGATCGGGATCGGGATCCGGGTCGGGTGCGGTGCCGCCCGACGCCTGCGGGGTGATCGACGCCGACAGGCTGAAGTCCGCGCTGTTGTCGTCGGTGTCGACGCCGTCGGTGCGGTTCAGCGACTTGACGTCGGTGTTCCCCGCCGGCGCGGTGGCCGCCTTCGCCTCGAACGTTTTCGAGGTCCCGTAGCCGAGAACATCGATCACGCCGTCGACGCCCACGACCGAGCCGGGAGTCAGGTTGACGGCCGCGGTGCCCTCGACGAGGGCCAGCGTGCCGGTGGTACCGCTCGGAGTCAGCGTGCTCACGGCATCCGGCTCGGGCAGCGCGGCACCGTTCGCGCCGTTGCTGTTGGCCTGCACCAGGTAGTGGCCGCCCGCCGGGATGACGCCCGTCAGCGGCGCGACCCCGTTGGAGTTGCCCGTGCCCGTGGCCGAACGGTACTGCAGCGACATGCCGTCGAGGGTGACCGGAGCGGACGTGGGGTTGTGGAGCTCCACGAACTTGTTCTTGAACGCGGCGCCGGCGCTGCCTCCGGACAGGTAGGCCTCGTTGATGACGACGCCCGATCCGTCGGGAGCGGCGACGGCGGGAACGGCGGTCAGCGAGCCGAAGCCCAAGGCTGCCACACAGGTCACGGCGAGAGCGCCGATGCGCCCCCTGTTTCTACGGTGCGTGACGGGAACCGCGCGGTTCTCGTCGGGAGCGGACGTCATCGGTGCTGTCTCCTCGGTCGGTGGTGCGACATCTCAAGATCTGACACGGTGCGCACCGGGTTCTCCCAGCCCGCACACATGTTTGCGAGCATACGGAGCGGTTCCGACATCCTCAACGGAGTTTGCCGATTGGTCACCCGCCGCTCACCGGATCATGGCCATTGGTCGATGCTCCCGGGGGGTCACTGCTCAGGCGCGCGGAAAGCAGTGCGCGGATGCGCTCCCTCCGGAGTCCATTCGAGCGGCGACGCCGGCTCTGATGGCGACATCGGATCAGGCGGACGCCGCGCCCGCAGCCTCTTCGAACTCTTCGACCTCGCGCTCCCAGGCGTCTTTCGCCAGGCGGTACCAGAGGTAGAACGCGAAGCCGGCGAAGATGGCCCACTCGACCGCGTAGAAGATGTTGAGCCAGTTCACCGGGGACTGCTCCTCCGGCGCCGGCGAGGAGATGTCGGCCAGACCTGCGGCCCCCGACGTCGACGCGAGATACGGGCGGTACACATCGAGCTGCTCGACGTCGTGCCAGCGGCTCAGGAGAGCCGCCGTCGACATCCGGTCGATCCGGTCGGGGTCGTCACGCGGCGGCAGTGCCGGCCCCTCGTCGGAGATGATGCGACCCGTCACCTCCACGGTGGATCCGTCGGCTTCCGCGGCGAGCGCGGCGAGCGCGGCATCGGCGCTCTCTCGGTCGGCTGCCCAGCCGACCGCCACGGCGATCGAGGTGCGATCGGCGACGCGCAGCTGACCCGTCACCCAGAACCCCTCGACGTCGTCATTGAACCGGCCGGAAACGACCAGGAAGTCGTCGGCGATCCAGGTTCCCGAGGTCTCGACGCGCTGACCGACCAGCGGCTCCGGCAGGTACTCCCCCGGCTCGACCACGTCGGTCAGCGGGCGCACCTGCTCGGTCGCCCCTGCGGGCGGCGGATCGGTCTCGATGGCGCGCTCCAGTTGCCATTGACCGAGCCAGGCGAACACCGCGGCGACGATCAGGCACAGCACCAGCATGCCGATCCATCGTCCCCGGAGCATGACCTCGCGAAGGGTCGGTGGGAACAGCTGCGGAGTCGTCACGGTGCGCGCAGTGCCTCAGGCCTCGTACGGCGCGAGCACGACCTCGACCCGCTGGAACTCCTTGAGGTCGGAGTACCCGGTGGTCGCCATGGACTTGCGCAGCGCGCCGATCAGGTTCGCCGTGCCGTCGGCGACCGGGGCCGGGCCGTAGAGGATCTCCTCGAGGGTGCCGATGCCGCCGACCTCGACGCGACGCCCACGGGGAAGCTTCGCGTGGTGCGCCTCGGGGCCCCAGTGGAAGCCGCGCCCCGGCGCGTCGGTGGCGCGAGCGAGCGCGACACCGAGCATCACGGCATCCGCTCCCATGGCGAGAGCCTTGACGATGTCGCCGGACGTGCCGACTCCACCGTCGGCGATGACGTGCACGTAACGGCCGCCCGACTCGTCGAGGTAGTCGCGACGCGCGGCGGCGACATCGGAGACCGCCGTGGCCATCGGCGCATGGATGCCGAGGGTCGCGCGCGTCGTCGACGCGGCCCCTCCGCCGAAGCCGACGAGCACGCCGGCCGCTCCGGTGCGCATGAGATGCAGTGCCGCCGTGTACGTCGCCGCGCCGCCCACGATGACGGGGACGTCGAGGTCGTAGATGAACTTCTTGAGGTTGAGCGGCTCGGCGACGCTCGACACGTGCTCGGCCGAGACCGTCGTGCCGCGGATCACGAACAGGTCGACGCCGGCCGCGGCGACCGTGTCGTAGAACTCCTGGGTGCGCTGCGGGGTGAGGGAGCCGGCGACCGTGACCCCCGCCTCACGAACCTCCGCGATGCGGCGGGTGATGAGTTCCGGCTTGATGGGCTCGGAGTACAGCTGCTGCATGCGCACGGTCGCTTCGTGCTCGTCGAGACCCGCGATCTCCGCGAGGAGAGGTTCCGGGTTCTCGTAACGCGTCCACAGCCCCTCGAGATCGAGGACGCCGAGTCCGCCCAGCTGGCCGAGCATGATCGCGGTCTGCGGGCTCACGACCGAGTCCATCGGCGCACCGAGCACGGGGATGTCGAATCCGAACGCATCGATGGTCCAGGCGGTCGAGACATCTTCGGGGTTGCGCGTGCGACGCGACGGCACCACCGCGATGTCATCGAAGGTGTACGCGCGACGGGCGCGCTTTCCTCGGCCGAGCTCGATCTCCATGGTCACCCGTCCAGCCTACCCGGCGCTCAAGACGTCCTGCGGCTGGGAGACTGGAACGAGAAGCGGAGGAACCATGGAGACGGATGCCGTGGACGTCGCCGTCGTCGGCGGCGGAGTGATGGGTCTCGCGACCGCCTGGGAGTTGACGCGGCGGGGGCTCCGACCGGTCGTGCTGGAGCAGTTCGCGCGCGGTCATCACCAGGGTGCCTCCCACGGGGCGACCCGTAACTTCAACAACGCCTACGCCGAGGAGCACTATCTCGACCTTCTGATGCGCTCCCGCGAGGGCTGGGACACCCTCGGGCCTGTGGACGGCGAGCCCCTGCTGCGCCTGCACGGGCTGGTGACACACGGTCGGCTCGACGTCGCCGCGGTGCGGGATCGTCTGGTCGCGCGCGGCATCGCCGCCGAGCTCCTCACGGCGACGGGTGCCGCAACCCGATGGCCGGGCATGCGATTCGAAGGTGTCGTCCTGTGGTCGTCGGATGCCGGGGTCATCCGCGCGTCCGACGCGCTCCGCGCGCTGGAACAGCGCATCATCGCGGGCGGTGGCGAAGTGCGCTGGCGCACGCCGGTGGCGCACATCGGCGAGGACGCGAAGGGCGTCGTCCTCGCCCTCGCGAACGGAAGCCGAGTGCACGCCGACACCGCGGTCGTGACAGCGGGCGCGTGGAGTTCCGAACTTCTCGGTCGGTTCGGGCTGCCTCGGCTCACCGTCACAGAGGAGACGCCGGCGCACTTCCGCCCCGGCACGGATTCCCCCTGGCCGTCGTTCAACCACTACGTGGATCCGGACCGCCATCCTGCCACCGTGTACGGGATGCCGACACCCGGCGAAGGCGTGAAGGTGGGATTCCACGGGGTCGGAGACCAGGTCGATCCGGACGGGCGCCCGCACCGCGCGACGCATCAGCAGGCTTTGAGCGAATATGTGCGGGAGTGGCTGCCAGGACTCGACGCGGCATCCGCGGTCCCGATCAGCTGCACCTACACGTCGACCGACGATGGCACGTTCGTGCTGGATCGGCGAGGACGGACCGTCGTCGGTGCCGGCTTCTCCGGTCACGGCTTCAAATTCGCCACCGGCATCGGCGCCGTCCTCGCCGACCTGGCCCTCGACCCTGGTGCGCGCGCGGCGGAGCCGTTCCGCCTGTCCTGACGCCTCGCCGCGCCCTCCCCTCAGGGAACGCTCAGCGCGCCCGCACCACCCGCCGTTCGTCCCACACCGGGGCGTCGGACTCGTAGACGTCGCCGTCCGACCCGAAGACCAGGAACCGGTCGAAGGAGCGCGCGAACCACCGGTCGTGGGTGACGGCGAGAACCGTCCCCGCGTAGCGCACCAGCGCATCCTCCAGGGCTTCCGCCGACTCCAGGTCGAGGTTGTCCGTCGGTTCGTCGAGCAGCAGCAGCGTCGCTCCGGACAGTTCCAGCAGCAGCACCTGGAACCGCGCCTGCTGTCCCCCCGAGAGAGACTCGAAGGTCTGCTTCGACTGGCGCACCAGACCGTAGCGGTCCAGTGCCGAGCTCGCCGCATCCCGCGGCATCCCGTCGCGTCGGTCATCACCGCGATGCAGGATGTCGAGGAGCGAACGCCCGACGAACTCCGGATGCGCGTGCGTCTGCGCGAACAACCCCGGAACGATGCGCGCGCCGAGGGTCGCTCTGCCGGTGTGCGGCACGTCGCTCACCTGCTCAGCGGCCGAGGTGACGTGCCCGAGGGTGGGATCCGGATCGCTGCCCCCACGAGCCAGCAGCCGCAGGAAGTGCGACTTGCCTGACCCGTTGGAGCCGAGGACGGCGACCCGGTCGCCGTACCAGATCTCGGCGTCGAAAGGCCGCATGAGCCCGGTCAGCTCGAGAGCAGACGCCACGACGGCACGTTTGCCGGTGCGGGCGCCGCGCAACCGCATGTCGAAGTCCTGAGCCGGCGGGCGTTCTTCAGGCGGCCCCGCTTCCTGGAACTTCCGCAGACGTGTCTGCGCCGCCTGGTACCGCGAAGCGAAGCCGTCGTTCGCCGATGCCTTCACCTTCAGGTTCGCCACGAGGGTGCGCAGCTTCTCGTGCTGTTCGTCCCAGCGCCGCCGAAGCTCGTCGAGCCGATCCATCCGGTCGGCACGCGCCTGGTGATACGTCGCAAAACCGCCGCCGTGCACCCACGCCGTCGAGCCGGCACCACCGGGCTCGAGCGTGATCAGGCGGTCGGCGGCACGGGCGAGAAGTTCGCGGTCGTGAGACACGAGAAGCACGGTCTTCGACGTCTCCCGGAGCCGCTCCTCGAGCCACCGCTTCGCCGGGACGTCGAGGTAGTTGTCCGGCTCGTCGAGCAGCAGCACCTCGTCAGGCCCCCGCAACAGAGCCTCGAGCGCCAGTCGCTTCTGCTCACCGCCGGACAATGACGTCAGTTCGCGGAACCTCGCCCGTTCGAACGGCACGCCCAACGCGCTCACCGTGCACTGATCCCAGACGGTCTGGTGCTCGTAGCCCCCGGCATCCGCATACTCCGTGATCGCCGAGGCGTACGCCATCTGCGTATCGTTCTCGTCTCTCTCGATCAGCGCGTTCTCGGCGACCTCGAGCGCCACGGCTGCGGCCCGAACGCGTGCAGGGGAGACACCCACCAGCAGGTCGTGCACCGTCTGGCCGGGCTCACCGTGCCCCACGAACTGGTCCATCACACCCAACCCGCCGTCGATGGTCACGACGCCGGACTCGGCTGCCTGATCGCCACGGATGATCCGCAGCAGAGTCGTCTTTCCTGCGCCGTTCGGGCCGATCAGAGCGCTCGTCGAACCCGCGCCCACCCGGAACGTCGCCTCGTCGAGAAGCGGTCTGCCGTCCGGCAGCGTCAGCGCCACTCCGGAAACATCGATGTATCCCACGGTGCGTGGCCGTCCTTCCGCCCGCACAGCGAGCCGACCAGGCTATCAGATGGCGCAGCGTTGGATGACGCGTTCTCAGTCCGCGCGGCTCAGCGTCCTCAGCGTCTCGGTCTTCGGCGCAGACGGCAGCACGAAGCGGAACTCGGTGCCCACGCCTTCCTTGCTGGTCACATCCATCGTGCCGCCGTGGGCGAGGACGATCGCACGGGTGATGGTGAGGCCCAGCCCCACGCCGGGAACCGCGTTCCTGGTCGCCGTGGAGGCCCGGAAGAAACGGGTGAACAGCATCCCCTGCTCGTCTTCGGGGATGCCGACGCCCGTGTCGCGCACCGAGAGCTCCACCCCGCCGTCGACGATCCGGGCGCGAGCGGTGACACGCCCCCCGCGCGGGGTGAACTTGATCGCGTTCGACAGCAGGTTGTCGAGGGCCTGGCCGATACGGTTCGCGTCGAGGAGGAGCCGGATGGAGTCGGCGTCGACCTCGGCCGATATCTCGATGCCCCCGCGCTGCGCATGCGGCCCCGAAGAGGCGACGGCGGCACGGACGAGTTCGGCCACATCGGCCTCCGCGCGATCCAGCGGAAAGCGACCGGATTCGACCTGCGCGGTGAAGAGCAGGTCGCCGACGAGGGTGAGCAGGCGCTGCGCGTTGCGCTCGATGATTCCCACGAACTCCTGCTGCTCGTCGGTGAGCGGCTGCGCCGGGTCGTTCTGCAGCAGGTCGAGGAAGCCGATGATGGCACTCAGCGGGGTCCGCAGCTCATGGGAGATCATCCCGACGAACTCGTCCTTCATCCGCGCGACCTCGACCGCCTTGCTCTCGTCGGTCACCACCAGCAGGTATCCCTGCTGGGTACCGGAACCGTCTCGATACGGATTCACCGTCACCCGGGACGGCACGGGGGTGCCGGAAGCCGTCACCACATCGACATCGCTCTCCGCGGTCTCCTCGTCGTCCGCGCCGGCGAAGAGGGCCCGCAGCCCCGGCGGCAGGTCCGCGTCGAGCGCGCTGAGCTGCTCCTGGGTGCAGTCGCTCGCCAGAGCGACCAACGAGGACTCGGAGAAGAACCGGTCGACGCGCACGTCGTTCAGCGCCTCTGCGGAGGAGAGGCCCAGCAGCCGCTCCGCCCCGGGGTTCCATGCCGTGATCACGCCGTGCCGGTTGGTCGCGATGACCGCCTGGGCCGTGATCGACGACCACAGACCCTCGTAGGACTCCACGAGAGACCGGTACTGATGCTCTTTCTCGCGCAGTTGCACGATCATCTTGACGTTGTCGGCGAGTGCGGCCGTGCGCTCCCCCACGAGTTCCTCCGCCTGTTCCGCCCGCTCGCGCTGCTGGCGGGACAGCTCGTTGACGACCGCGGCGACGGCGGCGAACACGAGGGGGGCGACGACACCGCGCAGCCAGGCGACCCAGTTGCCGGGAGGATCCGCGAAATACGGCATGAGCAGCGCGAGAGAGGTCAACCCGCCCACGACGAAGACGTAGCGGATGCCCGGAGCCGCCGCGATCCACACGGCGGGCAGCAGCACGAAAGAGGAGAAGAGCGAGGCCGCTCCGCCCGTTCCTGCGCGGAACAGACCGAGCCCCACGATGTCGATCATCGGGATGAGGAGTACGACCCATCCGTCGTACACGTGCCGAGCGCTCAACACTGCGGCCTGGACGGTCGCGAGCAGCACGATGACGATCCCCGCGGCAGCGGCACCGAAATGAGTGAAAGGCAGATCCGCATTCCACCACGTCAGCAGTGCGGCGAGGATGGTGGCGATGACCGTGGGAGACTGCTTGACCAACGGGCTCGGGTTGTCGAAGGTCCGGTACCACCGGCTCCCTGCACGATCGAGCGGAGTCGCCCTCACCGCGGCACCCCCGCGATGATGGCGTGCAGGTGCGCACCGATGATGGGCTTCGGCAACGCGGCATCCGCGGGCGGGTAGTCCGCAGCGTCGAAGACCGAGCTGATGATGAGGAAGCACCCGGGGAATCGCTTCTGCACCAGGCGTGCGCATTCCTGACCCGAGATCCCCGGCAGAAGGAGGTCGAGGACGGCGACGACGGGATCGATCTCGGGGAAGGCGGCGATCGCGGATTCCGCGTCGACGGCGACGAACACGTCGAAACCCTCGCGTTCCAGATAGCGACGCAGCAGCGCCGCCTGGTCTGCCGCATCCTCGACGACGAGGGCCAGTGGCCGACCGGTCATCGGAGGAGAAGCTCTCTCACGACGACGACCACGACGACCACGGCCAGCGACAACAGCGCCTGCGGGATCAGACGCCGCTCGCGCCGCGCATCCGTGGCGATCTCGTCGACCTCGGCTTTCTCCGATGGTGCCTGAGTCATGAGTCGACCCGTCCGATCTTCTCGGTCTTGATCCAAGAGGCGTCGGCTCGGCGCCACTCCTTGATGTAGGAATCAACCGTGATGGCGCACAGCAGCGAGCCGAAGCCGCAGATGTAGAGCAGCAGTCCGGCGAAGAAACGCCCGCCGGGAAGCGATTCGATGGCCCGCGCGAGCCAGATTCCGAGCAACGAGATCGGTCCCCAGCTGTAGAAGAGCACAGCCCACAGGAACCGTGTGTCGTCTGTCACCGCGAGCCCGAGTTGCGCCAGGCCCTGCTCGAAGATCCACGGGAACAGGGCGATGGCCATCAGGATCAGCGCGCCGAGCCCCGGGAACATGAGTGCTTCCCGCCAGGACTGCCGCCCGATGCGAGGGTCCAGCTGCACGGCGTAGATCATCGAGTAGAGATACACGCACGCCGCGAAGATCCACATGAAGCGGAAGACGAACTCGGCGATGTCGCTGTGCAGGAGGAGAAGGGTGAGCATGGCTGCGGAGGCGAGCACCATGAAGACAGGAAGAAGCAGGATCGTGAACCACGCCAGCCCGAACGACACGCTGCCCAGATTGTGCGTGCGACTCGGGCGGAACCAGAGTCGCCGGTAGATCGAGGTCAACTGCACGTTGCCGCGCGCCCAACGCAGCCGCTGCTTCCAGAGGCTGTCGATCGTGCGCGGTTCTTCGGCGCCGACGACCGCGTGCGGCTCGAAGACCATCCGCCGCCCCTTGAGCTGCCCCTCGAACGTGGTCATCGTGTCTTCGGCCAGGGTGCCGGTGGGAATGCGTCCGCCGATCGCCTCGAGGTTCGCGCGCGAATGCAGCTGTGCCCCGCCGGCGAGGCAGGCGATCGCTCCCCCGACGTTCTGCGTTCGACGGGCGGAGAGCTGACCGATCACGTACTCGATGGCGATGAACCGCGTGAGGTAGTTGCGGTCCCGGCTGGCTTCGGGGATGTACGCGGTGACGGCGCCGACCTTCTCATCGGCGAGGTGACGGCTGAGCTTGCGCAGCGAATCCCGGGCGAAGATGACATCGGCGTCCATGATGAGCACCGCCTCCGTCCACGCATCCGCGAGCACCACGTCGAGTCCATGGTTGAGGGTGTGGGCCTTGCCCTCGCCGCCCTTGTCCCGCCGGAGGTGCACGACCCGGCCGGGGTGTGCAGCCGCCTTCGACAGGACGACCGCCGGGGTGTCATCGGTCGAGGCGTCGTCCACGACGAACACTCGGAGCCGGTCGACCGGGTACTCGAGCTGCAGCAGCCGCTCGATCGCGGCACCGATGACGAGCCCTTCGTTCCAGGCGGGGATGATGACGGCGACGTTCGGGTGATAGGGCGCCGCCTCCGCGTAGTGATTGCGGAAAGCGTGGAGAGGCAGCATGAGGAACTGCCACGCGGTGTTGATGACGGGCAGGGTCCCGATGAAGACGCACAGGAGCAGGAAGACGACCAGCACGGTCTCCAGCCAGGTGAGGTCAGCCATGGGCGGCCTCTTCGGCGGCCAGCAGCGCGGTCACCCGGCTGTACCGCCCGACGTCGGACGCCACATGGCTGTCGGTCGACGCGACGATCTCGGCTCCGGCTCTGCGCAGAGCGGCGAGCGCCCCGAGATCCGGGCAGCCCCATTTCTCGTTCACCTCGACGAGCGTGTCGGTCTCTGCTGCCGCACGCGCCCAGGCGTCGATGCGTTGATCCCCGAGAGCGTCCTCCGACAGACCGATCTTCGGCAGGATGGAGAAGCAGTGCGCGAGCTGATTCCCCGGGTGCCGACGCATCGAGGCGATCAGCGCGGAGACCAGCATGTCGAGGACGTCATCGGCTGCCCAGCCGTCGGCGATGCGTCCGCGCACGGCCGTCGGGCCGAGGGGCCCGTCCGCAGCGGGGAACTGATGGTCGGCGATGAGGATGCGGTCGATGCCCTCGGGAAGCGGGGGGATGTCCAACTCACCGGATGCATCGAGGATCTTCGCTTCGACGCCGGTGAGCACCCGGAGCCCGTCGGGCACGACCAGTCCGCGCACGGCAGCGAGATACTCCGGGACCCAGGTGGTGCTCCCGCGGACGTGGTCCACCAGGCGCACCGTGTGCAGACCGACGCCCGCGGCGGCCGCGACGTTCTCGGCGAGAGTCGAGACGGCATCGTCCGAGAAGGACGAGTGCACATGGTGGTCGCCCCGCAGAGCCGGATGGCTCACTGCTCCTCCTGATGTCCGGCGTGTTCCGAGACGAGCAGCTCGTCGACCTCGACGATCACGTCCTCCAGGAACCGCACGGACGCGACCTCACGGAAGGGGATCCGAGCCGGGATCTCGCGACCGAGGAACAGGTCGGCGACCAGAGACGGGATGTCCACGCCTGCGGCGATCGTCAGGGGAAGCGCACCGGGGAAGCGCGGATTGACTTCGAGCAGCACTGCTCGTCCCGCTCGGTCGCGGCGCAACTGCACGTTCGCCACGCCGACCAGGCCGATCGCCCGGGCGATGGCCGCCGCGGTCTCTTCGAGTTCGGGGTCGCGCACGGTGCGTCCGGCGATCGCGACGCCGGAATCGACGCGGGCGCGTGTGCGCGGGACGGCGGCGACGACGTTCCCGTCGGCATCGGCGATGACGTCGACCGAATACTCCTCGCCGGGCAGGTAGTCCTGCACGATGAGGTCTTCGTCGGTGGGCAGCGCTTCGAGAGCTGCGCGGTCGGGAACCAGGCGGATGCCGCGGCTGCCGGCCCCCTGGCGCGGCTTGGCGAAGGCCGGGAACTCCCACTCGATGTCGAGCGCGGCGGGTCCGGCCAGGACCGTCCGCGGGGTGCGGCCCGTGGGAGCGCATCGTTGGGCGAGCGCGAGCTTGTCGAGCGCCGTGTGCAGAGTCTCTGACGGCGGCGCCGCCAGCACGGCCGGCGCGAGCTCGTCTCGACGATCGGCGAGGGCGATGAGTTCGACGTCGACCGTCGAGATGACGAGATCGAGGTCGTCCTCCACCACCATCCGGGCGATCGCCGGAACGAAGTCCGTATCCCGCCCGGGAGGCACGAGTCGCCGCTGCGACGGAGGAACGAGATAGATGCCGCTGGCCCAGCCGTCCATGTCGGCGGCGAACACGGTCAGGTCCGCCCGGTTCAGCAGTGAGCGGATCACGGCCACACCTGCGGGTCCGCCGGCACCGGTAACCAGAACGCGCGTCATCATCAGCTCTCCCGTCGTGTGAGTTCGTGCGCGCCGACGAACTCTGCCGTCTCGCGCACCACTTCCAGGGGTTCGACCGCCTGACCGCCGCCGAACCGGGACCAGTACCGAGCCGTCGCCGTGACGAAGTCCGGCGAGAGGTAGTCGCGGGTTCCGGTCTGGGTGCTGAACCGTTCCAGGAGTCGGAGCTTGTCGTCGAGATAGTGATCGATCCGCACAAAGCGCGTCGGGCGGAAGTCGATCGTCGACGACGGGCTCTGGTAGCAGGCCACGGTCCCCACCCGACGCGTCGCGACGATGGTGGCCTCGCTCACGGCTCGGTGGTCCTGGTGGCGGTCGTTGTGGGAATGCGTGTAGACGATGGTCGGCTGGATCTCCTGCACGACTTCCTCGATGAGGCGGACGGTCGCGCCGCCGCCGGAGATCTCCGTGTCGACCAGATCCTTCACGAACAGTCGCGCTCCAAGCATCTCGGCCGTCGCCAGCGATTCGCTCTGCCTGCTGTCGGCATCGCCGCCGCGCGCTCCGCGCGACAGCGTGAGGATGGTGATCTCGTCCTCGGCGTGGGCATGGGCGGCGAGAAGCCCTCCGACGCCGATCTCGACGTCGTCCGGGTGCGCGCCGATCGCCAAGACGCTCTCCTTCGGGCGCGCCGCTTCGCGACGGCGACGCCCTTCTTCGGCGAGCCGCGTGACGGCCTCGACCAGTTTCGCGTTGTCGAGCGGTTTGGTGAGGAACTCGTCGGCCTGTGCGCGCAGCGCCGAGACGGCGTAATCGACAGAGACGTGGGCCGTCATGACGATCACCGGGATGTTCGGCGCGGTGCGCCGCAGCTCGGCAAGCAGCTCGAGGCCGCTGAGCCCGGGCATCTCGATATCGGTGACGACGACGTCGGGGCGCACTTCCGCCATGCGGGCGATCGCGGCGTTGCCGTCTTCGGCGACGTCGACGATGCAGCCGGCCCGTCGTTCGAGGACCGTCTTCACCAGCAGCGCGACATCAGGGTCGTCGTCGACGACGAGAACGCGAGGGGTTGCCTCAGGCATGTACGGCTCTTCCTTGGGGAGGTTCCCTGCTGACGGGGATCAGCGTCGCGTCCTGGTGCCTTCATCCACCGGATCCGCGGGGAAAGTCGAGCGGGTCATGTCGATTCTGGCATAGACGCTCCGCGACACTCCGCAGCGCGACTCGGCTCACCTCAGGATGCCGTGCGCGCAGCCCTCTTCTCCTGCTGGAAGACCCGGATCGCCTCATATCGCTCGGCGGAACGCGCCTGGCGCTTGGCGGCCTCTTCCTGGCGATTCTTCGGTGGCGCTGACGTCACGAGGCCGTCGAGCAGGCGGCGGGTCGCGACCTCGATCTCGGCGACGGCACGCTCGAACACCTCCTGATTCGCGCGGGAGGGTGTCGCCGTCCCGGCGATCTTGCGCACGAACTGCACCGCCGCGTCGTGACACTCCTCGTCGGTCGCCGCGGGTTCCAGGTTGTTCAGCGGAACGATGTTTCTGCACATACCGGCACGCTACGCCGAGGCGCCGACCGACGGAAGAGCGCCGCCGAGCTCCTACTTCTTGTAGTTCGGGGCCTCGACCACGATCTGCACATCATGCGGGTGCGACTCCTTGAGACCGGCCGAGGTGATGCGCACGAACTTGCCGCGCTGCTTGAGCTCCTCGATCGTGCGCGCTCCGACGTAGAACATCGACTGCCGAAGACCGCCGACGAGTTGGTAGGCGACCGCCGAAAGCGGACCACGGTAGGGAACCTGACCTTCGATGCCCTCGGGGATCAGCTTGTCGTCGCTGGGCACATCCGCCTGGAAGTAGCGGTCCTTCGAATAGGAGGTCTGCTTGCCGCGGGTCTGCATCGCGCCGAGCGAACCCATCCCGCGGTACTGCTTGAACTGCTTGCCCGACTGGAAGACGATCTCCCCCGGCGACTCATCGGTGCCGGCCAGCAACGAGCCGAGCATCACGGCGTCGGCGCCGGCGACGAGCGCCTTGGCGATGTCGCCCGAGTACTGGAGCCCGCCATCGGCGATGACGGGGACGCCCGCCGGGCGTGCGGCGAGTGATGCCTCGTACACCGCTGTGACCTGGGGGACTCCGACACCGGCGACGACGCGGGTCGTGCAGATCGACCCCGGGCCCACGCCGACCTTCACCGCGTCCACTCCGGCGTCGATCAGAGCCTGAGCGCCCTCGCGGGTGGCGACGTTCCCGCCGATGATGTCGATGTGTTCGAACGACTCGTCGGCCTTCAGCCGGCGGACGAGGTCGATCACGCCCTGCGACTGGCCGTTGGCGGTGTCGACCACGAGCACGTCGACTCCCGCGTCGCGCAGCGCCTCGGCGCGCTCCCAGGCGTCGCCGAAGAATCCGATCGCCGCGCCCACGCGCAGACGCCCCTGATCGTCCTTGGTGGCGAGAGGGTACTTCTCACTCTTGTCGAAGTCCTTGATGGTGATGAGCCCGGCGAGCTTGCCGTCGTCGTCGATCAGCGGAAGCTTCTCGACACGATGCTTCGCGAACAGGGCGATGACCTCACCTGCGGCGACGCCGACGCGCGCCGTCACGAGGTTCTCGCGCGTCATGACGTCTTTCACGAAGGTGGTCTGGCGCTCGAAGCCCGAGACGAACCGCATGTCGCGGTTGGTGATGATGCCGACCAGCTTGCCGCTCTCATCGACCACCGGAAGGCCGGAGATGCGGTACTTCGCGCAAAGGGCGTCGACCTCTTCTACCGTGGCGTCCGTGGTCGTCGTGATCGGGTCGGTGATCATGCCGGACTCGCTGCGCTTCACGCGGTCGACGTGGGCCGCCTGGTCTGCGATCGAGAGGTTGCGGTGCAGGATGCCGATGCCGCCCTCGCGAGCCATCGCGATCGCCATCCGCGACTCGGTGACCGTGTCCATCGCGCTGGACAGCAGCGGGGTGGCCACCGAGATGCGTCGGGTGATCCGAGAGGAGGTGTCGGCCTCGCTGGGGATGACGTCGGTGTGCCCCGGCAGGAGCAGCACGTCGTCGTACGTCAGTCCGACGAAGCCGAAGGGATCGTGCTGGTCCATGTGAGCTCCTCCTGCGCGAGTCGCGCGAAATCCGAGTGCGAGCAGGCTCGGGACGTTCGCTCAGGGTGCCCGAAACCCGTATGTGAATTCTAAGCGAGACAAGCCCGAGAACATTCCCTGCGCGGTCGTCCTCCTATCGTGATGCGGAGGATGTAGGCGTTTCGGTCAACGCCCACTACGCTCAAGTTCGTCGTCCGACGCCGCGGTGCCACCCGATACCGCACGGACAGCACTCACAGTGGAGGTTGCGTGGGACCCGCATCAATCGCCGTCAGACGAAGGCACCCCTGGCTCGTCGTCTTCCTCGGTGTCCTCGTCACGCTCACAGCTTTCTTCGCCCTGCCGACACCGGCGTCGGCAGAGACATCCGACGATGAGCAGGAGGTGACCGACTTCTACTTCGCGGGACTGGTCACCTACCAGGACGAAGCCATCGAGGGCGTCGTCATGACCATCGAGGGCAACGGTTTCGACGCCGAGACCGAGACCGACGCCGAGGGCAAGTGGCGTCTCTACGTTCCCGAGAAGGAGACGTACACCCTCACCGTCGACGAGTCGACGCTTCCCGACGGTGTGATCGTGGATGCGACCCAGCTCCCGGAGGGCATCCAGCCCGTCTCCGGAACGACCGCCTCGTTCGAGCTCGAGTTCGGACTCACCGGCACCAAGATCGTCAACTTCTTCCTCGACGCCGGGGAACGGATCACCGTCTCGTTCCTCGATCAGCTGCTCTCGCGCATCGTCGGCGGTCTGAACTTCGGCCTCCTGCTCGGCCTCGCCTCGATGGGCGCCGCACTCATCTACGGCACGACGCGACTGTCGAACTTCGCACACGGCGAGATGGTCACGTGGGGTGCGGTCATCGCCCTGCTGTTCACCTCGTTCTGGCAGCTTCCCCTCTGGCTCGGCATCGTCGCGGCCGTGATCGGGGGCGCTGCTCTCGGATGGGCCCTGGATGCCGGCATCTGGAAGCCCCTGCGCCGCCGAGGACTCGGCGTGGTGCAGCTCATGATCGTCAGCATCGGACTCTCGCTCGCCCTGCGTTACGCGCTGCAGTACATCATCGGGGGCAACACCTATCAGCTGCCCGGCTCGAGCCCGGAGCCGATCAGGCTCGGCCCGATCTCGCTTTCGTACATCGACATGATCGCCATGTCCACCAGCATCATCGTCATCCTGGCGGTCGCGTTCTTCCTCACTCAGACCCGCACCGGAAAGGCGACGCGCGCCATCTCCGACAACCCGCAACTGGCCGCCGCGTCCGGCATCGACGTCGACAAGGTGATCCGCACGGTCTGGATCCTCGCGGGTACGCTCGCGGCCATCTCCGGCATCCTGTGGGCGTACTTCCGCCCCGGCGTGAAATGGGACATGGGCATGCAGATGCTGCTGCTGATGTTCTGCGCCATCACCCTCGGCGGCCTGGGGTCGGCGATCGGCGCGCTCATCGGCTCGATCATCGTCGGTCTCGCCGTCGAGGTGTCGACGCTGCTCGGCGTCCCGTCGGACCTCAAATACGCCACGGCGCTGGTCGCCCTCATCGTGATCCTGCTCGTGCGGCCCCAGGGCATCCTCGGGCGCAAGGAAAGGTTGGGCTGACGCATGGACTTCGGCAGCATCTTCGGCAACACCGCTTCCTATCTCCTCAGCCCGACGACGATCGCGTACGCTCTCGCCGCCACCGGTCTCGCCGTGCACTTCGGCTACACGGGCCTGCTGAACTTCGGTATGGCCGGCTTCATGGCCATCGGCGGCTACGGCTACGCGATCTCGATCCTGACGTTCGGCTTCCCGTGGTGGGCGGCGATCCTGGTGGGCATGCTGGGCGGAGCGGCATTCGCTCTCATCCTCGGCATCCCGACCCTGCGTCTGCGCGCCGACTACCTCGCCATCGCGACCATCGCCGCGGCCGAGGTGGTGCGTCTGATGTTCGTGACGGAACTGTTCAAGGACTGGACGAACTCCGCGGGCGGGCTCTCCGGGTATCACCAGAGCTTCCGCGACTCGAACCCCTTCCCTCCCGGCACCTACGGCTTCGGTCCGTGGACGTATAACGCCAATGACCTCTGGGTGCGCGTCGTCGGGATCATCACTCTCGCCGTCGCCATCCTCGTGGTGTGGGCGCTCATGCGCAGCCCCTGGGGCCGAGTGCTCAAGGGAATCCGCGAGGATGAGGACGCCGTCCGCTCGCTCGGCAAGAACGTCTTCGCCTACAAGATGCAGGCGCTCGTCGTCGGTGGTGTGATCGGCGCTCTGGGCGGCATCGTGTTCGTGCTCCCGTCGGCCGTGATCCCGGGGAGCTACTCGACCTCGCTCACCTTCTTCATCTGGACGATCCTGCTGCTCGGCGGTGCCGCCACCGTTCTCGGCCCGACACTCGGTGCCGTGCTCTTCTGGATCGTGTTCGCGTTCCTCGGCGCGCTCCTGCCCGCCATGGCGAACGCCGGCTACCTGCCGATGTCCGGCGCACAGGCCGACGTCGTCCGTTACATCGTCATCGGCATCGTACTGATGCTGATCGTCGTTTTCCGCCCGCAGGGCATCCTCGGAAACAAGAGGGAGATGACCTTTGTCAAGTGAGAACGACGGAGCGGTCACGCCCGCGAAGAGCACAGCCCGCGTGAAGACCACGGGGCTCACCAACGGACCTGCCGTGCCCGGCGTCGCGAAGGTCGATCCGATCCTCGTGGTCGACGGCGTCCAGCGTCGCTTCGGCGGACTGACCGCGGTCGACGTCGATCACCTCGAGGTCCCCCGGGGCGCCATCACGGCCCTCATCGGTCCGAACGGCGCGGGCAAGACGACCCTGTTCAACCTGCTCTGCGGCTTCGACAAGCCGAACAGCGGCACCTGGTCGTTCGACGGCACCAACCTGTCCGGCATCCCGTCCTTCAAGGTCGCCCGCATGGGCCAGGTGCGCACGTTCCAGTTGACGAAGTCGCTGTCGTTGCTCACGGTGCTCGAGAACATGAAGCTCGGCGCCACGAACCAGCGCGGCGAGGGATTCTGGGCCAGCCTGTTCCCCTTCCTCTGGCGCAAGCAGGACAGCGAGATCGAGGTGCGGGCGCACGAACTGCTCACCCGGTTCAAGCTCGATGCCAAAGAGCAGGACTTCGCCGCGTCGCTTTCCGGCGGTCAGCGCAAGCTGCTCGAGATGGCGCGGGCTCTCATGAGCGAGCCGACCCTCGTCATGCTCGACGAGCCGATGGCCGGGGTCAACCCGGCGCTGACGCAGTCGCTTCTCGATCACATCCTCGACCTCAAGGACCTCGGCATGACGGTGCTCTTCGTCGAGCACGACATGCACATGGTCCGCCACATCGCCGACTGGGTCGTCGTCATGGCGGAGGGCCGTGTCGTCGCGGAGGGTCCGCCGGACAAGGTGATGGAAGACCCCGCGGTGGTCGACGCCTACCTCGGCGCTCACCAGGACGTCGACCTCGGCGCGGTGACCGGTCGTCTTCCGGTGATCTCGGAAGATGAAGCGGTCAAGATCCGTGAGCAGATCGAGACCGAGGTCGAAGCCGAGGAATCCGCCGAGGACGCAGCCGCCGAGGAGAACAAGTCATGACCGATCCAGCGCCCGTCCGGAACGAGATCAAGAACGACGACGTCATCGTCGAACTGAAGGGTGTCCACGCCGGATATCTGCCGGGGGTGAACATCCTCAACGGCGCGAATCTCGTGGCTCACAAGGGAGAGCTCATCGGCATCATCGGCCCGAACGGCGCCGGCAAGTCGACGCTGCTCAAGGCGATCTTCGGGATGGTCGACATCCGTGCCGGCGAGATCACCGTCAAGGGCGAGAGCATCGTGGGCCTGAAGGCCGACAAGCTCGTCGCCCGTGGCGTCGGGTTCGTGCCGCAGACCAACAACGTCTTCCCCTCGCTCACCATCGAGGAGAACCTGCAGATGGGGCTCTATCAGAACCCCAAGGCCTTCTCCGAGCGCCTGGAGTTCGTCAGCAGCATCTTCGGCGAGCTGGGCAAGCGCCTCAAGCAGCGCGCCGGCTCCCTGTCCGGCGGCGAGCGGCAGATGGTCGCGATGTCGCGGGCGCTCATGATGGACCCGTCGGTGCTGCTGCTCGACGAGCCGTCCGCCGGGCTCTCCCCTGTGCGCCAGGACGACGCGTTCATCCGCGTCTCCGACATCAACAAGGCCGGCGTCACCACGATCATGGTGGAGCAGAACGCGCGTCGCTGCCTGCAGATCTGCGACCGCGGCTATGTGCTCGACCAGGGCCGTGACGCCTACGAGGGCTCGGGGCGCGAGCTGCTCAACGATCCGAAGGTCATCGGCCTCTACCTCGGCACGCTCGGAACCGACGCCGCCTGACCGGCTCCCGCGCTCCCGATTCGCGCACCCGCGCACCCGCAACCGCACACCGCGCAACACGAACGACACGCAGCACGAAGGCCCCGAGCAGGTGCTCGGGGCCTTCGCGTTATGCGTGTTACTTGATGCGGCTCGTCACGTTCTCCGCGTCGAACTCGTAGACGCCGATGGCTGCGCCCTTCGGGTCGTTGTTCTCGTCGAACGTGATCTCACCGGAGAGGCCGTCGTAGTCGGCGGTGCCACCCCCGTTGATGATCTCGGCGCACTCCTCGAACGTGGTGCACTTCTCTCCGTCGCCGGAGCCACCCGACGTGGCGCCCATCTCGGCGGCGATGGCTTCACCCTCGACAGCGCCGGCCTTCAACGCGGACAGAGCGATGAGCATCACGGCGTCGTACGCCTCGGCGGAGTACGTCACGGCGTCGATCGGCTCGTTGCCGTCGGAGGTCCAGACCTCGTTCAGCTGGTCGAGGAAGTCCTGCGGCAGCTCGGCGCCGGCGCGGGTACCCTTCGATCCCTCGAGGCTGACCGAGACGTCTGCACCCCAGTCCTTCAGGTTGCCGTCGACCAGGTACAGCGACCCGGTGTCGATGCCGGCGTTGCCGAGCAGCGGCGCGATGGTCGCGAACTGGTCGTACGACACGACGGCGACAGCATCCGGCTTCGCTGCCGAGATCGTCTGCACCTGTGCGTTGAACTGCCCGTCGCCCTGGTTGTAGGACGCCTCGGCGACGACCTCGCCGCCGGTGCCCTCGAACGTCGACTTGATGGCCTCGAAGAGGCCGGTGCCGTACGGGTCGTTCTGGTAGACGATGCCGAGCGTCTTGTGTCCGTCTTCGGCGATCTCGTTGCCGAGGACCTCGCCCTGCAGGTTGTCGCTGGGCGCGGTGCGGAAGTACAGCGGGTTGATACCCGAGAAGTCCGGCGATGTGTTCGACGGCGACACCGTGAGGATGCCGGCGCCGGCGTTGCCGTCGAGGATCAGCTTGGTGACGCTCGAGGATGCCGCGCCGACCATGGCCGTGATATCGGCGTTCTGGAGGTTGGTGATGGAGGTCTCGTACGCCTTGTTGTCGAGATCGCCCTCGTCGGCCGTCTCGAGTTCGATCGTCACACCGGCGTCGGCCTCGTTGATCTGCTGCACGGCCAGCTGGACGCCGGCCTCCATCGGCGCGCCGAGGAACGCGAGCGAACCGGTGGCGGGCAGCAGCGAACCGAGCTTCAGCGTCAGGTCGGCGGCGGGCTTGTCTCCACCTCCGCCCGAGGGCTCCTCGGACGGTGTGCTGCAGCCGGCGATGACCATTGCGGATGCGCCGAGCAGCGCGATCCCCGCGAAGACCTTCGCGCTGCGCGAACCCTTCAAAGCGTTCATTGATGCTCCCTTGCGTAACTGAACGTGGACATGACCACGCTCGGGTGCTCTAACACTAGGGCGAGATGTGCGCGCGCAGGGGTCGCAAGTGTTTCGGTGCGTTAACGATCCGACACCGAGTTTTGCCGCGCTGAGCCGGGCGAATCAGGTGATCGGTCCTGCCGCGGAGCCGCGACCGCGGCGTGCGCTGAGAACGAGATCCACGACGAACACCCCGATGGCGATCCAGACGATGATGAATCCGGCCCAGCGCTCCGGCGGCATCGGCTCCCCGAGCACGGCGACACCGAGGATGAACTGCATCACCGGGGTGACGAATTGGATCATGCCGATCACGGCGAGGTTCACTCTGCGGGTTCCGGCGGCGAAGAGCAGCAGGGGCACGGCCGTGACCACTCCGGCCAGTGCGAGCAGTACCGCGTGCTGCCAGCCGTTGGCCCCGATCGTGATCCCCGCCGGGGTCTGCGCGACGAGGACCAGCTGCACGACCGCGATGGGAACCAGCCAGAACGATTCGAGGGTGAGTCCGCTCACCGCATCGACGGAGGGGCCGATCTTCTTCTTGATCAGCCCGTAGACGCCGAAGGACAGGGTCAGCGACAGCGCGATCCACGGGAAGGAACGGTAAGCGGCCACGATCACGATCACGGCGATCGCGGCGATGCCGATGGCGGCCCACTGCAGCCGACGGATGCGCTCTTTCAAGACGAAGACACCCAGCAGCACCGTGGTTATCGGGTTGATGAAGTAGCCGAGACTGGTCTCGACCACATGCCCGGTCAGCGTCCCGATGACGAAGACCTGCCAGTTGACGTAGATCAGCACGCCCGCCAGCGCGGTCCAGCCGAGCAGCCGCGGCTGCGTCGCGATCACGCGGAGCGCAGCCCATCCGCGCGTGACGGTGAGCAACAGCATGCAGAACACCAACGACAGCACCACGCGCCAGGCGACGACCTCCCAGGGCCCGGTCGGGGCGAGCAGGAGGAAGTACAGCGGGAGGACACCCCAGAGGAGGTACGCGGCTCCGGCGTAGGCGACTCCGGCGGTCTGAGTGGCGCGGGTCGTGTCTGGGGTCACTGCACGAGCCTATTCGGTGCGCCGAGGGGTCGGCGCCGCGAGCGGGAAGCCGACCTCTGCGGCCAGACGCAGAAGAGGCCCGGATGCCGGAGCATCCGAGCCTCTTCGAGGACTACGCGGTTCAGCGAACGACGACGGCGAGGACGTCGCGAGCCGACAGGACGAGGTACTCGTCTGCGCCGAACTTCACCTCGGTGCCGCCGTACTTGCTGTACAGGACGCGGTCGCCGACGGAGACGTCGATCGGGACGCGGTTGCCGTTGTCATCGATACGGCCGGGGCCGACCGCCACGACCTCGCCCTCCTGGGGCTTCTCCTTGGCGGTGTCGGGGATGACCAGGCCACTCGCGGTGGTCTGCTCGGCCTCGACCTGCTTGATGACGATGCGGTCCTCGAGCGGCTTGATGGAAACCGACACGGTCTACCTCTTCTTTCTTGACGCTGACACGAAAGACTTGTTCGCACTCTCAACCCGAGAGTGCTAATGCCAGTGTATGCGCTCGGCTGGCACTCATGCAATGCGAGTGCCAATGCTTCCGCGAGTCGATCCGATCGAGGGACGTAGGCTGAGCACGTGATGTCCGAGCTGCGAGCGCTGCTGACCCCCGCCGGCCTCGAGCTGCTGGACGGGCTGGGCCCGATCGAGACGACCGCCGAAGTCGCCCGCGCCGTCTCACGTCTGCGTACCGCCGGCCACTCGCCCGAGCTCGTCTCCGCCGTGGTGGGACAGGCGCGCCTCCGCGAGAAGGCCCGAGCCAAGTTCGGTCCGTTCGCCGAGCGGATGCTGTTCACCCGCGCCGGTCTCGAGCAGGCCACCCGGCTCGGTGTCGCCGCCCGCCATGCCCAGCGGATGAGGAGCGCAGGGATCGCGCACGTCACGGACCTGGGCTGCGGAATCGGTGGGGACTCTCTCGCTTTCACGGGCGCAGGGCTCGATGTCCTCGCGGTCGACGCCGACGAGGTCACCGCCGTGATCGCGGCCTACAACCTCGCTCCGTTCGGAGACAGCGCGGTCGTGCGGCATGCCACCGCAGAAGACTCGATCACTTCCGCGCCGGCAGCTTCTGCCGCGGTGTGGATGGATCCGGCACGACGCACGGCGGGTCACGGCGAGACCCGTCGGGTGTCGGCGGACGACTACTCCCCCTCTCTCGACTGGGCGTTCGACGTGGCTTCACGCATGCCCGCCGGCATCAAGCTCGGACCGGCGCACGACCGCGATTCTCTCCCTGCGGAGGCCGAAGCGCAGTGGGTGAGCGCCGACGGCAGCGTGGTCGAGCTGGTGGTGTGGACAGGGTCGCTGGCCCGCGAGGGAGTCCGACGCGCAGCTCTCGTGATTCGCGGCGATCGGTCACATGAACTCACGGCAGGCGCTGACGCGGACGATGCCGCTGTGCGTCCGTTGGGCGCTTTCGTGCACGAGCCGGACGGCGCAGTGATCCGCGCCCGTCTCATCGGCGATGTCGCGAGAAGTCTGGATGCGGGCATGCTCGACCGGCACATCGCGTACCTGACCTCCGACTCGGCGCTGACGAGCCCGTTCGTGCAGTCGTTCCGCGTACGCGAGACGATGCCCGCCAACCCGAAGGCGATCAGTGCCGCCCTGAAGGCGAACGGCGTCGGACGCCTGGAGATCAAGAAGCGCGGCATGGACATCGACCCGGCCGCGTTCCGCAAGAAGCTCACTCTGCGCGGCGACGCGGAGGCGACGCTGATCCTCGCACGAGTCGGAAATCAGCGCCAGGCCATCCTCGCCGACCGCGTGCCCGCCGCCGACTAGGCGTCATCTCTCTTCGGGTTCGCTCGGTATCGTGACCTCGATCGGATCACCGTGCTCACCCCCGAGCTCGGTCCTGTCGCCGTCTTCCGTGCGGAACGTGGGTTGCCTTCCACCCCCGGTGATCGTGAGGTACGGCGTCTGGCCCCGGGTGTAAGCCACTTCGATGTTCCACGAGGCCGGTATCGTCCCCGCCGGCTCTTCGACCATGACCCGGAGTCCTTGACTCAGCACTTCTTGCTCGGGACCGCATTCGGTGTCGTCGGCGGCATCGACCACCAGGCAGGTCGCAAAGGTCGCGCCGGTGGCGTGGTTCGCCAGCCAGACCGGCTCGCCGTAGAAGTACCCGATGATCGACAGCCCGGCCTCGTACCCTTCATCGAACAGTTCGTGCGCCCGGTCGCGCTCGTCGCCGCTGAAGCCCTGAAGCATCGCGTCGGCCTGGGTCCAGCGATCGATCACCGCGAGCGGCTCGCCGGTCGTGGCGTAGACGAGGTAGGCGGAGACGCTGGTGGCCTCAGGCACCTCAGCGGCTGCATCCGGGCCGACGCCGTCATCGGCGGCGTCGTCGGCGTTCTCCTCCGGCGCGAGCATCACGGAGGTGGACAACCACATCGGGGTGACCTCGCTCGACTCCAGGCACACGTCGCTGGACTGGTCCGCGACGTCGAGCACCATGCACGTCGACTCCCCGCCGTCCTTCGTGGCGAACCAGACGAGAGCGTCGTCATCCTGGCCGATGGCGCGGACGGACGATTCGTCGTACCCCGCCTTCTCGGACAGCTCGAGACGGCGTTGCTGCTGCTCAGCGGTGAGGACGATTCCCTCTGACCGCTGCGCGAAGAGCGCCCAGCCCACGCCGACACCGATCACCAGCAGAAGAGCGGATGCTGCCGCCACCACCATCCAGCGACGGCGCAACGGGTTGCGCGGGGCGACGGAGTCTTCGGAGTCCGTGTTACCTCGGGAGCCCGTGGAGTCGTGAGTGTGCAAGTGCGCCGCCCGGTCGGATTCCCCGGGGCCCGGGCTCGTCGAGGGGTCGGCGTCGGAAGTTTCGGACGCCGTCGGAAGGTCGGACTCGACGACCGCCGGGCTGCGTGGAGGCGACGCGGCGGACTCGACGACCGCGGGCGGTGCCACCGCCGCCGCTTGGAGTTCGCGGAGGCGACGCGCCTCGGCATCCGTCAGCCCGCCGCCGCGGCCGTACGCCTTCGTCTGCAGGGCGCGAAGCTCACCGTCCTCAGTCGCCGGCGGCACCGACCTCGCCTCCCTCGCGGGTGATCACGAGGAATGAGGGACCGTTGCCCGCCTGCATCTCGTACCGCGTCGTCGCCCCCGACGCATCGATGCGGGAGAGGCCGAGGAGCGGGGTGTCCGCCTGGAGCGACTCGGTGTCACTGCAGGACAGCTCGATCGGGTCGGTTGCGCCGTCGTAGATGAGGCATTGCTCTCGCGATTCCGACATCGTCGCCGTCCAGATCGGCACGGCATCGTCGTATCCGATCACCCAGATCGACGGGGGGTCGAAACCCTCACCGACGAGTTTCTCGGCGATTCGCGTCTCGTTCGCGTTGGCGTAGGTCATGCCGGTGGACCCGCTGTCGTGTTCGTATGAGCTGACGGCGACCGCAGGCTGCCCCGACGCGGTGAAAAGCACCTGCGCCTGGACTTCGCGTCGAATCTCCGAGTTGGCCTCGACCACGATGGAACCCCAGATCCCTTCGGACATGACGGCATCCGTGAGCTGGCAGTTCGGCCGCGCCTGGTCGCCGTCGCTGAAGATGAGGCACGTGCGCTTTCGTTCGTCCTTCGTCGCGGTCCAGACGACCACGTCGCCCTCCACGGCGGCCGCTCGCACCGAGCCGGAGTCGTAATCGCCTCCGGCGACGATCGCCTCATGCCATTTCTGCTGCTCCGGTGTCAATTCCAGGGCCGGTTCGGCGGGCTTTCCGAACAGCGCTCCCCCCAGACCGATGCCGCCGACCACGAGCACGGCGGCGGCGAGGGCGACGGGACGCCAGTGGGACCGTACAAGTGAGAGGAAGGAGGTGGCGGACGCAGGCGCAGAAGCAGACGACTCCGGTTCGTGAGGCTCGGCGGGGACTCCGAGTGGCGCGACGAACACCTTCGGATCCTGCCAGCTCCTGGAAGGGGCATCCGGCGCCGTCGATTCTTCGCGCTGCGCGGCCTTTGCGGGAGCGTCGTCGACGGCCCTGCGACGCACGTCGAGCTCTCGCAGCCTCGCCGCCTCGGCATCCGTGAGACCGCCGTCGCGCCCGTAAGCCCGCGCATGCAGAGCGCGGAGTTCCTCGAGCTCGTCGGCGTTCAGCATGCGGCTATCCGAGCCTCTCGAACTGCATTCCCGCCCACACGAGCCACCCCAGACTGTAGACGGTGGCGCAGAGCCCGAGCACGAGTGCCCACCGAGCCATGGCGCGGTTCTCGACGGGCCGCCGGAGCGACATGACCGCGGCGATCACGGCCACGATGGCGACCGGAATGCCCCAACCCACGAAGAACGATGCTCCGAGCGCCACGATCGCGGCGAGGAGCGCCCAGGGCGCGAGCCTCGTGTCGTCGACACTGGTCGCCTCCGTCGACGGCGACCACTCGTGATCGTCGGTGGCGTCGATGTCAGGACCGCTCACCACCACCGGCTCGACGCCTACCGGACCAGTGGGCAGCTTGGTGTATCCGTCGCGCCTGGCCCCGGGGATGCGCGCCGTCCCCGCGGGATGCTCGACCTCTTCGGAGGGTCGCTCGATCCGCGTGGGGGGCACGGGCGTGGATCGGGGCGCCGTGCCGTCGGGGTCGTGGGTTCGCGGGACGTCGCTCATGCGGCCACGGCTTCCGCCACCTGTATCTCGGTCACCGGCAGCGTCGAGTCGGCTCCGAAGGCGAGCGTCGACGGCGGCCGCCCCGAAGAGATCAGCTCGGCCGCGAGCGCAGCGATCATGGCGCCGTTGTCGGTACACAGCGACAGCGGCGGGATGCGCACCGTCACGCCGGCCTGCGCTGCGCGCTCTAAAGCGACTTCACGCAGACGCCGGTTGGCTATCACGCCCCCACCCAGCAGCAGACGCGGGACGCCGAGGTCTGCGCAGGCGGCGAGCGCCTTGGTCACGAGGACATCGACGACCGCCTCGCGGAAGCTCGCAGCGACGTCGGCGACCGGAAGTTCGCGCGCCGGACCCTCCTCGGACGCGGCTTCCGCCTCGAATCTCTCGACCCAACGGGCCACCGCGGTCTTCAGTCCCGAGAACGAGAAGTCGTACCGGTGCTTGGCCAGGTCGGAGGCACGGGAGAGCCCTCGGGGGAACCGGATCGCATTCGGGTCGCCGTCGAGTGCCGCGCGATCGATCTCCGGACCGCCGGGATACGGCAGCGAAAGCAGACGGGCGACCTTGTCGAAGGCTTCGCCCGCCGCATCGTCCATGGTCTCGCCCAGCAGTTCGACGTCGGTGGTGAGGTCACGCACGTGCAGGAGCGAGGTGTGGCCCCCTGACACCAGCAGCGCGATCGTGGGGTACTCGAGCGGTGCGGAGTCGGGGGTGAGGATGTCTGCGGCGATGTGACCGACGAGATGGTTCACGGCATACAGGGGCTTGCCGAGCGACACCGCGAGCCCCTTCGCCGCCCCGACGCCCACCATGAGTGCCCCGGCGAGCCCTGGACCGCTGGTCACGGCGACCGCGTCGAGGTCGTCGAGGCTTACGCCCGCCTCGGCGAGCGCGGCGTCGATGGCCGGCTGCAACGCCTCGAGGTGGGCGCGGGCGGCGACCTCGGGCACGACGCCGCCGAAGCGTGCGTGCTCGTCCATGCTCGAGGCGATCGTGTTGGAGAGCAGGGTGCGACCGCGCACGATCCCGATGCCGGTCTCATCACAGCTGGTCTCGATGCCCAGCACCAACGGTTCGCTCATGTGTTCGCCTCCTCGACTGCGCGTGCGCCAAGCGTGCGCCGGCGTATGTCCAGCCGCATCACGATCGCATCCACGTCGTCCGGCTGATAGTAGCGAGGACGCCTGCCGATCTCCTCGAAGCCCTCCGCGGCGTACAAGCCTTCCGCGGTCGGGTTGTCCGCCCTGACCTCCAGGAAGACCTCACGCGCACCCCGCTCGGCAGCCGCGTCGAGCAGCGCCCGCAACAGCGTCCTGCCCCGCCCTCGTCCGCGTTGTTCGGCGACGAGGGCGATGGTCTGGATGTCGGCATCCGGGCTGCCCTGCAGGGCGCGGACCCCGCCGTATCCGACGATGGCACCGTCCTGCTCGTCGACGAGGTAGCGGCCGTGCGGGCTGGCGAGCTCCGCGGCCATCGCCTCTTCGCTCCAGGCATCCGTGGGGAACGACCGACGCTCGATCACCATGATCGCTTCGAGGTCGGCCGGAGTCGCGGCGCGCAGACTCATGATCCCGCCCCGGCGACGGCGGGATCCGGGGACGAGTCGGCAGCGAGGATCACTCCTCCAGGGTAGTCGTCGTACGGCTCCCCGAGGGGAGCTCCGCACCGCTCGCTCAGCCGAGAGGGGCGCGCAGCGGATAGTCCTGCTCTTCGAGGATGACCTGCGCGGCAGCGCCCGTGGTGCGGTTGACGACGACGGGCGCCAAGAGGTTCACGCTCACCCCCGCGGCCGACGGATGGGCGACGACGAGGAGCATCGCCTCGTCGGGGGAAGCAAGCGCCAGGTCGGAGACCTGCTCATCCGTGAGGATGGGCGAGTATTCGCTCAGGACCGTCTGCGGGTCGACGAGGTACAGCCGGAGGGCGTCGTCGTCGACGGCTCGCATGGCGAACAGCCCATCGGCACCGTCGACGGGTGCGAGAACGAAGTCGACGTGCGGCGCGAACCCCGGCGGCGGCGAGACGAAAGCGAGCGCGGCGGTCATCGCAGGAACTCCATCAGGGAAGGCTGGAGCACGCGCGCGTTCACGGCCAGCGCCGATCGGTACACCAGTTCCTGGGCCTGCAGGCGGACGAGCACTTCGACAGAGTCGACATCCTCGACCGCCGCCCGGCGGGACTCGAGGGACACGGAGTTCTGCACGGCCGCCTCCTTGGCGCGTTCGATCTGAGACTGACGGGTTCCGACGGACCCCTGCACGCCCAGCATGGCAGTCCGGCGAGCATCGATCTCGGCGAGCCGCGGCCCGACGTTGGTGCCGCTCCGGAGATCCGCGACGATGTCGTCCACCAGCGCGAACACCGAATTCTGACCGGTACCGAAGACGGCCGCGCCGTCGGTGTCGACGCGGACGGCGGCGGCATCGGACACCCGACGGGTCACTTCGGCCCCCGGAACGCCGCTGTGGCTGTAGTCCGCGGCGAAGGCAGACGTGTTGGACGTCCCCGCGAAGACCGATCGGCCGAGCAGGCGCGTGTTCGCCTGCGCCAGCAGCTCGTCGCGGATGCCCTCGAGTTCGATCGCGAGAGCCTCCTTGGCTGTCGCGTCGAGCGCACCGTCGTTCGCGCCCTGCGCGGTGAGATCGCGCACGCGGCCGAGCAGGGCTGTGCTGGCGGTGATCGCCGCATCGGCCGACGTGACCCAGGCGAGGCCGTCGTCGATGTTGCGGGCGTGCTGCTCGGTCCGGCGCTGCTCGGCGTGCAGCGCGAGCGCCGCGGCTGCTGCAGCGGGGTCGTCCGACGGGGCAGCGAACGCACGCTGCGAAGTGGCCTGCTCCTGAAGACGAGCCAATTCGGTGAGGTTGGACTGCAGATGGCGCATCGCCGTCTGCGTCATGGAGGATGAGGTCACGCGAGAGATCACGATGCTCCTTCGATCAGCGTCCGACGAGACCGGTGCGGTTGATGAGGACGTCGAGCGCCTCATCCACAGCGGTCATCACCCGGGCTGCGGCCTGGTAGGCGGTCTGGTAGGTGAGCAGACTGATCGTCTCCTCGTCGCCGTCGACGGCCGCGACGGACTGCTGGGCACGGGCAGCCGCGACTGCCGCCGATTCGGAGACCCCGGCACGCTGCACGTCGGCGGCCGTCGACACGCCGAGGCGGGTGACCTGGTCGGACCACACGGCATCCGGAGAAGTGGCGCGGAGTCCGATCTCGGAGATCAGATCGGCGTTCGTCGCATCCCAGGCGCCGGCTCCCGGCGCGGCCAGGGCGAGGTCGGATGCCGCGTCCACCGCGACCGTCAGACCGAGTGCGGCCGGACCGGTGGCACTGACCGCGAAGAAGTCTCCGCCCGGCTGCCCGGACGAGGTGACGCCGGCGCGGTGCTGCGTGTTCAGTGAATCGGCCAGTGCCGTCGCTGCGGAATTGTAGCCGGCGGCGACCTGCGCGAGCAGACCACCGTCTGCTGCGGGAGCGAGGACCGAGAGCGAACCGCCGAGCTCACCCGCACCGATCGAGACGGGAAGGCCCGGGTCGGATTCCCAGGAGACGGTGAAACGCTGGCCGGCGTCGATGGACGTCGGACCGGAAAGAGCGAGATGACGCGAGTCGGTGCCGGACACGAGCGCGTTGCCGTCGATGCGCACGGTCATCGTCCCGTCGCTCTCGATCGTGGCCCCGGCCCCGGACAGTCTGGCGACCGTCTGGGCGAGGACGCCGCGCTGGTCCATGAGTTCGTTGGCCGAGCGGCCGGACGCGAGGGCGTCGCGGATCTCACGGTTGAGCACCGCGATCTGATCGGCCGCGGCGTTCACCTGGGTGACCGTGCGGTCGGCCGCGGCGCGGGCATCGCTCCACTGGTTCGCGACCATGCGGTAGCCACCCGCGATGTGCGACGCGAGTTCTTTCGCGGACTCCAGCACGCTCGAGGCGGCGGCGCCAGAATCCGGCGTGTTCGCGAGGTCTTGCCATCCGGCCCAGAAGGCGGTCATTCGTGCCGCGAGCCCGTTCTTGGTGGGCTCGGCGAGCGAGGCCTCGACCGCGGTGGCGGCGACGGCGCGCGTTGACCAGAAACCGGAAGCGCCGAGAGTGTCGCGCACCCTCGCATCGAGCAGGGCGTCGCCGAGACGCGCCACTCCGTCGATCGAGACGCCGTGCCCGGGCAGGGCTCCCGCGCTGAACCGACCGGTCTGAGCGATCGCCGCCACCGACGAGGTCGTCACGCGCTGACGCGTGTAACCGTCCGTGGTCTGGTTGGCGATGTTCTGTCCGACCACATCCATCCCGCGTCGGGCGGCCGCCAGCCCGCTGGCGGCCGTGTTCAATCCACTGAAAGTCGACATGGTCTCTTCTCGGTCACATCTCGGTGTCGACGATACGCGCGGCATCTTCACGCGCGCGGTCGCCTCGGGTGGTGTACTCGCCGGTGTCCAGACCCAGCGCCGCGATCGTCTCCTGCGTGGCGCGGAGGACGCCGCTGAGCTGCTCGGCGTTGGCATCGCGCATCTGCTCGACCTCGGCGGCCAGGCGGGTGAGGGCTCGCATGTGGTCAGCGAGAACGTCGCGCCACGCGCCCTCCGGCGCGATCTCGACCAGCTCGCGGATCGTCATGCTCTCGGGGGCGCCCCATTCCTCCGCGACGCCCGCGACCTCGACGGCGCGCGACAGACTCGAATCTCGCAGCCGATCAAGGACCTGATCGATCTCCCGTGCGGCAAACTGGATCCATTGGGATCGGCCGGCGGCAAGCAGCAACTGCTGTTCATCGAGCTTGAACAGCAGCATCTCGAGCAACTCTCGCTCACGCCATAGCTGCATCGATAGTTCGTTGGCTCCCATGATCCCCTTTTTCCCCAGCGGCCCCCCGCAAGTAAACGGTACATAAAGTCTCTATCGGCAGGCGCGTGCCTATGGTTACTATGTGGGTAGGCGATGGGTAGTTATCCCCATGGACAGATCATAACTCGTATGATATGTACTTCTACCTTTTCGCCTTGAGCTCCCGGAGTGCATCCAGAGAGGTGGATCATCCCCCATGTCGTCGCGCACACAGCGCAATAGCCTTATAGAGGCAAACCTCCCTCTGGTCGGTTACCTGGCAGCCGAGACCCATGCCCGCGCCACCCACATCCCCCGCGACGAGCTCGCGGCCGTCGGCGCCCTCGCGCTCGTGACTGCCGCCGATGCTTTCGACCCGACGATGGGTGTGCCTTTCGGCGCGTACGCGCGCCGCCGCATCCTCGGTGCTTTCGCCGACGAGATGCGCTCCATGGACTGGGCCACCCGCGGCATCCGCAAGCGCATCAAGGAGACCGTGCTGGTCCGCGACACGTTGACGGCCGCCCTGGGGCGGACCGCGACCGTCACAGAGATCGCCACGGCGATGGGAGCTGCCAAGGACGAGGTCTCCGAGGCGCTCGGCGACGCCGCTCGCACCATGACCACTCTCGACGATCCCGCTGCCCGTGACGTGGCGGCCCGGATCCCGCTGCCCGAGGAGTCGGCGCTCGTGGGAGAACGCCGGGAGGTGCTCACGCACGCCGTGGCCGCTCTCCCCGAGCGGATGCGGAAGATCGTGCAGGCCGTCTATATAGACGAACGGCCGGTCAAGGAGATCGCCGAGGAGTTGGGCGTCAGCCACTCCGCAGTGTCGCAGCAGCGCTCCGAAGCGATCCGCCTCCTCCGCGATGCGCTCGACAGGTACTACACCGAAGGGCAGGCCCCCGCCGCGACGGCGCGGGTCTCGCCGGCCGCGCACGACGCGTTCTTCACTCGCATCGCCGAGGCCGGTGGTGCGCGCATCGCGAGCGTCTTCCGGGCGACGGCTCCGGTCTAGCATTCCTGACCCACCCGACTAACGGGTACGGGTGCACCGCCGATAGGTGTGACTGGGAGACCACGGACGGACTCCCAGTTCAACCAATCACGGAGGAGACCCATCATGGGTATGCAGATCAACACCAATGTGTCGGCGCTCAACGCCTACCGCAACCTGTCCAGCACCCAGAACGACCTGTCGAAGTCGCTCGAGAAGCTTTCGAGCGGCCTGCGCATCAACCGCGCGGCAGACGACGCTGCCGGCCTGGCGATCTCCGAGGGCCTGCGCTCGCAGGTCAACGGCCTGAACGTCGCGGCTCGCAACGCCCAGGACGGCATCTCGGTCATCCAGACCGCAGAAGGCGCCCTGACCGAGGTCCACTCGATCCTGCAGCGCGTGCGTGACCTCACCGCGCAGGGTGCGAACGACTCGAACAACGCGAAGTCGCGCGAAGCGATCCAGGAGGAGATCAACACCCTCGGTGACGAACTCACCCGTATCGCCGACAGCACGAACTTCAACGGCATCAAGCTGCTCTCGGGTGGCACGACGCTCACGTTCCAGGTCGGCGCGGGTGCTGTCGCCGCTGAGGACCAGATCTCGGTCGCTCTGACCGACTTCGACACCCTCGGTGCCGACATCAAGACGCTCGCCGCCACGATGACGGACGCGGCGTCCTACGGTGCGGCACTGGCGGGCATCGACACGGAGATCCAGGCGGTCTCGACCGCACGTGCCGGCTACGGTGCGCTGCAGAACCGTTTCGAGTCGACGATCAACAGCCTCAACGTGTCGGCGGAGAACCTCGCTGCCGCCGAGAGCCGGATCCGCGACACGGACATGGCGGCCGAGATGGTCAAGTTCACGTCGGCGAACATCCTGTCGCAGGCGGGCACGGCCATGCTGGCCCAGGCCAACCAGGCCAACCAGGGCGTGCTCCAGCTCCTGCGCTGAACCACGCCGTAGGGGTGGTTCGGGTGATGGCGCTGCCGTCACCCGAGCCACCCTCGGCTTCTGACACGGAAAGGCGCGTATGTCGCTCTCGCTCGACGGCCTCATCTCCGGCCTGAAGACCACCGAGGTCATCAAGGCCCTGATGGATGTGCACGCCATCCCCCGCTCGCTGCTCAAGGCGAAGATGGACGACAAGAACGTCGTCGTGTCAAACCTTCAGACGCTCAACAGCGCGATCCAGAATCTGGCGACCCAAGCCGGCAAGGCCGCTGCGGTCGACGGCCTCGCGCGATTCACGACCTCCTCCTCGTCGACGTCCGTCACCGTCGCCACGCGCACGGGGGCCACCGCGGTCGCCGCCGACATCGTCGTCGACCGGGTGGCGAAGAACCACACCATCGTCTCGGCGGCGTCGAACGGATGGCCCGCCGCATCGTCCGTCCTCACCCTCGAGAACGCCAAAGGCGAACGCCGCGAGATCGACGTGGCCGGCGCGTCGGTGCAGGAGGTCGCTGACGCGATCAACGAAGCCGGATTCGGGATCGTCGCCGCAGCGGTTCCCGCCGGACGAGACGCCGACGGCAATGTGCTCCACCGCCTCCAGCTGCGCGCCGCCGACTCCGGGGAAGCCGGCAGGTTCCGCGCCTTCCATGGTGACAGCGCCGCCGTCACGGCCGGAACCGCCACCGACCTGTCGACCGAGACAGGAGCCGCCACCGTCGCCGTCGGCACCGATGCGCAGGTGCGACTGTGGGCAGGCACCAGCGCCGAGCAGGTACTGACATCGTCGAGCAACACCTTCACCGACCTCTTCGACGGCGTCGATGTCACGGTCTCCGCCGTGTCCACCGACCCCGTCACCATCGCCGTGTCCGTCGACACCGAGGCGCGCACCAAAGCGTCTGCCGAATTCGTCGCACTTCTCACCGGCATCCTCACGCGCATCGACAACGGGTCGAAGGCGACCATCGCTGCCGGACAGGGCGAAGCCACGACCCTGGGAGTGTTCACGGGCGACAGCACCGTACGCGCTCTGCGCACGGCGATCGCCGACGCCGTGCAGCATCCGATCGACGGCGTCTCCCCCTCGTCCATCGGGATCTCGACCGACATGTACGGCGTGCTGAGCTTCGACGAGGAGAAGTTCGCCGAGGCGCTCACCAAGGACCCGGACGCGGTGGCGAGCCTCTTCTCCGCCGTCGCCGCGCGCGTGGAGGACACGGCGAAGGTCTACTCGGACAAGTACGACGGCCTGCTGACCTCGCGCATCACCGGGCAGGAGAGCGAGGTCAAGGGCCTCGGCGAGCAGATGGAGCGCTGGGACGTGCGCCTCGCGCAGCGGAAGGCCTCCCTCGAGCGCACCTACGCGCAGCTCGAGGTCATGCTGTCGAAGATGCAGTCGCAGTCCTCCTACCTGACATCGCAGCTCGCCGCCCTGCCGAGTGCGAACGCGAGCTCGGGCTCATGAGCATGAACGCCGCCCTGCGCGCACAACAGCGCTACCGCGAGGACGCGATCCTGTCGGCTCCGCCGGAGCGATTGGTCACGATGCTCTACGACCGGCTTCTGCTGGACATCGAACGCGGCGAGAGCGCCCAACGGGCACAGGACTGGACAGAGGCGAACGCGCAGCTGCAGCACGCACAGGCGATCGTCTCGGAACTGTCTTCGTCGCTGACGGACGAGTGGAACGGCAGCTCCGGTCTGCGCTCGCTGTATCTCTTCCTGTCGCAGACGCTCATCGGCGCCAACATCGGCCGCGACCCTGAGCGCACGCGTGCCTGCCGCGAGATCGTGGCCCCGCTGCGCGACACATGGCATGAAGCCGCCCGCACGCTCGCGGAGACGCGGGCATGAGCGCGGACGACGAGTGGACGACACTCCTCGAACAGCTCGAGAAGGATGCGGAGAGAATCCTTCAGGGCCGCGCATCCGAGCCCGGCGCGCACCCCGTCGCATCCGGCGCCCTCGACACGTGGACGCCGCCCGCGACTCCGCTGCCGCTGCACCTGGCCGACCGCGCACAGCGATTGGTCACGCTCCAGCGCTCAGCGATGGAGCGCGCCGCGGCCGACATGGGGGAACTGCGCCAGCACCTCGACGCCGTGCGCCGGGTGCCGGCCGACCGCCGGCCCGATGCCCCCGCCTACCTCGATGTGAACGGTTGACAGCGCCTTCTAACGCGCGGGCCGCGTCGGTCGATAGAGCACGGAGAGTGAGGATCACTCGGGAGAAGCGGCCAGGGATCGGCCACACCAGCTACTCAGGGAAAGCCGGTTCGTGTTCGATTCTGTGACCATCAGCGCGCTGACGAGCGCGCTCGACGGGCTCTCGCTGCGCCAGCGAGCCATCGCCGACAACATCGCCAACATTAACACCCCGAACTATCACGCCAAGCGCGTGCAGTTCGAAGAGGCACTCGCGGACTCCATCGAGGCCGGCGACGGTCGCGTCACCGCGACAGTCGGCACATCGCTGGAGCCGACACGACTCGACGGCAACAACGTCAACCTCGACACCGAGACCCTGTCGAGCATCGACACGATGCTGCGCTACCAGTTCGCCTCGCAAGCGGTGAACGGCTCGTTCACCTCCATGCGCACCGCGATGAGGACATCATGACCTTCGACGCGATCGGCATCGCCGGCACCGGCCTCACGGTGCATCGCAAGTGGCTCGACGCCATCAGCGACAACATCTCCAACATCAACACCGCCACGCCGACCGGCGGGGACGCGTTCCGAGCGCGGTACATCCTCGCCGGCACGAGCACCCAATCGCCGGGCGTCTACGTGGCCGGAACGGCGCAGGGCAGCGCCGAGGGTCGGCTGGTCCACCAGCCCGACCACCCGCTGGCCGATGCCGACGGCTACATCCGCTATCCCGACATCGACCTCGGCGATCAGATGAGCCAGCTCATCCTCGCCCAGCGCGGCTACCAGGCCAGCGCCGCGACCGTGGACCGCGCCCGCACCGCATACGAAGCCGCCCTGCAGATCGGACGAAGCTGATGAACCCCCTCGCCGCAATCGAAGGCGTCGCCGCGGCATCCATGCCCACCCCCGCCGCCATCACCCCCGCCAAGACCACCGACGATTCGGCGTTCGCGAACAGCATCACCGGCGCCATCGACGAGCTGCGCTCCCTGCAGTCCGAGTCCGATTCCTTGAAGATCGCCGCGGTGACCGGCGACCTCGATGACATCCACTCGGCCATGATCGCCTCCTCCCGTGCGGCGGTCACCCTCGAACTCGTCGCTGCTGTGCGCAACAAGGGCGTCGACGCGTTCAACGAGATCATGCGGATGCAAGCCTGATGCCCACCGCGGTGACGAACGTCTTCCAACGGATCGGGCGGATGATCGCGGGGTTCTCGCTCGCGCAGCGCACGATCGCCATCATCGGCGTGGCCGTGCTGGCCCTGGGAATCATCGCCCTGACGAGCTGGCTCAGCCGACCCACCTTCACGCCGTTGTTCTCCGGGATGACCGCCTCCGACGCGAACGCCGTGGTGGAGCAGCTGCGCTCTTCGTCGGTCCCGTACGAGTTGGCGGATGGCGGAGCGACCGTCCTCGTCCCCGACGAGCAGGTCTACGACCAGCGGCTCGCGGCCGCCGCAGCAGGACTTCCGAGCGCAGGCTCCGCCGGGTACTCGCTCCTGGACGACATGGGCGTGACGACCTCGGAGTTCCAGCAGTCCGTCACCTACAAGCGCGCCATCGAGGGCGAACTCGCCGCGACCATCTCCTCCATCGAGGGCGTGACAGCGGCATCCGTGCAGCTTGCGATTCCCGAGGAGAGCGTCTTCGTTTCGGAGACCGTCGATTCCACCGCGTCGGTGTTCGTGGAGACGTCCGGGAACTCGACGATGACGCCGAAGCAGGTCGAATCGATCGTGCACCTGACCTCCGCTGCCGTCAGCGGGATGAAACCGGAGAACGTGGCGGTGGTCGACCAGTCGGGTCAGACACTCTCCGCGGTCGGCATCGGGTCGACCGGTGGCATCGACCAGCAGGCGAGCGACTATGAGGCGCGGGTGACCGCGAGCGTGCAGCAGATGCTCGACACGGTCGTCGGCCCCGGCAACGCGAAGGTCACCGTGGTCGCCGAGGTCGATCGCTCCGTCAACGAGCGCGTCGAGGAGACCTACACCCCTGCCGAAGGCGCGCCGCCCCTGTCCGAGCAGACGCGGAGCGAGACGCAGACCGGTGCGAGCACCGAGGCAGGTGTACTCGGTCCCGACAACATCGCCGTACCCGCCGAGGGCGAGGACGGCAGCTACGAAGCCACCGAGGCGACGAGGACCAACGCCGTCAACAAGAGCACCCAGAGCACCTCCACGCCTGCCGGGACCATCGTTCGCCAGGCGGTGTCCGTGGCGGTCGACTCCGGTGCCGGCGGTGACCTCAGCACAGTGCAGCTGAGCGAACTCGTCTCGACGGCCGCCGGAATCGACACGGAACGCGGCGACGCGTTGACCGTGGAACTCGTCTCGTTCAACCAGACGGATGCGGAGGCCGCACAGGCGGCATTGCAGGCGGCGAAGGATGCCGAGAACGCCGCGCGGCAGGCCATGCTGCTGAACACGCTCATCATCGCCGCCGCGATCGCCGTTCCGCTGCTCGCCGCTGTCATCGCCCTGTTCATCCGCGCCCGTCGCCGCTCCAGCACGGAGAACGAGTTCGATCAGCTGTTCGGCGACCGACCGGCCGAGCTTTCCGCCATCGCGGCGGGGACCCCCACGACGCAGCTCGACGCCTCCCCCACGATGCCCTTGGCGTTCCTGGAGCCGGTCCCCGCGCCTGACCCCGAACCGGAGCCGGAGCCCGAACCCGCGCAGGTGAGCCTCGAGCGTCGACGCGCGGAGGTCGAGGCCATGACGCGTCAGGACCCGAAGCGCACCGCCGAGCTGCTGCGGACGCTGATCGACGACAGGCAGCCCGTATGAGCGCACTGACCGACCGGCAGACCGCCGCCGTCGTCATCATGAACCTCGAACGCGCACAGGCGATCGAGGTCATGAAGCACCTCTCGGAGGCCGAGGCGGAGGCCGTTGCCGCCGAGATCATCGGACTGCAGGACCTGGATGCGGCGACCACCGCGCAGGCACTGGGTCAGTTCCATCGCATCGCCACCGGCCACCTGCCCCCCGCACGAGGCGGTCGAGACATCGCCGCAGGGCTGCTCGAGGCATCGTTCGGAGCCGAACGGGCGGCGGCAGTCCTCGGCCGGGTGAGTTCGACGTCGATGAACTCGTCGTTCGAGTTCCTCGGCGCGGCCGATCCCGCGCAGCTCGCCACCCTGCTCGACGGCGAACTCCCCCAGACCGTCGCGCTCGTCCTTGCTCACCTGTCCACCGACCAGGCGGCCGCCGTGCTGGCTGTTCTCCCCGATCCGGCACGCACTGACGTGGCGCATGCCATCGCGACCATGGGAACCGCCTCGCAGGAGGCGATCGCCATCGTCGCCGACGCTCTCAAGACCCGCACCGGAAGCTTCGCCACGCGGGATGCTCCGGAGATGCTGGGTGGCGTCGAACCGCTCGTGGAGATCATCAACCGCTCCGGAGCGACCGTGGAGAAGGCGATCCTCGCGAGCATCGAGGACCGAGACAGCGCTCTCGCCGAAGACATCCGCTCGCGCATGTTCACGTTCGCCGACATCGTGAAACTGGACGACCGCGACGCACAACGGGTGTTGCGCGGCATGGACATCCGCTCGCTCGCCCTCGCGCTGAAGGGCGCCCACCAGCCCATCACCGAGCTCATCCGCCGCAACGTCTCCGAGCGCAACCGGGAGAACCTCGATGAGGAGACGCGCACCCTCGGCCCGGTGCGCATGTCGCAAGTCGAAGAGGCACGGGCGGAGATCGTCCGCACCATCCGCGCGCTCGAGTCCGCGGGTGAGATCACCGTGCAGCGTGTCGACGAGGACGAGTATGTCTACTGACGCCTTCTCTCCGGTGGTGTTCCCGCGTCTGGGCGACCAGGGCGCCGGGACGGAGCACGCGCGGGCCCGGCTCCGGGGCTATGCCGACGGCCACGCCGAGGGATTCCGTGCGGCTGCCGCGGAGGCTGCGGCCGCACACCGCGTGGCTGAAGAGGAGCGCGCCGCGCGCGATGCCGAGTCCGCACGCGATGTCGCCTCCGCCCTCGCCGCACTGCGCTCCGCCGCACGATCACTCGCCGAACGCGAGAGCGCACTGACCGCGATCGCACACTCGCAGATTCTTGAGCATGCCGTCGAGCTCGCCGAGACCATCCTGATCGGCGAACTCCAGGACACCGAGCGCTCCGCGACCGCCGCCGTGCGACGCGCGCTCGGCGCCGTCGATCCCGGCGACATCCGAGGCCTGCGGCTGCACCCGGACGATCTGCGCGTGCTCGAGCAGCTCGACGGAGAGACGCCCGCATTCCCCCTCATCGCGGACGACACTCTCGACCGCGGGGATGCCGTCGCCGCCCTCGACCACGGTCATGTCGACGCCCGGATCACGGGCGCCATCGATCGTGCCCGAGCCGCTGTGGCCGGAGGTGCGGCATGACCGCGTGGAGCACCGTGCTCGAAGCCGCGCGCCCCGAGCGCGTCGGCGAGGTCTCGCAGGTGCGCGGACTCAGCGTGCAGGTTCGAGGCCTCGAGGGTGCGGTCGGCGACGTGGTGGGCCTCGACGGCACCGATGCGGAAGTCGTCGCCACGGGCGAGGACGGGCTGCGCTGCATGCCGCTCGGTCCGATCGCCGGGCTCACGGTCGGCGCTCCGGTGCGAAGGCGCGGCGGACAGCTCCGCGTTCCCACCGGCCGCGCGCTGCTCGGCCGCGTTCTCGACGGCTTGGGGCGTCCGATCGACGGCAGAGGTCCACTCCACGGCGCCTCCCAGGTGAGCCTGGATCATGCGCCGCCATCGATCATGGGACGGGATCGCATCGACACCGCGCTCCCGCTGGGGGTGCGGGCACTCGACACACTGGTCAGCGTCGGGCGCGGCCAGCGCGTCGGCCTCTTCGCCGGATCCGGGGTGGGCAAGTCGTCACTGCTGTCGATGATCGCGCGCGGCACGGAGGCCGAGGTGACTGTGATCGCGCTCGTCGGCGAGCGCGGCCGTGAGGTGCGCGAGTTCATCGAAGACGATCTGGGGCCTGCCGGTCTCGCCCGCTCGGTCGTCGTCGTCTCGACATCCGATCAGCCGGCCATGGCCCGAATCCGCGCGGCCTACACCGCGACACGGATCGCCGAGGCGTTTCGTGATGACGGTGCGCACGCCATCCTGATGATGGATTCGCTCACGCGCGTGGCGATGGCCCAGCGGGAGATCGGTCTGTCCGCCGGTGAGCCCCCGGCCACACGGGGATATCCGCCCTCGACGTTCTCGCTGCTCGCCGGCCTCTTGGAGCGGGCGGGAACCGATCGGCAAGGATCGATCACCGGCATCTACACCGTGCTCGTCGACGGCGACGACCACAACGAGCCCATCGCCGACACGGTGCGTTCGATCCTCGACGGCCATGTCGTGCTCGATCGCGCGCTGGCCCTGTCGGGGCATCATCCGGCCATCGACGTGCTCGGGTCCGTGTCTCGCGTGGCGGGCAAGATCACGACTCCGGCGCATCGCGCGAACGCCGCGGCGTTGCGTGCCGTGCTCGCCGCGCGACGTCGTGCGAACGATCTGATCGACATCGGGGCCTACCAGGCGGGGGCGGATGCTCGCATCGACGCGGCGATCGCGAACGAGCGCGCAATCTCCGCCTTCCTCACGCAGCCCCTCGATCAGACGAGCGCGGTCGACGACTCCTGGCGCCGCCTGGACGACCTCGTCGCGGCGTTCGGAGGAGTCTCATGACGCGTGATTTCTCGCTGGCAGGTCTTCTTCGTGTGCGTGAGATCCAGGAACGCGCCGCGGCGCAGCGGCTGTCACGCGCTGTGATCGACGCACGCAACACCGAAGCCCGCGATCGCACGCTCCGCGCGCACCTCGCCGGCGAGGGCACCGAAGCGGTCGATGTCCGCTCTCTCGCCGCCCTCGCCGCCGCCCGCGTGGCCGGGCGCACGCTTCTCGCCGATCTCGCCGCACTCTCGGAGCTCCAGGAGCAGACGGTCGCCGAGGCGCGGTCCGAGCACGCGTCGGCTCGCCGTGCGGTGCGCGGGCTCGACCGTCTCGCCCAGGCCCATGCCACGACGGTGCGAGCGGCCGAGTTGCACGCCGAGCAGGCCGAACTGGATGAGATCGCCTCTCGCACGCGCAGGGAGGACGGCCGGTGACCTCTCTCGGAGTCGTCGACACCCTGGGGGCACGAGCCCACCGGGGCTCCGGGGCGACCTCACGGGCCGAGACGGTGACGCCCGGGGCCGCCGCATTCGCCGAGATCGTTCAGGAGGCGCAGCGCGCCGACGACGCTCCGCTCGGTGAGGTCGGCGCGGATGCCGGCACCTCCGGTGTCGCGGACGAAGCGAGGCTCCCGGGCGATGGCGGGTCGCCGGATGACGGCGGCTCGACGCCTTCGCCGCCCGGGATGGCCTTCGGCACGTCTGCGGGTGCGATCCTGCCCGGCCCGCCGAGCCGCGCGAACCTCACGCCGCCTGCGGGGATCGACGAGGGCGAGCCGGCAACCGGGGCCGACCCGGCCGCCGAGACCATCGCGACGGAGCACCGGGCCGAACCGGTCACGCCCGTCGCGGCTCCGACGGGCGTGACGACGCTCCTCCCCGCATCGGGAGTCGCGGTGCCGAGCGCCGAGATGCCTACGCCCGCAGTCGCGGCGGACCCGGCGGCTGGCCTCGCCGGCGGCGCCGACGCCGGCCTCGATACGGCACCCGTCGCCACATCAGGTGCGGGGTCTACGCCGGCCGCCGCGGCCGCAGGAGCGGCGTCCGCAGGAGGGCCGTCCGCGCCGGAGGCCACCGCTCCGCCCACGACGGCAACGTCTCCTCAATCCGGCGCTGTGGCTCCTGGCGCCCCCGCGTCGGCGCCGACCACGCCGAGTCCGACCGTGGACGCGGCACCCGCGCCGGGGAGCACTCCCGCCGGTCCCAGCGCCACCGGTCCTGTCACCGCCACCGCTGTCGAGTCGACGGTGTCCCCCACAGCATCCGAGAGGGCGGCATCCGAGACGGCGGCATCCGAGACCGCGGACTCGCCGTCCACTTCCCACGGCCCGGCCGCCACCGCCACCGCCACCACCACCACCGCCCCCAGCGGGTCATCGTCGCCGGGAGGGGACGACTCGGGTGCGGTGATCCCCACGGCAGCGCAGGCACCGACCTCGCCGACCTCGCCGACTGCTCCGGCATCCGTCCCGGTACCCAGCGCCCGCCCGGCCCTGCTGCCGCAGATCACGACTCCTGTGCTGGCGCTGGCGCAGGCCGCCGACGGCGACCACAGTCTCACCCTGACGGTGTCGCCGGAGAGCCTCGGACCCGTGACCGTGCGCGCGCACATCGGCGCCGGAGGTATCCACATCGAACTCCTCGCGCCCAGCGACCTCGGGCGCGACGCGCTCCGGGCGATCCTCGCCGATCTCCGGCGCGATCTCGCCGCGGCCGCGCCGCAGGCATCCCTGACCCTGTCGAGCTCGGACGCCCCGGAGAGCTCGTCCACACAGCAGAACGCATCCTCGAACGGCCAGGCAGCAGGCGGTGGACCCGGCACGGGGCGTCCGCACGCCGACACTCGCCCTGCGGCGGGTCTGCCCCGCGCTCCCGACGACTCACAGCAAACCCCACCTCCGCCGCTTCTGTCGCCGCACGGCGGCATCGACGTCTACGCCTGAACCGACAAGGAAGCACACATGACCACGGTCGATCCCATCTCCGCCCCCGTCACCGGCACCGTCCCGCCCACCGGGGTGCAGACCGGGAGCACGGCACCCGCCGCAGAGCGCAAGAAGACGCTCGACGCCGAGGTGTTCCTGAAGCTACTCGTGACACAGCTGACGAACCAGGATCCCAGCTCCCCCATGAACACCAACGAGATGATCTCGCAGACCACGCAGCTGGCGTCCATGGAGCAGCTGACCGCGCTCGCCAACACGAGCACCGAGAACTTCGCGCTCAGCATGCGCCAGACCGCCGCCGCTCTCATCGGGCACGAGGCGCAGTACGTCGACGCCGCCGGCGTCACGCAGAAGGGCATCGTCACCTCGGTGTCGTACGCCGGCGCCGTTCCCCTCGTCACCATCGGCGACGTCGCCATCCCGCTCGACAAGGTGTCGGGCGTGTCCGTCGCGCCTCGTCCCCAGTCCTGAACCAGTCCTGACCGTTCCAGAAAGGCATCACCATGCTCCGTTCCCTCTTCGCCGGAATCTCGGGTCTGCGTTCGCACCAGACCATGCTCGATGTCACCGGCAACAACATCGCCAACGTCAACACGACCGGCTTCAAGGCTTCGGCCGTGCAGTTCCAGGACTCGCTCTCGCAGCTCCTGCGCAACTCGATGCTCCCGCAGCAGGGCGCAGGCGGTCAGAACCCCGCGCAGGTCGGGCTCGGCGTGCAGGTCGCCGGCATCAGCACCAACTTCGCCGCCGGCGCGCCCCAGCCCACGGGCGTTCCGACCGACCTGATGATCGCCGGTGACGGCTTCTTCGTCGTCCGCTCGGGCGGCGAGACCCTGTACACCCGCAACGGTGGCTTCTCCTTCGATGCGAGCGGCCGTCTGGTCTCTGCCGACGGCGCGCTCGTGCAGGGCTGGACCGCTGAGGACGGCGTGATCGTGCCCGGACAGGGAGTCGGCAACATCACCCTTCCGGTGGGCGCGATCAGCCCCGCCGAAGCGACGACCACCTCCCGTGTCACCGGCAACCTGCCCTCCGGTGCGGCCGTCGGCGACACGCTCGTGCGCGACACCAAGGTGTACGACGCCGAGGGCACGGCATCCACCCTGCGTCTCACTTTCACCCGCACCGCCACGGGCTGGGACGTCACCGACGGCAAGGGTGCGACGGCGTCGATGGCCTTCACCGACGGCGTGCAGACGACCGGGGCGACGCTCGTGTCCGGCGGAATCCGGGTCGACCTCTCTGCGGTCAGCGGCTTCGCCGATGTCAGCGACGTCGCCATCAAGGAGCAGAACGGTAAGCCGGCGGGAACGCTGAGCTCCTACGCGCTGACCAACGACGGCAGCCTCATGGGCACGTTCAGCAACGGCGACACCGAGGTGCTCGCGCGCGTCGCGCTGGCAGGCTTCGTGAACCCCGGCGGGCTCGAGAAGGTCGGCTCGTCGCAGTTCCGCCCCAGCGGCAACTCAGGTCAGGCGACGATCGGGTCCGCCGGCGCCGACGGCATGGGTGGCATCATCAGCGGCGCTCTCGAGATGTCGAACGTCGACCTCTCGCAGGAGTTCACCAACCTCATCGTCGCCCAGCGCGGCTTCCAGGCGAACGCCCGCATCATCACCACCAGCGACGAGGTGCTGCAGGAGCTGACGAACCTCAAGCGCTGATCTCCTCGCCGCCGGTCGCCGCTCTCATGCCGCGATCGGCGGCCGGGGTGCAGTGACGAACCCAGGCGGATGCCGATGGCTGCGGCGCGTCCGACCCGCCGCAGCCGCGACGGCACGTCTGGTTTTCGCGCGAACTCGCGTCGCCCGCTCTGTGACATAGGCTGATGCGGATGCTCTCGTCAGCCCGCTCTCGTCAATCGACGAAGTGGCACGGGGCGCCTCTGATAATGAGGCTCGTTATCGGTGTCGCGCTGCTGGTGCTGATCTCTCTCGGATTCGCCACGTCCGTCCATCTGGAGAGCGACTTCTCCGCAGCTGCGCCATCGATGAGCGCAGAGGTGAATCCTTCCGGCACGGAGTCGGTCGGCGAGGTGTCCACCGCGACCGCATCGTCCACAGCTGCGTCCTGGACGGCGGCGTTGTGCCTCGTCTGCGTCATGCTGTGCATCGCGGCCTCGTCTGCCTTGCGCACAGCACTCCGTCGGGCTCTGCGCGCATCAGCGACACCCCGCGGAACGATCGGCCTCCCGACGGCGTCGCATTCGACCGCGTACTCGCGCGTGACTGCTCTTTCCCTGACGCAGCTCGGAATCTCCCGCACCTGACTGCTGCCGAGCCGTCCGCTCTCCCGTGCCCCCGACCGGTGCGCGCAGAAACCGACCACCGTTCTCGCGCTCGCTGCTCACGCAGGGCCGAACGTCGGTCGTCGATCCGCGAGCCCAGATAGCGACAGTGTCGTGACCTCGTCGGCGGGTACGGACACCTGCGCGACCGCTCGCGCGCCTCCCCTCCCGTTCGCGGCCTGATCGGCCGCATCTCCGCAAGGACAGGGACATGACCTCACATCCCGTACGCTCCATCCGCCTCGCCGCCCTCACCACCACCACGGCTGTCGCCACTGCAGCAGCCGTGGCGTTTCTGGCGGCTGCGCCGGCATCCGCCCACGACAACCTCCTCGACACCGTGCCGGCCGCCGGCGAGACGGTCACCACGGTCGAGACGGTCTCGTTGACATTCAGCGGCGAACTCATCGACTTCGACGAAACCAGCTTCGCGCAGGTCCGAGGTCCCGACGGCCTCTACTACGAGACGTCGTGCTCCACGGTGGAGATCAACACCCTGAACACTCCCGTCGCTCTCGGCGAGCCCGGCACCTACACCGTTGCGTGGAATGCGCTGTCCAGTGATGGGCACCCGATCTCCGAGTCGTACGAGTTCGACTATGCTCCGACGCCCGGGGCGGCGTCCACCCTGGGGTGGAACGTTCCCGCGTGTCGCTCGGACGAGGAGCGCGTGCAACCGGGGGCTGCTCCCACGACCGCCCCCAGCGAAAGCGCGAACGTCTCGCCCATCCCCACCCCGGCCGACACCAGCACCGGCGCGCCTGACGACACCGGGGAGGGCGCCGCAGCCCTCATCGTCGCAGGTGGGGTGATCGTGACAGCGCTGGTCGCCGCCGTCGTCTGGTTCCGGCGCAGAGGACGGTCTGTCCGATGACCTCCCCGAGTCCCCGCGTGAAGGCCGGGATCGCCGCCGTCGCCGTGGTGGTGGTGGTGCTGATACTCATCGGAGTGGTCGCCGTCGTCGACAACCAGGCGGCGTGGGGCGAAGCAGAGGAGTCACGCGCAGATGTCTTCCGCGGATTCGCTGAAGACCTGGACCTTGATCTGGAGGCCTACGACAGAGCCGTCGCGGATCCCGCCACCGCCGAGCGTGTCGAGGTGGACGTGACGGACGGCCGAGCGCTCGGCGTCGACAGCACACCCACCTCGGCTATCTCGGCGGTCTCGTCCTCATCGCTGGAGGTTTCCTGGTGGTGGCCGGGGCGATCGGGGTGGTGATGTCCGAACGCGCACGTCGTCACCGTGAGCGGGCAGCGGCCGCGCCACCGGCCGCGGCAGCGAGAGAGGACGAGCATGTGGATCCCCGATGAACCCCCTACGCTCTTCGACTTCTTCGCCATCCTTCCCGGACCGTTCCCCGTGTTGCCGCTCCTTGCGAGCATCTCGGGAGCGGCCTACCTTCTGGGTGCGATCCGGTTGTGGCGACAGGGCCGCCGGTGGCCGGTCTGGCGCACGATCAGCTTCGTGCTGGGCTGCCTCGCCCTCGCAGCGACCACCGGGCTGGGCGTGGAGGTGTACGGGTACGCGCTGCTGTCGGTGTTCATGTTCCAGCAGCTCACGCTGATGATGGTGATCCCGACGCTGCTCGTGCTCGGGTCCCCGGGGACGCTTCTGCTGCGGGCCACCCCGCATCACGGCGTCGGCGCCGCTGTGCTCCATGCCGCCCACCGAGGCCTCCGCAGCCGCGGGTCGCGGTGGGCATTGAGCCTCTGGCTGGCGCTGCCGCTCTACCTGGCCGCTTTCTACGGCCTCTATCTGACCGGGTTCGCCGACAAGATCCTCGCGGCGCCGGGCGGGCACCTCGCGCTGGAGTTCGCGTTCCTCGCCGTCGGCATCCTCTTCGCCGTTCCCGTGCTCAGCTCCGACCCCCTGCCGGTGCGGCTGAGCCATGGCGGTCGTGCTCTCGACGTGTTCGCGGAAGCCGCCCTTCATGCCTTCTTCGGCGTTCTGCTGATGATGTCCACCAGCACGCTCCTCACCTCCTTCGTCGCGTCCACCCAGGCACTCGGTATCGATCCGCTCGAGGATCAGCAGCTCGCGGGCGGGCTGGCGTGGTCGTACGGCGAGGCTCCGACGCTGCTGATCCTCGTGTACGTCATGCACCGCTGGTTCCGAGAAGACACCGCCCGAGCGGCAGCCGAGGACAGGTATGCGGACGTGCACGGCACGGTCGACCTGGACGCCTACAACGCGCACCTCGAGACGCTGCACCGGAAGGGAGCGTGAGCGTCAGACGTACACTCCTCTGGCCTCCATGAAGCTGACCGGGTTGGTGTAGCCGCCGTTGACATAGACCTCGAAATGCAGGTGGCACCCGAACGAACGGCCGGTGTCGCCGGCGTAGGCGATGACCTGACCGGACTTCACCTGCTGCCCCCTGCGCACGATGATCCCGCCGGGCTTGATGTGCGCATAGCCGGTGCTGATCCCGCCGCCGTGTTGGATGCGCACGTAGTTGCCGTAGTTGCCGTTGGAAGCCGCGTAGTCCACCGTGCCGGAGTTCGCCGCGAAGATGGGTGCTCCGCATCCATTCGCGAGATCTGCACCGTAGTGGAATGGTGACGAGCAGCCCTTCGACCCGCAGGTCTGCGTTCGGGGTCCGTAGCTCGAGCTCCGCCCACCTCCGTGCGGGCGCACCCATCCTCCGACGCCGCTGCCTCCGCCCCCGCCACCACCACTACCGGCGCGCGCTCTGGCGGCCGCTTCCGCCGCCTCCCGTTCGCGCCGGGCCTTCGCTTCCGCCGCGCGCGCCGCGACGCCTTCCTGATACGCGGCAACGGTCTTCGTGGTGGTGTCCCTGAGCGCGGCGAGCTGCGCCTTCATCGTCTCGAGGTTCGCGGACTGCTCGTCGAGAGCAGCCTGGGCAGCATCCGCCGCCGCCTGCGCCGCCTCCATCTTCTGCTCGGCGATCTTCTGCAGGCGGTCACGCTCTCCGCGGGCGACGGTCGCCTGATCGGTCAGCGCTTGTGAAGTGTTGCGCGCAGAGACGGCTTTGTCGTACACCGACTGGTTGTACTCGAGATACTTGTCCATCGTGCCGAGACGCGAAAGAAGCTGGTCGGCGTTCGCACTCGATCCGGAGAAGAACAGCTGGAGGGCCGTGTCCTCTCCACCGTTGCGGTAGAGCTTCGCCGCGAGTCGTCCGGCTTCTCGTGCGGATGACTCGGCGATCGCGGCCTGCTCATCCGCGCGGGCCTGCAGGCTCTCCGCTTCGGTGATCGCGGCGAAGAATGCCTGCTGGGCGCTGTAGAACGCATCGGATGCCGCGGCAGCGGCCTCCTGTGTTTCGGTGACCCTGCGCGAGAGCGACTGGATGAGACCTTCGATGCGCCCGATCTCGGCGCCCTTGGCGGCCTGGTTGTTCTTGGCGCGCTGCACATCGTCCCAGCTGGGGTAGGTGGTCGCGTGCGCGACCGAATCCCCTGCCCCGACTCCGAACGCGGCGAGCGTCACGGCAGTGAGCGCTCCCAGCCCGAGTGCGCGGCGACGACTCATCGGCACCTGCCACATCGCGGCCCGTTCGACGGGCGTGGGGGCGCATCCGCACTCGTCCGCTGCGGCAGCGGCAGCGGATGCAGCACCCTTCACGCGCTGGTCGTTCATACGGCCCCTTCCCTCGGTTCCGGTGTCGGGGCTCCGTCGTGCGAACGAGTGTCGGAAGTCATCGCGCCGGCCCCTTCGATCCTTTCGCATCGTCTGGTCCACTCGGATGGCACCCGTTGCAGATGATGCGAGTTGCCGCGGAATCGCGGGGGCGAGGGCATGGTGCAGTGGCAGGCGTCACAGGAAACTCACACCCACCGGGGATCGGCCGGTCCCGGGAACCCGCCGTTCTAACGCGCAGCCGCCACTGGCCGACAGTCCACTCTGACAGCCCAGGACGGGCGTCGGGTCTTCGCTCCCCTCGAGCGGAGACGAACTTTCCAGGATGGAGCCCATGATCGTCCTCACGCGCCTGAACCGTTCGCGGTTCGCGGTGAATCCCGACCTGATCGAACGTGTCCAGGCAACGCCCGACACGACGATCATCATGGTCGATGGCGCGACCTTCGTCGTCACCGAGACGATGGACGACGTGATCGCTCAGATCATCGCCTTCCGCGCAGGCGTACTGGCTGCCGCGGCCGCCATGATCACCGCCGCGGACACCGATGCCGTCGCCCCCGGAACCGACGCAGAGGCGGTGCTCTGATGGACCCGTCCCTCATCCTCGGCCTGGTCCTCGCCTTCGGCGCTCTGGTCGCGATGATCAACCTCGAGGGCGCGACGGTCGGCTCGCTGCTCCTCCCGGCACCGATGGTGCTCGTGTTCGGCGCGACGATCGCGGTCGGCCTCGCGAGCGGAACGCTCCGCGACGCCCTGCATGCCGTCAAGGCTCTCCCCCGGGCGTTCCGCGGCGAGCGCCGCAGCGCGCACAGCATGATCGACACGGTCGTCGGCTACGCCGAGAAAGCCCGGAGCGAGGGTCTGCTGGCGCTCGAGCAGGGCCTCGCCGACGAGAAGGACCCCTTCTTGCGTCAGGCGCTTCAGAGCATCGCCGACGGCACGGATGCCGAAGAACTGCGGACTCTCCTGGAAGACGAGCTGACCTCGACGGCGGCGCGCAACCGCACCGCGTCGCGCTTCTACATGACGCTCGGGGGATTCGCCCCGACCGTCGGCATCATCGGCACGGTCGTCTCGCTCACCCACGTGCTGGAGAAGCTGGACAAGCCCGACACGCTGGGCCCGATGATCGCCGCCGCCTTCGTCGCCACGCTGTGGGGGCTCCTCTCGGCCAACTTCATCTGGCTGCCCATCGGCGGTCGGCTGCAGCGCCTGGGAGAACTCGAACTCGAGCGCATGACCGTCCTCATGGAGGGCATGCTCGCCGTGCAGGCCGGAGCGCCGCCGCAGTTCGTCCGCGAGCGCCTGCGGGCGCTGGTGGCCGAGCGTCCGCCGGCCCGTTCGGGACGTCGGGACAAGGCCGCCGCATCCGAGGAGCCGGAGCCGGTGCCGTGAGCGTCCGGGCCCGGCGACGGGTCCCGCAGGAGGAGCACAGCGGGCCCGACGAACGATGGATGGCCTCCTACCTCGACATGGTGACCGTCTTGATGTGCATGTTCATCGTGCTGTTCGCGATGTCGACGGTGGATCAGGAGAAATTCGAACAGCTGAGCGCCTCCCTCGCGACCGGCTTCGGTCAGGACCCGTCCAAGCTCGCGGACACCGCGGAGGGTGTCGTCGTACCCCCCGAGCTCGTGGACGAGGAAGGCGAGGACTTCGCCGATGTCGACGCCGCTGCCGCTCAGGTCGAGTTCGACGAGCTCTCGACTCTGCGGGAGCGTCTCCGTCAGGCGCTGGCTCAGCGGGGACTCGAGCCCGACGTCACCTTCACGATCGACGAACGCGGCCTCACGATCGGGCTCGTGAGCGCCGAGACGTTCTTCACGACGAACAGCACCGAGCTGAGTTCGGCCGCCGTCCAGGTGCTCGATGCGCTCGGCTCTGTTCTCGCCAGCGCTCCGAACGAGATCTCCGTCGAGGGACACGCGGATGTCCGCGGCTCGGTAGCCCCGTTCCCGACCAACTGGGAGCTGTCCTCCGGTCGTTCCACACAGGTCCTCCGGCATCTCGTCGAGTCGTCCGGGCTTCCGCCGGCGCACCTCAAGTCCGTCGGCTTCGGGGACACCCGGCCGGTGGCGGCAGGGGCGAGCTCCGAGGCGCTCGCCCAGAACCGACGTGTCGACATCGTGGTCCTGTCCGATGCGGAAGAGGAGGTGCGAGCGCTCATCCCCGCTGCTGCAGCGGCGCAGCCGTCCTCCTGACTCCCGCTTCCGCCTAACGCATGCCGATCACCGCCCGATAGTGGGGTTCGTGATGATCGAGGACGGCGTGCGCTCTGCGGCGCCCGCACGGGCGGGGACGAACACCGCCGAAGTCGAGGTGTACGACTTCGGCAGGTCGGCGACCCTTTCGCGCGAGCACGCCCGCGCCTTGGAGCTCGCGTTCGAGACATTCGCCCGGCAATGGTCGGCGCAGCTCTCGGCGAAGATCCACGTGCGCGCCACCATCGCCGTCGAGCACGTGGGGATGCTGACCTACGGCGAATATGCGCAGTCGCTGCCGCAGACCACCACCATGGTGGTCTGCGCGCTGCCCGGCTCCGAGGAACGCCTCATCGTTCAGGTCCCGTCGGCCACGGCCGCGTCCTGGATCGTCCAGATGGTCGGGGGCCGGGCCTCCGGAGCGCCCGAGGACCGCACGTTCACGCCGATCGAACAGGCGCTGCTGCAATCACTGATCGTCGACGCGCTCGACCATCTCGCCGGCGCACTGGACGGGCTGCTCCCCCGAGGGACCACGGTCGCGGGAATCCAGTACAGCCCGCAATTCGCTCAGGTGGCGGCATCCGGTGAACCCGTGATCGTCACCCGGCTCTCGATGCGGGTGGGCGGGCGCACCGTTCCCGCCAGCATCATGCTGCCGGCATCCGTGCTCGCCGGTTTCACCGTCCGTGCCTCACCGACCGATCGCGCCGCCACCCCCGGCATGGTCCGTCGTCAGGTCGAAGTCGCACCGGTCGATGTGACGCTGCGCCTCGCACCCCGCTCGGTCCTTCCGCGTGAAGTGCTCGAGCTGTCCGTCGGCGACATCGTCTCGATCCCGCACGCCGCCGACCGACCCCTGATCCTCGCCGTCGGCGACCAGACCCTCGCGACCGCTGCCGTCGGCAGTGCGGGAGCTCGGCTGGCCTGCGTCGTGACCACCATCGTTCCCGATCCCGCCCCCGCCGAGGAGTCCGCGTGACCAGCACCACCACCTACGAATCCGCCGTCGCCGCCGCATTCGCGGCCCAGTTGCCGACCGCGGCGCCCACCGTCGCGCGAGCGTCGCAGGTGTCCGGGGATACAGGCGAAGCCGTCGTCGTGCAGTTCATCGGCGAAGCGAGCGCGCAGGTCGCGGTGCAGATCTTCGACACCGAGGCTCTGATCGACGGCCTCGCAAGCGCTCCCCTCGCCGACCGGCTGCGCGACGCCCTCGAGGCGTCGGTGAGCGCGCTCGGTTCGGGTGCACTGGGCGAGGCGGCGATCGGCGACGCTTCCGCGGCGTTCTCCGACCCCCAGGCGCAGGTCTTCGATCTTCAGGATCCCACGGGTCGCACGATCGGTCGTCTGGCCGTGAATGTCACGCGCAGCCCGGCACCGGTATCGACCTCGTCACGCCGGTTGCACCGCATCGCGGGGGTCGAGATGGAACTCACCGTCGAGATCGGTCGCACGCGGATGGCCGTCCGCGACGTTCTGGACCTGGAGCCGGGGCGGATCGTGGAGCTGGATCGTTCGGCGGGCGCACCGGCCGACGTCAAGCTCAACGGACGGATCATCGCTCACGGTGAGGTCGTCGTCGTCGACCAGGACTACGCGGTGCGGATCACGCGCATTCTCGAGAACGTCGAGGTCTGATCCTGGACGACCTGATCCTGGCGCTGCGGGTCGCTCTCTCGCTCGCCGCTGTCCTCGGACTGCTGTGGTTTCTGCAGCGCCGCCTCGCGCGCACGACGGCGCGTCGTCGTGACGCCGAGACGATCACGGTCCTCGGGCGGCAGGGACTGGGTGCGAAGGCACAACTGGTCGTGGTGCAGACGGATGACGCCCGCTACGTTCTCGGAGTCACCGAGCACGGTGTGAGCGTCGTCGACCGCCTCCCGGTCGCGCCGGCTGCGCCCACGGATGAGCCACTGGCCGAAAATGCCGCGAGATCCTCGGATGCCGAGGAGTTCGATCGCATCCTCGCCGCGACCGGCCTCGCCGAAGCCGGCGCCGTGCACACGGGCCCCGTGGACACCGACCTCGCGGCGCCGACCGCTTCGTCGCCGAAGCTCCGAGTCCGGCATCGCAACGATCCGCTGCGCGGCTCCATCCTCTCCCCCGAAACCTGGCGGCAGACCGCCGAGGCCATCCGGCGCGCCCGATGACCACCACCCGCGCCGTCGCCGACGGACACGGGCTGCGACGCGGAGCGCTCATCCTCGTCAGTGCTTTCGCTCTCGCCCTCGTCTTCACGCTGCTCTCCGGCACGGCGGCGTTCGCCGAGGTCACGCCCGATGATCCGGGCGAGGGCGTCACCATCGACATCAACGGCGCCGACGGCACGCCGTCAGGCTCGATCCTGACCCTCCTGGGCATCACTCTGCTGTCGGTGGCGCCGGCGCTCCTGCTCATGATGTCGTCTTTCACCAAGATCTTCGTCGTCCTGGCGATGACGCGGAACGCCCTGTCGCTGCCGACCATCCCACCGAACCAGGTGCTGGCGGGCCTGTCGCTCTTCTTGTCGATGTTCATCATGTGGCCGGTGCTCACCGAGATCAACACGGTGGCCGTGCAGCCGTACATCGACGGCACCTTCACATTCACCCAGGCGATGGACGTCGGTCAGGACCCGCTGCGGGAATGGATGTTGAAGTACACGCGGGAGGAAGACCTCGCTCTGATGACCCGGATGGCCGACCAGGAGAACCCGGCCGACCCCGGGAGCGTCCCCCTCTACACGCTCATCCCCGCGTTCATGATCTCCGAGCTGCGGGCGGCCTTCATCATCGGCTTCGTCATCTTCGTGCCGTTCCTGGTGATCGACCTGGTCGTGGCCGCAGCGCTGATGTCGATGGGCATGATGATGCTCCCGCCGGTCATGATCTCGCTGCCGTTCAAGATCCTGCTGTTCATCCTGGTCGACGGGTGGGGACTCATCATCCGCGCCCTGCTGGAGAGTTACGGAGGGGTGGGATGAGTCCCGAAGCCGTCCTCGACATCGGCGCCCAGGGTCTGCTCATCGCGGCGAAGCTCGCCGCGCCGATGCTGATCACCGCGCTGGTCGTCGGTTTCGCGATCTCCCTGCTCCAGTCGATCACCCAGGTGCAGGAGGTGACGCTGTCCTTCGTGCCGAAGATCGTCGCCGTCGGGATCGCCCTGCTCATCGCCGGCAACTGGATGATCGCGGAGATCATCGCCTTCACCAACGAGATGTTCGCGCGCATCCCCTCGCTGCTGAGCGGGTGAGCGGATGTACATCCCCATCGACTTCGCGTGGCTCGAGGCGACCATGCTCGCCGCAGTGCGCATCACCGCGTTCATCATGATCGCACCGCCGTTCTCCTACGGTGCGATCCCCGCCCGGGTGAAGGCGACGCTCGCGATAGGGCTCTCCCTCGCCGTGGGCAGCGCCGTCGCGCCGGGATACGAGAACTTCGACACCGGCCCCTTCTTCGGTGCGCTGGTCCTGCAGCTGGTGACGGGCGCCCTGCTCGGCTTCCTCGTGTACCTCTGCTTCGCCGCTCTCCAGGCCGCGGGCAGCCTGATCGACACCTTCGGCGGGTTCCAACTCGCGCAGGCCTTCGATCCGCACTCGCTGGTCAACGGTGCGCAGTTCACCCGGCTGTTCCACCTCACCGCGCTGACGCTGCTGTTCGCGTCCGGCGGCTATCAGCTCATCCTCGCCGGACTCGCGCGCAGCTTCGACGCGGTCCCGGTCAACGGCGTCTTCGCGGTGGCGGGGCCGGCGGAGCTCCTCGTCGACGGTGTCTCGCAGATGATGCTGGCCGCGGTGCAGATCGCCGGTCCGCTGGTACTGGTGCTGTTCCTCGCCGACGTCGGCTTGGGCCTGATCACGCGTGTCGCACCCGCGTTGAACGCCTTCGCCATGGGCTTCCCGGTGAAGATCCTGCTGACGCTTCTGCTCGCCGGCGCCGTCTATGCCGCGCTCCCCGGCATCGTCGATGCGCTGGCCTCTCAGGCGCTGCGCATGATGCAGGGGGTGGGTCCGTGAGCGGCACCGACACCGGCGAGCGCAGTGAACAGGCGACGGAGAAGCACCTTCGCGAGGCGAAGGAGAAGGGCAAGCTCTCCCGCAGCCAGGACCTGACCGCCTGGCTGGGTATCGGAGCCGCGGCGATCGCCATGCCCGCGGCGATCGCGCTCGGCGCAGCCGCCGGCATCGAACAGCTCATCGCGCTGACCGCCATCATCCAGGCGCCGTCGCCCGCAGCCGCACTCGAACTGCTGGAGCGGGGTCTCGCGTCGGTCCTGCCGACGATCGCGACGATGCTCGGAGCCGTCGCGGTCGTGACCATCATCGGTGCCGCAGTGCAGGGCGGAGTGCACTTCCGGAAGTTCACCGGTCGCTACGAGCAGTTCAACGTGATCACCGGCATCCGCCGCGTGTTCGGCATGCAGGCTCTCTGGGAGGGTGCCAAGGCGCTGCTGAAGACCCTCGCCATCGGCGCTGCTCTCTGGATGGTCATCGCGGGCATCATGCCGGTGCTCATGGCCAGCGGTGCCCACTCGATCACCCGCCTGCTGGGCACGGCGACCGAGGGCACGGTCGCCCTGCTGCAGACGGCGATCATCGTCGGACTCGCCCTCGCCGCCATCGATCTCTTCGTCGTCATGAAACGCAACCGCAAGCACACCCGCATGACCAAGCGCGAGGTGCGCGACGAGAGCAAGAACTCCGAGGGCGATCCGCTGATCCGCCAGCAGCGCCGCTCCCGCCAGCTCGCGCTCGGCCGCAACCGCATGATCGCCGCGGTGGGCGGCTCGGACGTGGTCCTGGTCAACCCCACCCACATCGCCGTGGCTCTTCGCTACGAGGCCGGCCGCTCCGCACCCAAAGTGGTGGCCAAAGGCAGCGGCGTGATCGCCGAACGCATCCGCGAGAGGGCGGCCGAGGCCGGCGTCCCGATGGTGCGAGAGGTCGCCCTCGCCCGTGCCCTGCACGCCGCCTGCGAGCTGGGCCAGGAGATCCCCGAAGACCTGTACAACGCCGTCGCACGTGTCCTCGTGTTCGTCGACGCCCTGCGCCGGCGCGGAGCCGCGCGCGGGATCCACTCGCTCCCCTACCGGAGGACCGTATGAGAGAGCTCACGACCAAGCTGATGGTGCCGATCGGGGTGGTGGGCATCATCATGCTCCTCGTCGTCCCGATCCCGCCGTTCCTCCTCGATGTGCTGATCATCCTGAACATCATGTTCGCCCTGGTGATCCTGCTCACGTCGATGTTCGTGAAGAAGCCCTTGGACTTCTCCGTCTTCCCTTCGCTGCTCCTGGTGGCGACGCTGTTCCGGCTCGGGCTGAACGTGGCCTCGACGCGGCTCGTCCTCGGTGAGGCGTACGCGGGGCAGGTCATCGAGGCGTTCGGTGCGATCGCCGTGGGCGGCTCGCTCATCATCGGTGCCGTCGTCTTCCTGATCCTCGTCGTCATCCAGTTCGTCGTCGTCACCAAGGGCGCCGAGCGCGTCGCGGAGGTGGGCGCCCGATTCACCCTGGATGCCATGCCCGGCAAGCAGATGGCGATCGATGCCGACCTCAACGCCGGTCTCATCACCGACTCCGAGGCACGCGAACGCCGGGCGGAGGTGGCCGCAGAGGCCGACTTCTACGGCGCCATGGACGGAGCATCGAAGTTCGTCAAGGGTGACGCGATCGCCGGGCTCGTGATCATCATCATCAACCTCATAGGCGGAATCGCCATCGGTCTCGTGCAGCACGGCATGGCCATCGAAGAGGCGGTGAACACCTACAGCCTGCTCACCATCGGCGACGGCCTGGTCACTCAGATCCCGGCGCTGCTGATGGCGGTCTCCACGGGCATGATCGTGACCCGCTCCACCGCGGAGACCGAAATGGGAACGGCCGCATCCGCCCAACTCGGCCAGTCGCGCAACGCCCTCATCATCGCCGGGTGCGCTGCGATCGTGATGTCGTTCATCCCGCACATGCCGATGCTGCCGTTCCTCGTGATCGGCGCCCTCCTCCTGCTGGTCGCGCAGCGCATCAAAGCCACCCAGCAGCGCGAAGAGACCGCGACGCAGCAGGCAGCTCCGCCGGCCGCGGGCGAGCAGCCAGAGGAGCTGATGGAGCGGATGCGCGTGCATCCGCTCGAGATCCTCCTCGCTCCGGACATCGTCGATCTCGTGACCGGTGGTCCCGACGACCTCCTCGCGCGGGTGAAGGCGCTCCGCCGCCGGATCGCGCTCGACCTGGGGCTCGTCACCCCTCCCGTACGGACGCGCGACAGCATCGAGTTGCCGCAGGCGACCTACGTCATCCGGATCGGTGGGGTCGAGACCGGGCGAGGTACGGCACCGGTCGGTTCCGTGCTCGCTCTGGGGCAGGGTCTGGAAGGTCTGCCAGGCACGGCCGCTCTCGACCCGGTGTTCGGCCTGGAAGGCAAGTGGATCCCGATGGAGATGCGTCACAGCGCCGAGTTCTCGGGTGCGACCGTGATCGACCGCGCCAGCGTGATCATCACGCACCTGTCGAGCGTGATCCAGGCTCACGCGGCGCGCTTGCTCAGCCGCGAGGACGTCCGCCAGCTCACCGACTCCCTCAAGCAGGCGTCCCCGGCCGCCGTCGAGGAGCTCACGCCGGCGCTCCTGTCTCTCGCCGAGATCCAGCGCGTTCTCCAGGGGCTCCTCGCCGAGCGCGTGCCGATCAACGATCTCAGCCGGATCTACGAAGCGCTCGCGCTGCGCGCACGGACATCGACCGACCCGGAGGGACTCATCGAGTCGGCGCGGACGGCACTCGGCCCTGCCATCGCGGCTCGGTTCGCGGATGCCGGCACCTTGCGGGTCGTCATGATCAACCCGCTCCTGGAACAGGCGATGCTCGAGAGCCTGCGCGCCGGCGACGAGGGCACTCAGATCGTCTTCGACCCGCAGCGGATGGAGTCCGTCGTCGAGTCCGTGAAACAGGCCGTGGCGTCTGTTCGAGACGGTGGCGAACCCGTGCTCGTGTGCGCGCCGTCGCTGCGGCCCGCCGTGCGGCGCCTCGTCTCCGCGCAGACCGACGGTCTCCCCGTGTTGTCGTATTCGGAGGCGACCGCCGCCGCCCTGACGATCGAGACCGTGGGTGTCGTTCGTGATGCTCCCTCGACGCCGGCTGCGGTGGGTGCCGTCCCCAGCGCACCAGTAGGCTGAACGAATGCTGGTGTTGACGAGGCGGATCGGTGAGAGCGTGCGCATCGACGGCGAGATCGAGGTCACGCTGCTCGACATCAAGGGCGACAGCGTCCGGATCGGCGTGAAGGCTCCCCGCGAGACGCGCATTCAGCGCACCGAGATCATCGACGCGGTCGTCGCGGAGAACGTCTCGGCAGCGGCCGAGACCGATGCCGCGGCAGAGAGCGCGATCACCGCGGCTCTCGCCCGCGGACGCGAATCCCGCGCGCAGTAACCGGTCGCCGCGTCGAGGGGCGCCGTCAGCGCAACGGAGCAGGAGTCATGAACCGACCTTCTTCGGTGCGCCGGGAAGCGTGACGTCGGGATTGCGCATGTAGAGCGGCTCGTCGCCGGTGAGCGTGCGGCCGGAGGCGAGCGCACGCGCGCCCACGCGGGCGAGGTCGACCGCGGACAGGGTCGCCACGTCGATGCGCCGCATGCCGGCCAGGTGGACGTCCGCGTCGACCGCCCGCACGAGGATCGTGTCGGCACGGACACGGGGGACGCCGTCGGCATCCGTCCCGTCGAACACCGTGATGGCGACCTCTCGGCGGCGGGCGTCGGTGACGATGGCGAACAGGTCGGCGTCGTCACCCGTGGCGCTGAGAGCCGCACCGAAGTGGCTGGGGACGGGGATGAGCGGGATGCGGCGGGCAAGCGCGAACGTGCGGGCGGCCGCGATGCCGATGCGCAGCCCGGTGAACGGTCCCGGCCCCATTCCCGCCACCACGTGCGTGACGTCGTCGCCTGAGGCCTGTGCCAGCACATCGACGAGGAGATCGCCGATGACCTCCGCATGGCCGAGCGGGTCAGCGGTCGAGGCTTCGGCGCGGCGGGTGCCGTCGGCGTCGATGAGGGCGACGGCGGTGCCCAGGGAGGTGTCGACGGCGAGGATCACCTCTCCAGGGTAGTCGGGTGGTGCGGCTGCTCCCGCTCGATGGCGGCGGACTCTCGGGCAGCGGAAGCCTCGACGGCCGCCCGCTTCCAGCGATCGCCGCCGGCTCCGCTCGCCCTTCCCACGGCCTCCGCCGCCGCGGCGACGAGAGTGTCGTAGTCGAACCCCACCGCCGACACCGTCGCCCAGCCGATGCTCGCCGAGGATCGGACCCCGTTGACCGGAGCATCCCGTTCCATCATCGACACCCGGTTCAGGATGTCGCGGATGTGGTGATGAACGGCCTCCTCGCTGCCGCGGATGAGGACGATCGCCCGCGCCTCGTCGATCCGGTTCGCATCGGCGGCGGCAGGAAGAGCCTCCTGGATGGCGTCGTGAAAACGTTCGACGATGATCGCGAACGTCGGCCCCGTCGACGCCTCCCGGAGATCCGACGGGTCATCCAGTCGGATGTCGAGGACCGACCAGCTCAGGTCGTTCTGGGCCCGCGCCCTCTCCAGTCGGCGACGTGCGCGCCGCTCCTCCTCTTCGGCTCCGCTCGCTGCCGGCTCCTGCGCGCGGACCAGCAGAACGATGGTGAATGCAGCACCGGTGCTGACCACCACTGTTCCCACGGCATTGATCCCCCGCATCACGCTCAGCTGCGCGTCAGTGGTCGCGACATCGCTCAGCATCGCCGAGAACCCGCTCACGACCGCCACCACGACGAACCCGCACGAAGCGAGAGCGAGCGGAAGCAGGATGTCTCGGGCGCCGGACTGTCGGCGCAGCAACTCGAAGGCGACGAGCCCGCCGAACACCGCGCTCACGAGAAACGTGAGGTGAAAGAGGGGCAGATACCACGGGGTTCCGGCGCTCGCCACCAGTACGACCGGCATCAGCACCACCACCGCGATCACGGTCACCCAGGGAACACTGCGGTTCCGGTGCATGCGAAGGCCGAGCCAGATCAACGGCTCGAAGCCCAGCAGGATCCCGGATGCCGCGGCTCGCAGCCCCGCGCTGTCCGCCTGGTGCCCCGCAAGCCAGAGGTAGGCGCCGAGCACGCCCAAGCCGAAGGCGGAACCCCAGGTGATGGTGGCCCGCGTGGGTCGCGCGAGCGTCGCGAGCCCCAGGACCACGGCGGCCAGAATCGTCACGACGGCTACCATGCTCGTCGTGATGTCGACGCTGACGGGCGCCAGATGCGTGGGGATCACCTCGGCACCTCCTTCACACGATGCGGCGGGAACCGGAGGGTGACGACCGTGCCGACGCCCACTTCGCTCGAGACCTCGATGGTGCCTTCGTGCGCCGCCACGATGTCGCGCGCGATGCCCATCCCGAGTCCTGTGCCCGCGACGCCGGCGAGCACGGCTCCGTCGGTCCGGAAGTACGGCTCGAACACCCTCGGCAGCTCGTCTTCCCCGATCCCTGTTCCGGTGTCGACCACGTTCACCTCAGCGCGCCCGTCGGATGCGGAGTGCAAGCGCACCGTGATGTGGCCGCCGGGTGGCGTGTATTTGACGGCGTTGCTGAGCAGGTTGTCCAGCACCTGCCGCAGCCGGAACGCGTCTCCGTAGATCTCCAGGGACTCCGCCCCGTTCACCTCCAGCTCGTGCCGGCTGCCGGAGATGAGAGGAGCGTACGACTCTGCGGAAGCTTCCACGACCTGCCGCAGATCGACGGGCTCGAAGGGCTCGTTCGGCGCAGGCCTCGAGCCGTGCAGGGTGCTCGCGACCAAGTCCTCCATCCGCTCGCCGGCGTTCGCGATGACCTCCAGCTGCGCCACCACCCGCTCGGGCAGATCGCTGCGTTCGAGCAGCAGATCGACGTGGCCGACGATGGCAGTGAGCGGGTTGCGCAGCTCATGCGAGACGACAGCGGTGAGCGCGCGGCGCTCTTCGGCGCCCTCCACCGATGCCGTGACATCGTCGATGACGACCAGCGCGATGTGCTGGCCCTCGACGGCGCTCGCCATCGTCTGCGTACTCACCTGCAGTGCACGCCAACGGCCGTCACTGTCGAAGAGCCAGACCCGCTCGTCGCGCATCTCCTCACCGCTCGCGGCCCGTGCCAGCGTGGTGCGCGCGGGCGGCAGAGCCGAGCCGCGGCGTCGGTCGTATTCGACGGCAGCCGAAGGCAGCGCGGCACCGAAGCGGTCACGGCCGTACAGGGCGCGGTAGGCGTCGTTCATCTGCACGATGCGGCCGTCGCCTGCGACGACGACCAGGGCCACGCTCAACGCGTCGATGATCTGCGTGACGCGACGCTGATTAGTCTCGGCGCGGTCCGCGGCGCGGTTCACCTGCTCCGAGCGGCGCTGCAGCAGCCGACGGGCGGCCCGGGCGCGCTGCGTCCCGATGCGCACCGTGACGCCGAGGAAACTCAGCGTGATGATGACGGTGAGGACGCGCAGCAGCACGTCCTCCGGCCGTCCCGATTGCTCGGCGAACACCACCAGCAGAGCGCTGATGAAGGCGATGGCCCCCAGCACCCAGGCCATGCTGAAGTACGTCGCGAGCCAGGTGACCGGGAACACCCAGAGGAAGCCGAGCCGGAGGTCCGGCGTGTTGGTCGTGAAGCCGACGGCCAGGGCATCGAGAAGGGGCACCGTGACGACGGCGTTGCGCGGAAGTCGATGCCACGGCACGGCGAGCGTGAGAAGAGTGGTGACCACGGTGAGGGCCAGGCCGGCGAGGAAGAGTGGGATGCCGAGGGTCTGCGGTTTGAACGCCGTCACCATCGCCGCGATCGCCACCATGCTGCCGGTGAAGACCAGCTGCCATCGCCAGATCGAGACCGTGCGGATCATCCGCGCCCGCCCTTCGGTCGAACCTCAGCTTTTCCGCAAGATTACTCAAAGATCGGGTCTTTTGCGTTCTTTCGGCAGATCCGGAGCCTTACCATCCTCAGTGGGGGCTGATTCTGCGACTGGGGTTTCGCAGGCGCTGGGCCACGCGATGGGGATCGCAGGCACTCGGGGCCGCGGCTGGGGAGCCGCGGCCTCTCCCATTTCCCGATCAGTGTGCGACGTCACCGTCGCCCGCGGTGAGCCGGTATCCGACTCCCCGAACGGTCTCGATGTAGTGCGGTGCTGTCGAGCTGTCGCCCAGCTTCCGGCGCAGATTCGCGATGTGCGTCTCGATGGCCCGCTTGTCCGGTTCGCTGACGTACTCGGCGGAGCCCGTGTCGCTCCCGCGCAGCCCGATCGCCAGCTCCGACTTGCTGCGCACCTGCCGCTTCGAAGCGAGAAGGGCCGCGAGGAGGTCGAATTCCGTCGGTGTGAGATCGATCGTCCGATTCCCCGCCCGAACGGTGTGGGTGGCCAGGTCGAGACTGAGATCCCGATGCACCTGCTGCTGTCCCGACGCCGCGGTCGCGTCCGCGATCGAGGTCGGCGCGGTGGGTGCGGAAAGCGACGCCAGCAGCGTCTGGGCTGTCGTTCCGGATGCCTGCCCGGGGATCGGTACGTCGAGGCGCGGGCGCCGCATGAGCGCCTCGATCCTCGCCCGGAGCTCTCGGGGACGGAACGGCTTGACGAGATACTCGTCGGCACCGGAAGTCAGGCCCAGCACGACGTCGGACTCGTCCGCGAGCGCCGACAGCATGATGATGAACGTGGAACTGACCTTGCGGATGCGCCGGGCGACCTCGAACCCGTCGATACCGGGGAGGTTGATGTCGAGCGTCGTGATCAGCGGCGTATGCGCCTCCACGGCCGCGAGCCCCTCGAGCCCGGAGCCTGCGAGAACGGTGTGGAATCCGGCCGCGAGGAAGACCTCGTCCAGAAGCGACCGCACCCCGGCGTCATCCTCGATGATCACCACGACCGGCGTGCGCTCCGGAAGCTGCGTCATGAGACACCTTCGCGCGTGATCGTGACGATCCGGGGAGCGTCGGCGTCCAGTTCGGACGGGTCGATGTCGGCGCCGCCGACGGGACGCTCCAGCTCGACGTCCCACCACGCATCGGCAAGCTCTTCCGCCATCCCCCGACCCCACTCGATGACGACGACGGATCGTGCGAGATCGAGGTCGAGGTCGTCGAGTTCGACGGCGGACCCGAGCCGGTATGCGTCGACGTGGACGAGCGGCGCCCGACCGACCAGAGACGGATGGGTGCGCGCGATCACGAACGTCGGGCTCTGCACGGGGCCGCGCACTCCGAGCCCCTCGGCGAGCCCCCGGGTGAATGTCGTCTTGCCTGCCCCGAGCGGACCGGTGAGAATCAGCAGGTCCCCCGCCTGCAGCTGTTCACCGATGCGGAAGCCGAGCTGCTCCATCCCCTCTGAGGTGGCGACTTCGCGCCGGCCGAGGAACGCCGGATCGACACTCATGATGCCCTCCGCGGCACTCTGGGGCCGATGCGAGTGACGATCTCATAGTTGATCGTGCCCGCGGCATCCGCCCAGTCGGTCGCCGACGGGACGCCGAGGGTGGGATCACCGAACAGGACGACTTCGTCGCCGATGGCGACCGGGGTGTCCCCGACATCGACCACGAACTGGTCCATGGCGATGCGCCCCACGTTCGTGAAACGGCGCCCGGCGATCGACACGGGCAATCGGCCGGAGGCGCTGCGGGGAACTCCGTCGGCGTAGCCGAGCGGGACGAGCACCAGCGTGGTGGCCCGGTCGGTGCGATAGTCGTATCCGTACGAGACACCGGCCCCCGCGGGTACGCGACGCACGGCTGCGACCGATCCGCGCAGCGTCATCGCCGGGCGCAGGCCGAGTTCTGCGGAGCGCCGGTCGTCGAACGGCGACAACCCGTACAGGCCGATGCCGATCCGCACGGCGTCGAGTCGCATCTCGGGGAGATCGATGGCCGCGGCCGTGGCGGCGATGTGACGGATCTCGGGCCGGACGCCGACGGATGCCGCGGCCGCGACACCCTCCTCGAACCGCGCGAGGGCGGCGCGGTCTTCGTCCGCCGACGTGTTGGACAGGTGGCTGAAGAGGCCGATCACGCGGAGTCGGCCGATGCGCTCGAGTCGCGCGGCCTCGGCCAGAACACGCCCCCAATCGGCGGGGGCGATGCCGTTGCGGGACAGCCCCGTCTCGAACTTCAGGTGCACCCCGACCGGGCGATCGACGGCCGCCGCCACCGCGGCCGCCTCGAGCTGCTCGAACGAGGAGATTCCGACTTCGATGTCCTGCGCGGCGGCGTGCTTGAAGCGTTCCCCCGGCGCGTGCAACCACGCCATGATCGGCGCATGCACGCCCTGTCGGCGCAGTTCCAGGGCCTCAGAGATCTCGGCGACCCCGAGCCGCGTGGCTCCACCGGAGAGCGCGGCGACGGCGGTCGCGGCGGCACCGTGCCCGTAGGCGTTGGCCTTGACCACGGCGATGACCTCGACGCCGGTGAGCCTGCGGAAGTGGCGCACGTTGTCGGCGATCGCATCCAGGTCGACCGTCGCTTCGCGGAACAGGACGGTCACAGCGGTGCTCCCTCGGCGACGACGAACGCGGCGGCCAGGCCTGCGTCATGGGTGAGGGTCAGGTGCAGCGTGAGGATGCCGCGCTGCTCGACGACCGCAGCCGTCGAGCCGGAAAGCACGAAGTGCGGTCGACCGGATGCTTCCGAAGCGATCTCGATCTCTGTCCAGTGCACGCCGTCCGACCCGCCGAGCGCCTTGATGAGAGCCTCTTTCGCGGCGTACCTCGCGGCAAGGGAAGCCAGGCGCAGCGCACGCTCGGATGGGGCGAAGAGTCGCTCGCGCAAGCGTGGCGTCCGCTCCATGGTCCGTTCGAACCGCGGGATGTCCACGAGGTCGATGCCGGTCCCGATGATCACCTGCTCAGCCTACCCAGCCCCGGCCCTCGGTCGTCGAGCGAGCGCCCGCGCCAACCAAGGGCCGAGGACGAGAAATTACTCGACCGTGACGGACTTCGCGAGGTTGCGGGGCTGGTCGACGTCGAGGCCCTTGGCCGTGGCCAGCGCCATCGCGAAGATCTGCAGCGGTACCACCGCGAGGAGCGGCTCGAACATCGCCCCCGCGAGCGGGATGTGGATGACCTCGTCGGCGAACGGCAGCACGGCTGCGTCGCCCTCTTCGGCGATCACGATGACGCGCGCGCCTCGGGCACGGATCTCCTGGATGTTGGAGACCACCTTCGAGTGGACCAGCGCCGAGTGACGCGGCGACGGCACCAGCACGAACACCGGCTGCCCGGGCTCGATGAGGGCGATCGGACCGTGCTTGAGCTCACCGGCGGCGAAGCCCTCGGCGTGGATGTACGAGATCTCCTTGAGCTTGAGCGCACCTTCGAGAGCGATCGGGTAGCCCACGTGGCGGCCGAGGAACAGGACGGAGCGGGTGTCGGCCATCCAGCCCGCGAGCTGCGTGACGTGCTCCTGCTCGCTCTCCAGAACGCGGGCGACCTTCTCGGGAAGGGCCGCCAGTTCGGCGACATCCTCGGAGGCGTCGGCCACGGTGCCGCGGACGCGGCCCATGTGCAGGCCGAGCAGCAGCAGCGCGGTGATCTGTGCGGAGAACGCCTTGGTGGAGGCCACCGCGACCTCGGGTCCGGCGTGGGTGTAGACGACGGCATCCGACTCGCGAGGAATCGTCGCGCCCTGCGTATTGCAGACCGACAGTGTGCGTGCGCCGCGCTCGCGGGCGTACTTGACCGCCATCAGCGTGTCCATGGTCTCGCCCGACTGGCTGATCGAGACGACGAGGGTGTCTTCGCCGATCACCGGGTCGCGGTAGCGGAACTCGTGTGCGAGTTCGACGTCGACGGCCACGCGTGCCCACTGCTCGATCGCGTACTTGCCGACCAGGGCCGCATAGGATGCCGTGCCGCAGGCGGTGATGATGACGCGGTTGATGCCGACGAACAGCTCGTCGAGACCGTCGAGTTCCGGGATGACGACCTGGCCGTCGTGGATGCGGCCGCGGATGGTGTTGGCGACGGCTTCGGGCTGCTCGGCCACTTCCTTGGCCATGAAGCTGGACCATCCGCCCTTCTCGGCGGCTGCGGCATCCCACGACACGTCGAACGGCTCGGCCTCGACCGGGGTGCCGGCGAAGTCGGTGACGGTGACGGCATCCGGAGTGATCGAGACGATCTGGTCCTGGCCGATGGACAGCGCCTTGCGGGTGTATTCGATGAAGGCGGCGACGTCGGAGCCGAGGAAGTTCTCTCCCTCGCCGAGACCGATCACGAGCGGCGAGTTGCGGCGAGCGCCGACGACGAGGCCGGGGTGGTCCTGGTGCATGGCGAGCAGGGTGAAGGCGCCCTCGAGGCGGTTCACGACGTTGCGGAAGGAGAGCTGCAGGTCGCCGCCGTTGCTGGCGTACTCGCGACCCAGCAGGGCTGCGGCGACCTCGGTGTCGGTCTCGCTGCGGAACTGGACGCCGTCGGCGAGCAGTTCTTCACGCAGCGCGGAGAAGTTCTCGATGATTCCGTTGTGGATGACGGCGAGCTTGTCGTCGTCGGCGAGGTGCGGGTGGGCGTTGACGTCGGTCGGACCGCCGTGCGTCGCCCAGCGAGTGTGCCCGATGCCGGTCGACCCGTCGGGAAGTGGAGCGTCGGCGAGCGAGTCGCGCAGCATGGCGAGCTTGCCCGCCTTCTTGCGCATGCCGAGGCCGCCCTCTCCGTCGATGACGGCGACGCCCGCGGAGTCATATCCGCGGTACTCGAGGCGGGCGAGGCCGGCGAGAAGGATGTCCTGGCTGGGGCGCGGGCCCACGTATCCGACGATTCCACACATGGTTCAAAGATAAGCCGCAACTTTTGCGAGTCGTCCGAACAATAGGCGGCACCCCGTGAAGTCGTGCGGCCGTCGGCGGTTTCTGCGGCCGTGCGGCGCGGGCGCGGCCGCGGAAGTTGTACTCAGAGTTTGCGGAGCAGCACGGTCTCGACGTTGTGGTCGGCGCCCTTGCGCAGCATGAGGCTCGCGCGGTGCCGCGTCGGCATCACGTTCTCGATCAGGTTGGGCATGTTGATCTCGTTCCAGTAGCCCAGCGCCGTGGTGATGGCCTCCTCGTCGGTGAGGTGCGCGAACACGTTGAAGTACGACGAGGGGTTGCTGAACGCTCCCTGGCGAAGGGCGAGGAACCGGTCGACGTACCACTTCTCGATGTGCGAGGTGTCGGCATCGACGAAGATCGAGAAGTCGAACAGGTCGCTGACGGCGACGTCGTTCGGTGCGGGCGGCGGCTGCAGCACGTTCAGGCCCTCGACGATCACGACGTCGGGGCGCCGGACGACGACGTGCGCGTCGGGCACGATGTCGTACCGCATGTGCGAGTAGAAGGGCGCGCGCACCTCGGCGGCGCCGCTCTTGACCTCGGTCAGGAATTCGATGAGGGCTCGCCGGTCGTACGACTCCGGGAAGCCTTTGCGCGCCATCAGGCCGCGACGCTCGAGTTCGGCGTTGGGGTACAGGAATCCGTCGGTGGTGACGAGTTCGACCCGCGGAGTACCCGGCCAGCGACTCATCAGCTCGCGGAGGAGCCGGGCGATGGTCGATTTGCCCACCGCGACAGACCCGGCCACTCCCACCACGAACGGAGTGGTGGTGTCGTCCTCCTGAAGGAACGATGACGTGGCCGCGCCGAGGCGCTTGGTGGCCGTGGCGTACAGACTGAGCAGCCGGCTCAACGGCAGATAGACCTCACGGACCTCGGTCAGGCTCAGACGGTCACCGATGCCACGGATCTCGACGACCTCGGTCTCACTCAGGGGCTGATCGAGGTCAGCCGCGAGTCGCGCCCATTCCGCGCGCCCGATCTCGCGGTACGGAGACAACGGCAGCGTGGGGTCGACGGTGGTCACGTCCCCATCGTATCCGGGGCATGGGTAGTCTCTTCCCGTGCGCCTGGGAGTCCTCGACATCGGTTCCAACACCGTCCACATGCTGGCCGCTGACGTGCGCCCTGGCGGTCGGCCGCTTGCCAAGACGAGCGATCGCACGGTGCTCCGGCTCATGCGATACCTCACTCCCGACGGCGCCATCTCCGAAGAAGGTGTGTCTGCTCTCGAGGCGGCCGTCGCCCAGGCGCGACGTGTCGCCGAGACCGAACGGGTGGACGCCCTGCTGGCGACGGCGACGAGCGCGGTGCGCGACGCGCGCAATGGAGTCGAGGTGATCGCCCGCATCGAGGCAGCCCTCGGCCAGCCGCTGCAGGTGCTCGACGGCGAGACGGAAGCCGAGCTGACTTTTCTCGCGGTGCGCCGCTGGTTCGGCTGGTCGGCCGGCCAACTGCTGCTGCTCGACATCGGCGGCGGCTCGCTGGAGATCGCCGCCGGCGCGGAGGAACTGCCGGATGCTGCGGCATCCGTCCCCCTGGGTGCCGGACGCATGACGGTGCAGTTCCTCCCCCAGGACCCGCCCGGAGAAGACGACGTGGAACGGCTTCGCGCGCATGCGCGGAAGACACTCGCCGACGTCCTGCCGCGGTTCGTGAGTCTGCCGAAGCCCGACCATGTCGTCGGGTCGTCGAAGGCGATCCGATCGCTGGCCCGGCTCGCCGGCTATCCGGCACCCGGGTGGTCCGGCACTGACCGGATGCTGCTGCCCCGAGCCTCGCTCGGTTCCTGGATCCCGCGGCTCGCGCGGCTTCCGGCATCCGCTCGGCAAGAGCTGCCGGGGATCACGCCCGACCGCACCTTCCAGATCGTGGCGGCGGCGGTCTCGCTGCATACGGCGATGAGGGCGCTCGACATCGACGAACTCGAGGTGTCGCCGTGGGCTCTGCGCGAAGGGGTGCTGCTGCGTTACATCGAGCAGCTGAGTTGGAGCGGAGCCCGAAGCTGAGAGCCGCGGTCGGGGGCGCTGGCTAGCATGACGACATGGCCACTTCTCCCGCTGCTCGCACCCGCTCCGGGTTCGTGGTAGCTCGGGTGCTGCTGGTCGACTATCTGCTCTTCGTGGGATTCACGGTGTGGTTGCCCGCGACGATCTCAGCGAAGGTGACGGGGCTGGTCGGCATCCTGGCGAAATGGATCGCTGCACGAGGCATCGCCGATTATTATTCGAGCGCAGTGGTGCTGGAGTTCTTGGCGAACGTCGCCCTGTTCGTGCCGATCGGCCTGCTGCTCGCCCTCGGGTGGACGCGGCTGCGGCTGTGGCAGGTGGTCGTGGTCGGCGCAGCGATGACCGTGGTGATCGAGGCGGTTCAGGGGTTCATGCCATCTCGCTCCCCCACGATCTCCGATCTCATCGCCAACACTCTCGGCACTTTCCTCGGCGCAGCGATCGTGGCGGTCGTCATCCTGCTGCTCGAAGTCCCGCGCCCCGAGGAGAGCCGTAGGCTGATCGCGTGAGATCGAACCGTCAGGATGGGCCGCCCCCCGGCATGAGTCGCCGAGAGTGGCGCAAGAAGCAGGCGTCCGCGGACGCCGTGGCGACGCCTGTTCCGTCGGAGGCCCCTTCGCCCACGTCCACTCCGCCCGCGCCGGCGGCACAGGGCGCCCCGCTGTCCGGTTTCCTGGGCGGCCCGGCGCCTGTCGCCGCTTCGTCGGCGGCGCTGACGATCCTCACCGTGTGCACGGGCAACATCTGCCGGTCTCCGCTGGCCGAGGTGCTGCTGCGCACGCGGTTGGAGTCGCTCGGCGTGCGGGTACACAGCGCCGGCACCCACGCGCTCGTCGGCCATGGGATGCCCGAGCCTGCTCTCGAACTCGCCGCGCAGGCGGGGGCGGCCGCAGAGATCTCGTCGGCGCATCAAGCGCGTTATCTCGTCGAACCGCTCCTCGTCGACGCCGACCTCGTCTTGGCGATGGCGCGCGAACACCGCTCGCACGTGGTGAAGATGATGCCGAACCGGCTCCGCCGGACATTCACCGTACGCGAGTTCGCACGTCTCGCCTCCTCGGTGAGCACAGACGAGGCGAAGGCCGTGGCGGATGCTGCGGGCGAGTCGCCGAAGGAACGTTTCGCTGCCGTCCTCCAGACCGTTATCGACCAGCGTGGCCTCAGTCGAGCCAGTGGCGACGAAGACGACGTCGTCGACCCCTACCGACGCTCCCGTGAGACGTACGCGCGCTCCGCCGCCGAGCTGGTCCCGGCCCTCGACGAGGTCGAACGGATCGTGCGCGCCACCATCGGCTGACCGGCGCCTGCCGCTGCGGTGACGTTCACCGTATGCTCATTCTCATCCATGCATCCCGAGCTCCCCGCGGGATACACGAGGGGATAAGCAGTTGGAACTCAGAGACTACGCGCGCATCCTGCGGGCGCATTGGGTCGTCGTCGTCGTCGCCACGGTCGTCGGAGCACTCGCCGCGTTCGGGTGGAGCAGCCTGCAGCCGCGCGTGTACTCGGCCGACACGACGGGGATCGTCACGTCTGTCGGCGGCGACGGCACGAGCGGGAGTGCACTGGTCGGCAATCAGCTGGCGCAGAGCCGTGTGAAGTCGTACCTGAACCTCGGTTCGTGGAGCGCGGTCGCCGAGCACGCGATCGACGAACTCGACATCGACGCCTCGCCCGATGCTCTGGTCAACCGCATCACCGTGACGAACCCGATCGACACGACGGCGTTGATGGTCACCGCCACCGGGCCCACACCGGAAGAGGCGCAAGCGCTCGCTCAGGCGTGGCTCGACGGTATGGCGATCGAGATCGAGAAGCTCGAGGGCGGCACTGCTGAGACCCCGGCCGCGATCTCGCTGGTCGTCGGCGACTCAGCTCGGCTTCCGACGGCTCCCACCTCGCCCAACACCCGGCTCAACGTCGTCCTCGGTGCGCTCATCGGCATCGCCGCCGGCCTCGTTTACGCGTTCGTTCGGCACACAGTCGACCGCCGTGTCCGCCATCCTCGCGACATCGAGCGAGAGACGGGGGCCTCGGTGATCGGCACGCTGCCGCTGGAGAAGTCGATGGCCGGCGAACGTCAGGTGATCGACTTCTCGCTGGACTCGCAGCACGGCGTTTCCCACCACACGATCGAGGCCATGCGCGAGCTGCGCACCAACCTCCAGTTCATCGACGTCGACAACCCGCCGCGGATCATCGTGGTCACCAGCTCCGTTCCCGGTGACGGCAAGTCGACCGTGTCGGTGAACCTCGCCTCCAGCCTCGCGGCGGCAGGTCAGTGGGCCATCCTCATCGATTGCGACCTGCGGCGTCCGGTCGTCGCGGACATCTTCGGCATGTCGCACGATGTCGGGCTCACCGATGTCCTCGCCGGTCGAGCAGAACTGCAGGATGTCGCCCACCGGCCGTCGAAGGACGTGCCGCTGGCGGTCGTCGGAGCAGGACGCATCCCCCCGAACCCCAGTGAGCTACTGGGTTCGCGGCGCATGCGCGACTTCCTCGGCGAGATCAGCAAGTCTGCGATCGTCATCCTCGACTCCCCTCCGGTGCTTCCGGTGACGGATGCTGCGGTGCTTGCTGCCGGCGCCGATGGCGTGCTCATCGTCGTCTCGTCGGGCAAGACGACGTTCGACATGCTGCAGCGCGCGATCTCCGCGATCACCCGGACCAAGGGTCGCGTGCTGGGCGTCGTGCTCAACCGCGTGCCGCGCAAGGGCGCCGAGTCGGCGTACTACGGGCGCGAGTACTACGGCACGTTCGAGCGCTACGCGCAGGACGGCGCGAGCGATCGCAGAAACCCGTCGGCGAGCAACCGCTGAACCGCGGACTCCACGATCGAGTGGGCATCCGCGCCCTCCGGTTCACCGTGGACCGCGACGACAGCGACGACGAGCTCATCGAGCGTGCTCCCGTTCGCGGAGGCCCACAGGGCCGGTCCGATGCCGTCGAGAACCTGCACCTGCCCGCCGCTCCCAGTGCGACGCAGCAGCACGGTGCGGCCGTCGAGGTCCAGCTGGTCGACGACCTCGCCTCTGGCCAGTGTTCCGGGACGCTGCGTCATCTCAGAGACCGGCTCGAAGATGCGCGGAACGACCGGCGCCACCGGGCGCTCCTGCTCGGACAGCAACTGATCGATCAGGTCATCGATGGTGTCGACTTCTCGATAGCGCAGGCGCACGGCTCCACCGGTCGCGTCCAGCAGCGCCGCGATCCGGTGCAGCGGTGCTTCCGCGTCGCACAGGTAACTGGTCTGCGGCCCGAGAAGTTCGAGCGCCTCGGCGACGTCGAGCTGTTCGAGCTGCGGCTGCGCCGGGCCGTCCGGAGAACGATCGATCACCACGATCTTCGCGACGCGCAGCGCTGACGGAAGCGGTCGCCCGCTGCCAAGGCTCGACAGGGCGATCTGCGCTTTGTGAGCGGACTGCGGCTCGATGATCGACAACGGCTTCCGATAGGGCAGCACCACGCCGTCGGATCGGATGCCGACCGTCTCATCGCTCACGTAGGCGTACCGGCGCGACAGATGCCTCGCGGCGGTCGTCTTGCCCGTGCCGGCTGGCGCGCTGAGCACCACGACGCGACCGCTCTCATGGGCGAGGCCGGCGGCGTGCAGCATCCAGATCGGGTCGCTGCGGCGATGTGAAAGTGCCGCGACGGTCACGTCTGTCGAGAGCGTCGAGAGGGCGGCGGCGTCGTCCAGATCTTCGCGAGCAGCGACGGATGCCGCGGGCACCCGCTCCCCTTCATAGCGCGCATCCGCCCACGCTTCGTAGGCGAGAGATCGGAAGGCAGCATCCCGGCTAGAGACGTCGATCTCGACGATGGCTCCGACCGCGCTGACGAGGAAGCGGTCAGGCATGGTCGTAGCTTATCGACGGGTCGCGCCCGTACCCGCGCTCCGCGATTCCGCAGCGTTACGTGACCGAAGTGCTGCACTCATAGTCGAAGAGGACCGTTCCCGCCGCCGCGGTGGCAATCGTCAGGCGGGCTGCTCCCGTTGTCGCTGCTACGAGACGCGACGCAGCGGCTTCCTCCGGCCCGTCAGCCACGCCATGATCCACTCGACCGGGCCGGTGCCGACGAAGCGCCACCAGAGCCATCCGATAAGGATCATGCCGGGCACGATGACGAGCCACCCGAGGTACAAATTTTCTACTGGTCGGCCGTAGGCGTTGTTCCATAGGGCGATGAGGCCGACGTGAAGGAGGTACAGCGACAGTGCAACCTGGCCGCACACGCGCAGCGGAATGAAGACGACGTCCCAGAAGCGTTGAGCACGCTCTCTTCGGGCTGTGGCGGCGAGAACGACGAGGACGTAGACGACGGAGACGAGACCGATGTCCTTGAGGGTGTCGAGGTACTCCCCCGATTCCACCGACCCCCCTCGCTCCCCGAACGCCCACGCCAGGTACGCCAGCGGCGCCACCGCCGTCAGGACCCACAGAACACGGTCTCTCCGGAAACCATGACGCACGAGCACCGCACCAATGAGGAACAGGGGGAGCAAGTTCACCACGCGATACTGGGGGCCCAGGAGCACCCAGGTGAGGATCTCCCGAACGGGCAGCGGCGCTGTGTACATCCATGTCCAGGAGCGCGCGGACGCGAGCAGCGGCTGGCTGGCGACCAGGAGGACCGCGGCCACGGCGATCACCGCGGGCGTACGCGCCAGCAGTATCGGCGACCCGAGGATGATGAGGACACCGAGGTAAGCCAGAATGATCGCGACCCACGAGCCCCATCCGGCCATCCATACGCCCAGGACGATCAGGAAGAGGCCGCGAAGGGTCTGCTGGAGAAGCGTCTTGCCCACGCGTCCGCCCTGCCGCCACACGAGTTCGGCCGACATTCCCATGACGAGCGCGAAAAGCGGCGAGGCGAGCTCGCTGAAGTTCGCGGTGACGAAGCGAGCAACACCGGGCGCGTTCGGCACGAAAGGCGAAGCGTGTGCGATGAGCATTGCGATGATCGCGATGCCGCGGAGGACATCGGGAACGAGGAGTCGTTGCGGTGCGGTGTTGCGCGTGATCCTTCGCCTCGTCGGCGGCGCCACCCTGCTCTCGGATTCAGGAACCATTCCCTGAGAGTATTGTCCGAACCCCGCGCGCGCGACCTGGAGACCGAGATGACCATTGACGAGGCTTCCGCTCCGCGTCCGCGTCGCCGGATCGGTGTGTGGGTCAATGTGTCTCTGGCGTTGCTGCTCACCGTGATCATCGTGGCTTTCGTCGGGCAACCGTCATCGGGCTCCATGTCGCCGACTCTGGAACAGGGCGATCGGCTCGTGGTGAACAGGCTCGCCTACATCGGCTCGGACCCCGCACAGGGAGACATCGTTGTGTTTCGGCCGGGGCAGAGCTGGGGCGAGAAGCCGGCCGCCGGCAACTGGTTCACCGGTGCCATGCAGTGGATGGGTGAGGCGACCGGCATCCGGCCCTACGTCATGGTGAAGCGGGTCATCGGCGCACCAGGGCAGACCGTGGAATGCTGCGATGCCGAGGGTGCCGTACTCGTCGACGGCGAGCCCCTACACGAGCCCTACGTCGTCAGTGACCTCCGTTTCCTGAGCGGCGAGCTCGACTGCACGTCCTCACCTCTGTCGTCGAGGTGCTTTGCGAAAGTGACTGTGCCGGAGGGCTCGTATCTCGTGCTCGGCGATAGCCGGGCGAACTCTGCCGATTCCGTGTTCGCGTGCCGCGGCACCGAGACCCCGGAAGCGAACTGCTGGCGGTGGATGACGAGGGAATCCGTTTTCGGCAAGGCGGGACCGATACTTTGGCCCGTGTCCCGTTGGGGTGGTCCGTGAGCGTCCGTGGGGAAGAAACCAGCCGGTATCGTTCACCGATGAGCGGGCGGTGGAGATGTCACGTCGGTGGGCTTCCAAGGCGGTTCGGCCTGAGTGCCTCTGCTGCTCTGCTCGCGTTCACGGTCGGTACCTTGACCGCGTGCACCGCACCTGACCCGCGGCCGTCTACTCGCCCGAGCCTCGAGCATTCCGGCGTCGATGCAGTCCGCGACGTCATTGCCAACGACGACCGCGTGGTCATCAGCGTCATCGGAGATTCGACGGGCAACGACACGGATGAATGGGTGGCTGGCTGGGCTGAGCACCTGACGAGGAACGACGCCACGGTGGTCGTGAATTTTTGGGATCCGACGGCCGGCGCGTATAAGAAGCGAGTCGTTTACGGCCGCGGCGAGCGTGAGGTGGTGATCTGGAACGGCTCGGTTCCCGGACAACCTGCCGACGCGGCGCTGCCGATTCTCGAGAAGTTGCAGCCGGAGTCGCCAAATCTAATCATCTACAACTTTGGTCACAACGACGGAACGCTGCCGACCGGGACTGCTCTGCAAAAACTGACAACAGCCGCGCTTGCTCGCTGGGGAAGCTCCGCCGCGCTGGCTGCAACACTTCAGAACCCTGGAACCGGCGCGCAGGCGGCGGAGTCAGACCACGGCAGGAGGAGCGTAGCCGAATGGGCGCGCCTGCACGACGTCCCTACCATCGACGTTTACGCGGCATTTATCGCCGACCCGCAATGGGCGACTGACCTGATGCGCGATGCTGCTCACCCGAACGAAATCGGGTCCCGGCTCTGGGCGGAGACCGTTGCGGACACGCTCGGATGAGGCCGAGGTTGCTGCACGTGCTCGGCACACGCCTCGAGCAGACTTCAGGCGGAGCGTAAGCTCATCGATCGTGGAGTGGAGGACGGCAGCAACGCCTCATCTCCGAACTCCTTGCGCTTGGTGTAGGTTACCGCCCATACCGCAAACGCGGTCACCGTCAGTAGTCGGTTTCCATTGAGATCGGCGGATACCATCGCGTTCGCGAGCGCGAACACGAAGAGGCCGAATAGTGCCGTCGTCTGCCAGTCCGTTGCGACGCGGGATCCACGCACAATGGTGGCGACGAGGAGCACGATGACCACTGCCAGCACGATGAGGCCTGCCTCGACGCCGATCTCAAGCAGGAGGTTGTGCGGGTAAGGAGCGCCGGCGAAGTCGAAGCTTCCCCACCCGCGGCCGAAGGGCTTGGCCTCGATCAACTGCAGCGCATAGGTCCAGATGGAGACCCGCGCGTCGGGCACGCCCCCTTCTTCGCCGGTGAGCGAGCCGACTATTCGCGCCACTCCCTCACTCTGTGACGACTGCAGCACATACCAGAGGCCAATGCCGGCGACGGCGACAAACCCGAGGATGGCGCGCACGCGGTACTTCCGATAGGCCACTGCCGTCATCAGCACGACAGCGAGGGCGACCGCGGCGGCAACGACTGGTCCTCGGCTACCGGTGAGCGTGGCGATCAACGTCAGAGCGACCGCCCCTGCAGACATGAGGATGCGGCGCCGGGCTGTTTGCCCCTTGATGGTCGAGCCGACCAGAAGCACGACCACGGCAGCGAATACAACGCGGGAGACAGCGATGGTATTCGACCCTTCGAGCACCAGACGCCCACCCAGAGAGCCCTCAACGACTGTGGGAGCGAGCACGAGGTTGGCGGCGGCGAGTATCCCAAGGACAGTGAGCGTGAAGAGGAATACTTGACGCTGCCGCACCGACCGCAACAGGTAGAACGGCGCGATCGCGAGTACCAACGTGATTGTGAAGAGCGTGACGATCTTCGAGTTCGCGTACGAGGTCGGCAATTGAGTAAGGAGCACCGCGGGAAGGAACAATGCGACGAAGATCGCGTACGGCGCCACGACAGCTTGGCCGGCCGCGCCGCCCCGAACCCGCGAGTTGATGATCGAGAGCCCCACGAGCGCTGCCATGAGCAAGGTGAGGTCGGCGGGCACCCACGAGAAGAGTAAGGTTTCTTTGAGGCTTCCGGCCCAGATCAGGATCGCCAACGCAGCGGGTCCGATGACCGAGTTTCCACCGCGTTCGCTGGAGGTCGTCTTGGTCTTCGGCACTACCCGAGACTACATTGCGTACGCTGATCCCGCGACAAGCAATGGAGGGGTATGCGAAGCAACAGCGTAGAGCTCGTAGCAGAATCCGCCCGGCGTCAGAACACCTTTGACTTCCTTCGCTTGGTAGCAGCCCTCTCGGTCGTCGTCGAACATTCCGTGCACCACCTCGATGCCGCGTTCTTGTGGCACCACCCGAGCGACAGTCTCTGGTTCAACGGCGGGGTTGCGATGTTCTTCATCCTCTCCGGAATGATGGTCTATCGCTCAGGCGCGAACGCTCACACTCGGAACCGACCGTGGCGGGATTTCTACCGAAACCGAGCACTCCGAATCCTTCCGGCGATCTACGCATACTTCGCCGTTCTTGTGCTGTTGCTGCTCGCGACCGGAATCGTCGCATCCGGACAGCTGCTGTCCGTGCAGTTCGCGGCGTTCGCCGCGTCGAACTTGCTTCTCATCCCGGTGTGGTCACCGCCGATGCTGGATGACTTCGGAATCGGTGTCATCAACGGGAGCCTCTGGACGATCCCGGTCGAAGTGTCCTTCTACGTGATCGTCCCTGCCATAGTTCTGTTCGCCGCGTGGAAGGGGCGACGCTGGATGCTATCGGCTTTGCTTTCGGTGGCAGCGTTGGGCGTAATCGCTTATGGGCTTGCGGGGGCGACTTCTACCGCATCGCTGGCATGGAAGGTTTTCGGCGTCACTTTCGCACCATACCTGTGGTGGTTCGCGATCGGCATTGCCTGGTCATATTTCTGGCCGAAGGTGAAGGAGAGCGGCTGGATCGCCGTCGCCGCCGTTGTCCTCTACTTCGCTATCGCGAAACTTCCCATGGATACGGGGGCATCTTTCATCGCGAACGCAATTGCTGCCGTTCCTCTCTCCTACGCGGTGATTTGGTTCGGCTACAACGGCCCCCAAGTGCTGGGTCGGTTCACAGCGCGCATCGGCGATCTCAGCTTCAGTGTCTACATCTGGCACATGATCGTGGTGAACTACCTCGTCACGTGGGGCGCTCGCGAGTGGGCGGTCGACGGCACTCTTCTCGTCGTCGGCGTGATGCTCATCTCTGGCCTGATCGCGTTCGCGTCGTGGCACCTCGTCGAGAGACCGGCCCTCAATCGGAAGCGTTACACTTCTGCGCCAGTAGAGGCCGAGCTGCCGGGCGCTGCGTAACACCAGCACCCGACTGGGTCGGCCTCACCGTTCTCGTCTACCGACGGGGTGTTCCGCGCGCAACTGCGGTGGTCGACCCGAGCGCTTTCCGATCAGCCGCAGCTGGAGGGCTCCAGGGTCACGGGGGTATCTCGCACCATTGGGGTCGTCCACACGTCGTAGGCCCCGTACTCGCCACCCGTCGTTCCTTCGGCGCCCTTCATGGCGACGCTGATGGTCGCCGCGGTCTGAGGCGTGAGAATGACGCTGATGCGAACGGCGGAGCGTCCGAGATGCGTTCCCTCAGACACCAGTGTGGCGCTCTGTGCCCCGTCTACCTTCCACGACTCGATCGTCGCGCCGACCGGAGTGTATACAACGACGTCGGTCGCAATGAGGCCGGGTTGGTAGTGCGGTCCTGTGATGAAGTAGGGGAGGTCTGCGGCCTGCTCCGGCGTGATGTTGTTCGCAAGTGTGATCGTTTGCGCGAACTCCGGCGCACCGGACGAGGTGCACTGATTCGTGCTCGACACCACGCTCGCGTCTGCGTAGTAGTCGGTCTTTGCACCAGTCGTGTCGTTGAAGAACACTCCGGCGACCGTCTTGTCTGCGTTCGTAGTGGGAAGCGTACCTGAGAGTTTGGTTCCAGAGATCATGTCCCCGATTTCGGGGTTCGACGACCAGATCTTCATACGCCCCTCGTCGCTCGCTTTCCCTAGGGCATCAAAGAAAGCGAGCGGGTTGTCGACGCCCGACGTGATCTTCGCGAAGATCTGTGCGGCTGCTGAGGCGAAGAAGAGGTCCTGCGGATTCTGGTCGCTTCCATCCCCATACTTGAAGTACACCTCGTTGAGCAGCAAGGGAACGGCATTCTCACTCGTGAGCGTCTCGCCGGTCTCAAGAGGGATCGGCCCTGTCGCGTTCATGATGTAGGACAGCGCGACCGGGTCGGTCGCGATGACATCGTCAAACGGCGGAAGACCTTCATCGGCCCACCAGGCGCGCATGATCTCGACAGTGGTGGGGAAATCCGGCGTGGCTGTCATGTTCGGTATCCAACGGCCGATGATGTCGGAGTAGAGGTGCTCGGTTTCCGCATCGAGCGGAGCGATGCTCTCGGGTCGCGCATTGGCGAACTGCACGCTCGTAGCCTGGGTCGTGAGTTCGATACGCCCGTCCGTAGCAGTAACGAGCGCGAGGGCCGCTGGGTTTCCGCCCGCCGCTCGAAGCTCCGAGTTGCCCTGAAACATCAACAGATACGTTCGGGGTGCGCCCTCACCAAGAGCCCCCGGAAGCACTTCGAGAATGGGCGACAGCGTTCCGAGTGTCTCGTCGACCCCCGCAACTGCGGCGTCCAACGTTTCGAGGGCCTCCACGACCGGCGGCAGGAGGAACGTGCGGTCTGCGGCATCGATTCTGGCGCTGACGCCTGCGAACGCGTTCGCTCCAGCGGTCACGACGCCTTCCAATCGGTGAATTGCCGTGAGATCGATCGCGCCGTCGACCGGTCGGAACGCGGTGAGATCGAGGTCGGGCAACGACTCCACTGAGAAGTCCGCGACTTCGTCGATACTCTCTGCGGCTGTCCGGACCGCGGCGAGGTTCTGCCCCACGCCCGGAACCATCTCGGCCAATCGCCAGTCATCACCTTCTGTGAACGCGACGGCCTCTGTTGAAAGCTTCTTCAGCGATGCCGCGTCCGCCGCGGCTCCCTCAACATCACCCGCGAGCACCTTTGCCGGTATCCCGCTCGCGATAGGGACCGCAGGAGTCAACGCATCCCGTACAGAGAGCGCCTTGGATGCCGCGACAGCAGACAGCGCGGCAGCAACCGCGATGACGAGCACCACGACACCGACGGCAAGCCACACCCACCGCCGCCGCCGGGTACGCCGGGACTGCTTCCGATTCTCATCTGCGCGCAAGCTGGCGCGGCTCTGGTGCATGCTAGTCATCCCGTCCATTCAACCGCATGAGCGCACCGAAACTCCTGATAGTGCCCAGACGCCATCCGGCCCTCACCGCCGCGCGGTCAGCTTTCTGGCGCTTACTCCGACTCGTTTGACGCGGGCGAAGAACACTGTCCTATGAGTGGCGCGGGGATCTTCCAACGCGATCCTCATCGTTTCGACAGTTGGCCAGACCAGCCGGACTAGTGCTCGGAGACGGTATCGCACGGGCACAAACTTCAAGGTTTTGAGATGACGCAGCGACGAAGCGGTCTCCATACGCAGGCCCCAGTCCCGCGGTGGTAACGAGTCGTTGTAACGGTTCGCTACCTCTGCGAACGAACGCTCCAGCGGGGCACGCAGAACGTAGCCGGCGTCGAGTCGATCAATGACGGTCACTACGCCGCGGCCTGCCGCACATAGCACCGTGGACGCCTTCTCGACCGCGTGGTCGGATGGAGCCACACCGTTGTGCGGTCGCATGTCATGGAGCGCCGACAACACCGCGTGGACGTCGCGAGGCGGCGTCCACGCCCGCACACCGGCGAAGCTCCGCGGTTCGGCAGACTCGCGGAGCAGTCGAAAGGCTTCATCAGGGTGGGCACGCATCCCGGGGAACGACGTGTGCACATCGATCGCGCACCCCCATTCACCCGCGACGAGAGTGAGAGAGTGACCGATGGTGGTTCCAGTGAAGGGCAGTATCAGTGGTGTCCATCCCCAGGAGCGCATGGCTGCGGCAAGACGGATGTCATCGCCTGGAAGCACCCAGCAATCGACGTCTCCGGAATGCTCCCGCTCCCGAAGCCCTTGCGCGCGCAGTGTAGGCCCCTTGATGAAGACCATGTCGATGCCAGCCGCCGTCGCCACCCGCTGCAGCAAGGCGTAGACAAGTTCGTGTCTGAAGGACGAGAGCCAGGGGCGAGGTAGAGCCGATAAGCGCGCTGGATGGCTGGGGGCTTTGACCGCGAGGCCCATCTGCTCCAGGTCATGAACGATGGCGAGCGCGCCCTCATCATGGCGGAGGGGTGGCGCCTCAGCGGTCGCCAGTTGTCGCCACACCACGGCGCCCTCTCCGAACAGCAGCACGGGTGGACCCGGGACAATCGGCGTCACTGCGATCTCGTATTCTCGGGCCACTGTGTCTGATTGAGACAGATCGAGGGCGCCGTTGCCGGCGGCGAACCACTGCTGCATCGCTGCTAGACCTCCGCCACCGCGCGAGGCTCGTTCCCACGATCCAGGTGTCGGGCCGCGGCGAGCCCCGTCAACCAGGTGGCGGCGTAAATCAGCGCGAAAGCGAGTGAAGTGAAGAGAACCAACTCGAAGATGTTCGAACCCCACACCGTGCACAAGAACAGGACGACCAGAATCAGCAGCAAGCGTGATGCGTCGAGCACCAGATTTACTCTCGCCCACTTCGCCACGACGAGTGCTTTGCTGAGCGGACTCGCTATGAGCCTCGTGACCAGCATCGGCACAAGCAACTGCATGATTCTGGCTGCGTCCTCCCACCCATCGCCGAGCAACCACGGAACTACAAGAGGCGCAAGGAGCAGAACTGCGACCCCTACCAAGGCGCTCACTGCGAGCAGGAGCAGCGAGACCTTCAGGTAATAAGAAGCGCTCCCGAGGGCATCGGACCTTGCATGAAATGCGAGCCTCGCTTCGACGACCTGGGATACCGCGGTGGCAATGACTACGAGAGGGACAGCGAGGATGCGTTCCGCCATTCCCCATTGGCCAGCGTCGGCCACACTGAACCAGATCCCCGCGAACAACACCGGCAGGGCGAGCGCCGAGGCGTTCATGAGTGCAGCTGGCGCGAAGAGGAGCGGGAATGCACGGTACTCGCGGGCCATGCGTCGCACATCGCGAAGCTGGAACCGACGAATCTCGCCTCGCACCGATCCGATGAGTGGGACCACCCCCGCCAGGCGGCCCGCCCCGTAGCCGCCGACGAGTCCTACCGCAGACGGCGCGATCAACGCTGCACCGACCTGTGCGAGTGCTGTCGTCGCGGCCTGGGTGACGTTGCGGGCTGCGACGGCTGGGTAGTTTCGCACCCGCAGGGCGAACTGCCCGAAGAGCACGAAGATGCCGGAGAAGAAGGTGATGCCGCCAACCCATGCGCTGAAGCCCGCTAGGGCAGCCATCGGCCGCAGGAGCCCGGCAGCGAAGCAGAGCTCGAGGACGCCTGCCGACAGGAGACTGATCAAAGCTGCAACCGTCAGTCCCATGAAGAGGAGCGCTGAAGCCTCCCGTGCATCCTTGGGCAGCATGAGAGCGGATTCGAGCCTCAGCGCCACAGCCGGGATAATCATGCCGGTGACCGAGACCACGAGCGTCAGATAGCCGAAAGCGGCAGGCTCATAGATGCGCGACAGGATCGGAGTCGCGACCAGGGTGATCGCCTGGGCGACCACGGAGCTGAGGACCAGCACTGAGCCCCCACGAACCTCTTTGCCCCCGGCAAGTGCCCTAACGCGCGCGAAAAAGCTCACCTTCGAGCACCTCCTGCATCACTCACGCCCTGCCAATCGCAGGAGTTGAGCGCGCAGCCCGGGCTCGACAGCACGCTCCCATGTGAAGCGCTCCTTAGCCGCCGCCGCACGGGACCGGAGTTCATTGTCCGTCTGCTGCGCGTCTTCCGCGAGACGCAGCATCTGGTCCAGAACCGAGTCCGCGGATCCGCGGTCCCCGTGCACGGTGACCGCATTCTCATCGGAGAACTTCCATTGCGCCTGACGCTCCGTCACCACGTTTACCAGACCGGCCATCGCATGTTCATAGTTCTTGCTCGGCACCGCCTCCTCGTTCTGACCGTCCGGCATCAGAAGAGACAGTCCGAAGCCGGCACCACCCAGGAGCTCAGGCATCTCGTGGGTGGGCCGTGTGGGAAGGATCGTGACATTCCCTGGCCGCCCTGCGGCATCGAGGAGCCGCTCGAAGTCGGCCTGGTGCTCCTGTGAGGGATAGCGACCGAGGATCCAGAAGTTGAACGGCAGAGAACGATCGGCAGAGCGGGAGGCGAGATCTACGAGCAGTTCCGTTCCGTAGACGCGACTGAGCGTCCCGATGTGGAGGACTGTCCACCGACGGTCCTCGAAGCGTGCCGAAGGGAGCTCTCCGAACTGCGACAGCATCGGGTAGTTCGGTGACACTGATACCGGTACGCCCGCTTGGCGAAACGGTGAGGCCATGCGCTCCGTGACGACATTGGCGGCGCCGAGCGCCTTGGCCGAACGCACCTGGTAGCGCTCGAGCAAGCGCGCGATGAAATCCTGCACCTGTCGCGGGGCAGGCAGCTTCTCGGCGTAATAAGAGGCGTAGTACTCATGCACGTCGTACAGAACGGGGTTGCCGGAGCGGCGCCGCCAGCGCTTCGCCACCTTGAGGAAGTAGAAGTCGTGGATGTGCCACATAGTGCCCTGAAGCGCCGCCGCGGCTTGAGCGACTCTATCGACCATCCCGATGCGTTCCCGCGCGTTCTTCGGGGAAGGGAAGAGCGACTCACCGACCAGCGGGTCCTTTGACGCCGTGCCCTCGCCAAGCCAGAGGAAATGCACTCGAAATCCGGCATCGAGCGCCACCTGGGCGCACCGAACGATGCGACGATCTCCACGAGGATGCACTGTCGGAATGATAAGCAGCGGTGCCGACTCAGTCAGGCCCGAAGGTACGGACACGCGCCACGCGTCGGTGCTGACGACTCGCGGGGCGTGCTCACCTTCGCCCGACTGAGGATAAGCGGTCTCAGTCATGCAGACCCAGTCGAGCGCGATGCGAGTGCGACGTCGACAGGATGAAGGCCGTGGCCCGCCATCCCGTGTTGTCGATCTCGTAGCCGGCGGGCAGCGACGCGAGGTCACCGGGGATGCCGAGGCGCGCGGAGACCGCACGCAGCACGCCCTCCGGCGTCAGACCGGTGGTGATGATCGCGCCCGCGTCCAGGGCCTCCGGGCGCTCGATGAAGTCGCGCACGGTGACGGCAGGGAAGCCGAGAACGCTCGACTCTTCGCTGATCGTCCCGCTGTCCGAAAGCACGAGCTTCGAGTCCTGTTGCAGCTTGATGTAGTCGTGGAAGCCGAACGGCGGGTGGAAGGTGATGCCTTCGACCGCCTCCGCGTCATCCAGCGCCTCGATGCGCTTTCGCGTACGAGGGTGCGTCGAGACCAGGATCGGCAGGTTGTACTCGGCGCGAAGTGCCTGCAGAGAAGCGATCGCCGACCGCAACCGCGCAGGGTTGTCGACGTTCTCTTCACGGTGCAGGCTCACGAGGAAGTACTCCCCCGCCGTCAGGCCGGCGCGCTCGACAGCATCGCTGGCCTCGATCTGTGCACGGTTCTGCTCGAGCACCTCACGCATCGGAGAGCCGGTGAGGATGATCTTCGACGGGTGCAGGCCCTCCGCGAGCAGGTTGCGGCGAGCGTGCTCGGTGTAAACGAGGTTGTAGTCGGCGACGTGGTCGACGAGTCGCCGGTTGGTCTCCTCCGGCACATTCTCGTCGAAGGACCGGTTGCCGGCCTCCATGTGGAACACGGGGATCTTCATCCGCTTGGCGATCACGGCAGAGATGCAGCTGTTCGTGTCGCCGAGTACGAGGAACGCATCCGGCTTCTCTGCACGGAGCACCTCTTCAGTCTTCGTGAGGATCGAGCCCAGAGCGGCGCCGAGAGATGACGTGTCGGCGTTCATGAAGTGGTCGGGCCGACGCAGACCGAGGTCTTCGAAGAACACCTCGTTGAGCTCGTAGTCGTAGTTCTGCCCGGTGTGAACGAGTACCTGATCGGTGTGCTCGTCGAGAAGCTTGATCGTCGCGGAAAGGCGGATGATCTCCGGCCTGGTCCCGACGACGGTCATCACCTTGAGTTTGTCGGCCATGTCACACTGCCTCGGCAATCGTGTCGGGGTTCGCGGGGTCGAAGATGTCGTTTGTCCAGAATGACGTATACAAGACGTCGTCACCGATGTTGGTGATGTTGTGTGCCCACATCGTCGGCATGTCGACGGCGCCGGGCGCGTCGCCCGACACCTCGAACGAGACGACCTCATCAGAGTACAGGCGGCGCAGCGAGATGCGGGCGCGCCCCTGGAGCACGGTGAACCGCTCGATCTTGCGTCGGTGGAAGTGATCTCCGCGGGTGACTCCGGGAACGGTCGTCGAGAACGACGACTGTCCAGGACCCCCGTGCGAGCGGATGATCTCGAAGAACGAGCCGCGCGCGTCCGCATGACGCGTCAGGTCGAGTGGCGACTGCGATGGAAAGGTGTATGAACGGTAAGTGTTGAAGAGGTCACGGTCGAACTCGTCGGCGACGTTCGGGATCTCGCCCCGGCTGTAGAGCTCGGCGTATCCCCGCAGGCGGCCGAGCAGCCCCGTGACCGTCTCCGCCCGCTGCAGCCCGTCGAGCGCGGGGAGCTGCACCGTCCCGCTCAAGATGTCCACCGCGTGCTGTGCGTGAAGCAGCGTGAGTTCTTTGTCGTTCTCCACCGTGGGGCTGTCGCCGGACGCCACGAGGTGGCTGAACGTCGCGGTCACGGCGTTATAGAAAGGACGCCCGTGCTCTCCGAACAGGTTCGGCAGTCGCACGTCGATGAACTCCGCGCCGATGTCGGATGCTGCCGCCGCAAGTATCTCGGCCGCCCGCGCCTTGGCCTCGCCGTACACCGATCCGTTCGTCGCCTGGGTGGAGTTGGCGTAGACCACCACGGGTGGCGGCGTCGGTGCGGCACGAAGCGCGGAAGCCAGCTGCTCGGCGAACTCGATGTTGCCCGACGTCACTTCCTCATCCGAAGCGCGGTTCACACCCGCGATATGGATCGCGCGCGCAGCGCCATCGACCGCGGCCTTCGCTTGGTCGAAATCGAACTCCGTTCCCAGCGGGATGCCTTCGACGGGAGTACCTGACTCCAGCGAAGCCGCGCGTAGGTGCCAGCCCAGAAAACCGCGGGCTCCGGTGACGGCGAACTTTGTCACGAGCTCGTCACCGTGGTCTCAGGGACTCCGGCCTGACGCAGTTCGTCGCGCACTTCAGGGAGCGTCAACAGCAGCTCTTCGACCTCTCCCACCGACATCTGCTGCACGGTGTGGGAGTCGTAGTCTTCGAAGCGGGTCTGCGTGACGTCCCCCTCTTCGAAATAGACGCTGTAGTTGAGGTCTCGGTTATCGGCGACGACCCGGAAGTACTCTCCCATGTCGCGGGCGCGCGACAGCTCTTCCCGAGTGGCGAGCGCCTCAGACAACTTCTCAGCGTGGCGGGTGCCGATGACCTCGAGCTTCGAGTCCGAGCGGAAGAGGTTCAGCGTCGCCTGCGCGAGCGTGCCGATCGACGTCGCCTTCGCCTTGCGGACGAACAGGTCACCCTGCTGCGCGTTGCGGAAGGCGAACTCGACGAGATCGACCGAGTGCGCGAGAGACATCATGAAGCGTGTCATGTCCGGATTCGTCACCGTGATGTTCTTTCCTGCCTTGATCTGGCGGATGAACAGCGGGATGACCGAACCGCGCGAGTACATGACGTTGCCGTACCGGACGCATGACACGGTCGTCGCGGTGTTCGGGTTGTTGAGACCGTGCGACTGCGCGACCTTCTCCATCAGAGCCTTTGACATCCCCATCGCGTTCACGGGGTACACCGCCTTGTCTGTGCTCAACGCCACGACAGATGAGACCCCATTGCGGTCGGCGGCGCGCACGACGTTCTCGCTGCCGTTCACGTTCGTCCGCACGGCCTCCATCGGGAAGAACTCGCAGGACGGAACCTGCTTGAGCGCGGCAGCATGGAACACGAAGTCCACGTCACGCGTAGCCCGGTCAACGCTGTCGTAGTCGCGTACGTCGCCGACGTAGAAGCGCAAGCGGGAATCCGGGATCTCATGACGCATCAGATCTTGCTTCGCCTCGTCGCGGCTGAAGATGCGGATCTCGGAGACATCGCGCTCCAGGAGCTTCTTCGCGACCGTGTGGCCGAACGATCCCGTCCCGCCGGTGACCAACACGCGCGCTCCGTCGTATGATTCGCTCATCGTCGTGTACCCGTTTCCTTCGTGGCTGCGGTCAGCAGCTCTTCGATTCTGGAGATTCCCGACTCGCGGGAGAACAGACTGTCGTACATCGTGCGTCCGCGTCGAGCCATCGCTGCGCGCTCATCGCCATCGCGAGCGGCGGCGTCTCGGAATGCTGCTTCCAGCGAGCGCGCATCCTCAGCATCGGCCGTCAGCCCGACATCGCCGTCTTCGACCAGATGCCGCACGTCACCTTGGACGGTGGTGATCACGGGAACGCCCGCGGAAAGGACGGCCTGGAACTTCGAAGGGATGGTGCCCCGGAAGACGGGCATGTCTTTGAGGGAGACGAGGGCGTAGTCAGCACGTGCATAGATCTCCGGCATCCGCTCGCGTGGGACCGGGTCGTGGAACCGGACGTTCTCTGCACCGAGCTCCGCCACGAGGTGCTGCAGATCTTCTTTCACGACACCATCGCCGACGAGGGTGAGTGCGACGCCGGCATCCGCTGCGGCGTGCGCCGCGCGCACCGCCGTGGAGAGGTCCTGCATGTCTCCGATATTGCCGGCGTAGACGATCTCAGCGCGGGGCTCATCGGCTGCAGGCAACGTCGATTCGACGGGCTCACCGGCGTCCGCCCAGTTGTACACGAGGTGGGCTCGCTCATCGGGAACGCCGCGAGAAACCAGCGTCGACACCATGGTGGGCGCGATGCCGATGACACCGTTCGCCCGACGATAAGCGCTGCGTAGCCACGGCCCCAGTACGCCCGAGATGACACGCTCTTTCGTGCCGCCCGACATCATCGAGGAGCCGACGATCGAGTCAGGCCACAGGTCCTGGACATGCAGCACGTACGGGCGTCCACCAGTGATCCGCCAGAGCCATGGACCGAAACCCGCAGTCATCTGTGTCGCGTACACGTAGATGACATCAGCTCCACGCCCCAGCCGGGCGGCTGTCGCCGAACTGAGCGCAAACGAGAAGTAGTTCAGCATGCGCTTGACCGCGCTCTGCGAGTGATCGGCGAACAGCGGGACCCGGTGGATCTCGACGGTACCGTCTCGCTCGATCGAACGCCAGGCCTGGCGGTATCCCGGGAACACCTTGCCCGACGGGTAGTTGGGGAAGCCGGTGAGCACCTTCACGTGATGCCCGCGGGCCGCAAGCCCCTGCGCGAGGTCCGCCGGCAACGGCACGGCCTCCGGAGGGTAGTACTGCGACACGATCAGCACCTTCATGACGCAGCTCCCTCACTCAGCACGCGCGCCGGCACGCCCACCACAGTCGTTCCTGCGGCGACGTCCTTCGTCACACACGCCGCGGCTCCGACGGTTGCCCCCGCCCCCACGGTGAGTCCCTGAAGCACGACCGATCCGGCGCCGAGAAGCGTACCGCTCTCGACGATCACGTTCCCTGACACGATTGCCCCCGGATTCACCGACACGAAATCTTCCAGTGTCGCGTCGTGTCCGATGATCGCGCCTGGATTGAGATGCGCATGATCGCCCAGCGTCACATTGGTCGACACCTGCACCCCGGAGGTGATGACGACACCCTCGCCGATGCGGGCCTGCGATCCGACCACGGCACGGGGGTGGATCAGCGTGGTCGGGCGGAGTCCGGCGGCGGTCAGACGTTCGGCGACGGCGGCGCGAATGCGCGGCGAACCGATCGCCACGACGAAGCGCTCGTCTCCGGCAGCGGAAGGCAGCCACTCGTCGTCGGTTCCGAGGTAGACCACGCCGCGCTCTCCCAACCTGCCGAGGTCGACTTGGCGCGGACCCGAGTCGACGACGCCGAGCAACTGCAACGACTCCCCTGCAGCGATGAGAGCTTCGACGACGTCGAGCGTCTCGCGTCCGAATCCGCCGGCACCGATCACGACGATCCGCTCAGCCATTCGCTTCCCCGAATTTCGTCATGGTCGCATGTCCTTCCGCGGAGATCCCCTCGCGCTTGACCACCGCACCGATGGTTGCGACGACGATCCGGAGGTCGAGTCCGACGCTGCGACGGTCGACATACCGGACGTCCTGGGCGAACTTATCCTCCCAGGAGATCGTGTTCCGTCCGGTCACTTGAGCCAGACCCGTGACGCCGGGGCGCACTTCGTGACGTCGCGCCTGCTCGGACGTGTAGTGATCGAGGTACTCCACCAGGAGCGGTCGAGGACCCACGACGCTCATATCGCCGCGCAGCACGTTCCACAGGCTCGGCAGCTCGTCGAGGCTGGTCGAGCGCAGCTTCACACCGAATGGAGTCAGCCGATCAGTATCCGTCACCCACCCGCGCGACTCGTCGACTGAGCGCATCGAACGGAACTTGTAGAGCGTGAAGATACGGCCACCCTTGCCCGGACGCTCCTGGGCGAAAATGACCGGTCGCCCGAGCTTGACCGCAACGAGCACGGCCGTCGCGACGATGATCGGGGACAGCACGACCAGGGCGACCGCGGAGGCGACGATGTCGAGCCCACGCTTGACGAAGTCGTAGGGGCGCACCCGAGCACTCATCGGGCCAGAAAACCGCGGATGCCGACCACGATGCGCGCGCGCTGCTCCGCCGTCAACGCCGAGCCGCTGGGCAGCGTGAGGCCCCGTGCGAACAACGATTCCGACGCGCCGCTGGTCTTGCTGCGGGCATTTGCGAACACGGGCTGCGCGTGCATCGGCTTCCACAGCGGACGACTCTCGATGTTGTCCTCGGCGAGCGCTGCGGCGAGCGCCGTGGGCTCCCAGCCCGTCACCTGGGCGTCCACGAGGATCGATGTCAGCCACACGTTGTCGGCCTCGTCGCCCTCTGCCCCGAAGACCTCGACGCCGTCGACCTCGGCGAACAGCTGCTTGTACAGCTCCCGCATCTCGCGGCGGCGCGCGATCATCGCATCGAGCCGCTTGAGCTGCGCGCGCCCGAGGGCGGCGAGCAGGTTGCTCATCCGGTAGTTGTAGCCGATGTCGGTGTGCTCGTAGTGCACCACCGGCTGGCGCGCCTGTGTGGCGAGATAACGCACGTGATGCGCGAAGTCGCCGTCGTCCGTGAGCAGCATCCCGCCGCCGGACGTGGTCATGATCTTGTTGCCGTTGAACGAGACGATGGATGCTCGGCCGAAGCTTCCGGCCGCCCGCCTTCGGTGCATGGCGCCAAGGGATTCCGCCGCATCCGACAGCACCGGCACGTCGAACTCATCGGCGAGGGCGAGGATCGCGGTGTAGTCCACGGCCTTGCCGAGCAGGTCGACCGGAACGATGGCGGCCACGCGTTCCCCGGCGTCTCGGAGCTCGACGAGCGCCTCGCGGAGCAAAGCGGGATCCATGTTGCCCGTCGAAGGGTCGGCGTCGATGAAGTACGGCTCCGCTCCGGTGTAGACGATCGCATTCGCTGTCGCGGCGAAGGTCATCGACGAGGTGAGGACGACGTCGCCCGGCTGCACACCGAGGGTGAGGAGCCCGAGGTGCAGAGCGGCGGTCCCGGAGCTGAGAGCGACGCCATGCGCGACTCCCACTCGTTCGGCGAGTTCGCGTTCGAACGCGTCGACGTCCGGGCCCAGCGGAGCGATCCATCCGGACCGCATCGCCGCGACGACGGCCTGTTCCTCGGTTTCGCCGACGTCCGGCGAGGACATGTAGATGCGTTCGCTCACGCGTCAGTGGCCTTTCTCAGGCGGATCGGTTCGATCGCGACAGTGTCGTTGTTCCGCGGATTCGCGAACATGCGGGCCATCCAGCCGGTCTTGTCGAGTCGTTCCGGGGTGATCACGTCGGCTTGAGTATGAGAGACCTTCGGGTGGAACGGCCGCTCGAGATTCTCGCGTGACCCCACCAGCTCTTCGTGCAGCTTCTCGCCGGGGCGCAGCCCCGTGAAGATGATCTCGATGTTCTTGCCCGACATCGAGATCATCCGCTTGGCGACCTCGAGGATCGACACCGGCTCGCCCATGTCGAGGATGAGGACCTCGCCGGCTCGGCCGATGCCACCGGCCTGGACGACCAGCTGGCACGCCTCGGGAATCGTCATGAAGTAGCGGGTCGCCTCGGGGTGCGTGACCGTGATCGCGCGCTCTTCGGCGATGAGCCGCTGGAAGGTGGGAAGCATCGAGCCGCGGCTGCCGATCACGTTGCCGAAGCGGACGGACAGGTAGCGCATCCCCGTCTCGGAGCCCGCCCAGGCGGTGAGCTTCTCGGCGACACGCTTGGAGTGTCCGAGAACGCTTGTGGGGTTCGCCGCCTTGTCGGTGGAGATGTTCACGAACGTGGTGACCCCGACGCGACGCGCCGCGGTGATGACGTTCAGCGTGCCGATGACGTTCGTCTTCCACGCCTCGTCCGGGTACTGCTCGAGCATCGGAAGGTGCTTCAGCGCGGCCGCATGGAAGACGACTTCTGGCCGGCGCTCGTCGAAGATGCGGTCCAGCAGCTCGACGTCGCGGATGTCGGCGAGGACGACGTCATTGGTGTCGAGCAACCCGTGGCCCGAGGTGCCCAACTGCGCGTCCTGCAGGCCGGTCTCGTCGCGATCGAGCATGATCAGTTCGCGCGGGCCGTACTTGGAGAGCTGACGACACAGTTCCGACCCGATCGAGCCACCCGCGCCGGTCACGAGAACGCGCCGCCCGGTGATGTATCCGGCAATCAGTTCGACGTTGGTGTCGACCGGATGCCGACCGATCAGGTCTTCGATGCTGATGTCGCGCACATCGGTGAACGATTCTTCGCCCGACTTCAACGTGTTCAGGGTCGGCGTCACGGCGACGCGGAGCCCGGCTCGCTCGGCGCGGTCGCTGAGCTTGCGGAGCAGCAGACTGTCGGCGCTGCCGATGGCGATGACCGCGAGTTTCGCGCCCGTGCGCTGGGCCGCAGCGGCCAGCTCCCGGGTGTTACCCACGACCGGCACACCCCGCAGTCGGAGATTGCGTTTGGCGGGGTCGTCGTCGATCAAGCCGACGGCGCGGATCGGCGACGTCGGGTCCGTGGTCATGTTCGCGAGCAGCTTGTCGGCGATGAAGCCTGCTCCGATGATGAGCGCGGGCTCAGCATCCTCACCGGGTTTGCGTGCGCGCTCGATGACAAGCCGTGCCAGATAGCGCACTCCGAACATGAGCAGCAGCACGAACGGGAAGGCCAGCAGCAGCGTTCCGCGTGGAACGCCGATGAATGGCCCGAGCGGAATGACCAGAAGCGAAAGGGCGAACGCCTCCACCACCACGATGAGGGCGACCGAGCGCACCTCGTCGAACGCCCCGTACGTGAACCGACCTCGATAGAGGCCCGTCGCAAAGCCGATGACTATCTGAATGGCACCGGCGATGACCGCGAGGATGCTCGTCGCGATCCAGTTGCGGGGCTCCATCACGAACTCGAAGCGGAGGGCGATCGCGAGGACCACCCCGAAGCTCCAGGCGAGTCCGTCGACGAGAGCAGCGAGCCTGCGCCGTCGCTTCTGGGTGACGGACACTTCCGTGTACACCGGAATATCGCCCGTCGACGTATCGACGAACTCCTTTTTGCCGCTCACAGCTGGAAAGCCCCCTCCGGTACGCACTCCCCCTGAGACTCATGTTCTCACAGGTGGCGTGCAGGTCCGTGATCTAAGGAGCGGTTTCGCCGTCAGGCGGCGTCCCTGTTCCTGGATCTGTTCCGTCGGCCGGCGGCTCGGTCGAACCATCCTCCGGCGGGGTCTGCTCCGGATCCGGCTGTTGATTGTCCTGCTGTTGCTGCTGTCGGCGCTCCTCTTCGATCTCACGCTGACGCTCGACCTCCCGCTCGATCTCGACCCGGAGCTGGTCCGCCGCAACGGCGCCGAAGGCGTCCCGGTACACGGTGAGCGCCGCGACGTTCGCCGGCTCCCAGAGGTCTGCCTCGGCGACGCGGGTCGCTGCATCCGTCAGCGCGGTGCGCAGTGCCTCATCCGCGTCTGGGTAACGGTCGTTCGCCGCCTGCGCGGCGCCAGGGAAGGTCGCCGTATAGGTCTCCACTGCTGCTTCGGCCGGCGCACCCAGCGATCCCACCTGAGATTCGACAGTTCGCAGTTCCGCGGTCGCGGCATCCAGAACGACGAGCTGTTCCTGCGCCGCATCGATCGCGCTGCCTACCTCGACGAGCGATTCCGTGTCGATGTCGGGCCGGGCGTACTCCGCGGGGAGCTCGGGGAGCGAGACAGCAGCAAGGCCTGTCGTGTAGCTGTCAATTGCTTCGAGCGCGGTGGACAGCGCCGCGGGATCGGTGACCGGCAGCGGCTCAGCTTCCTCGGACCCCGGGTCCGGCGTGGTGCTCGTCGCCACGAGGGCGCCACGCAGCGCCGTCGCGTCCGCCGCCTGCTTCTGGATGTCTGCCGCGATACGGTCGCTGGTCGTCTTCAACGACTGGTAGGCATTCTGAATAGCGGCCTCGTCGGCCTGCAGGGATTCGAGAGAGCTCGCCGCCGGGCTGGCCGTCGCCATCTGAACCGCACCGATCGTTCCCGCCGCGACCACAGCGGCGACGGCGAGCGCACCCGCCGATAACGCCAGTGCATCCACCCGGCGCCTCGTCCGTTTGGGCGGGCGATCGGATGTGACAGCATCCGCGCTGACGGGCACGGCGGTCTTCACGGCGACGTCAGCCATCCGGATCAGTTCGTTCGTGTTCGCGATCGGCCGCGCCTGGGCCCGGTTCTCGCGCGGTTCACCGATCATCTCCCGGAGCCTCTGAACCGTATGGTGGTCGTCGAGCGGCGGCACACCGGACACGTCCGCACGCGGACCGTTCGGGAAAAGATCGCTGAGAGCTGTCATGCTGCCTTCGTCGGTATGGGTAGTCTCAGGAGACGATACCGCCGATCTGCCCCCACCACCTGGAGAGTTATGGACTTGCATGACTACCTGCGCGTCCTGAAGCGGCAGATCGTCCTGATCATCGCGGGCCTGCTCATCGGACTCTCGACGGGCGCCATCGTCGCGATGCTCACCCCGCCCCGATACCAGGCGAACGCCGAAGTCATCGTGACAGTACGAGTCGCCGACACCGCGACCCCGACCGAGCGTGCACTCGCCACCAGCTACGCCAACCAGGTCGCCGAGACCTATCGCTCGGTTCTCACGAGCACGCTGGTGCTGCAGCCGGTCATCGATGACCTCGGCCTCGAGCTGTCCGTCGACGAGGTCGCGAGCCGCACCACCGCTACCGCCACACTCAACAGCGCCATCATCGGGATCAGCGTCAGCGACAGCAATCCCGGTCAGGCCGCTCGGGTCGCCAATGGCATCACCGAGAGCTTCTCGACTGTCGTCAGCGAGACGCTGGAGAAGCGCGAACAGTCCACGTCGTATTCCGTGCACATCGTCACGCTCCAGGCCGCACAGGTGCCCACCACACCGGTCGCGCCGAACCTCCAGCTGTCGCTCGTGCTCGGCGGTCTCATCGGCCTGGCCGTGGGAATCGCCATAGCTCTGTTGCGCGCGACGCTGGATCAGCGCGTGCGCACGGCATCCGACGTGGAGGCAGCCGTCGCCGTCCCCGTGCTCGGTCAGATCCCGCTCGACGCCGACACCGCCGAGCGGCCCCTGGCAGTCAGCGCCGCTCCGCACGGAGCGCGGGCCGAGGCTTTCCGGGCGCTGCGCACCAACGTGCGATTCCTTTTCGAGGGGAATCAAGGCGTCTTCGTCATCACCAGTTCCGGCCCCGGCGAAGGCAAGTCGACCACCGCCGCCAACCTCGCTCTCGCCTTCGCCGACGCCGGTCACCGCGTCGCGCTCATCGACGGCGACCTCCGCCTCCCCCGGGTCGCCGAATACTTCGACATCGAGGGTGGCGTCGGGCTCAGCGACGTGCTCGTCGGTCACGTCGAGTTGAACGACGTCCTCCAGCGCTGGGGCCGCACCGCCCTGTTCCTCCTGCCTGCCGGAACCGTTCCGCCGAACCCCGCCGAACTCCTCGGCTCACGCGCCATGGAAGAGCTGGTCGACGCCCTCACCGCCGCCTTCGACGTCGTCATCATCGACGCACCGCCGCTGCTGCTGGTGACAGATGCCGCGGTCATCGCCCGCCGCACCATCGGAGCGATTCTGGTCGCGGCCTCCGGTTCGACCCAGGCCAACCGTCTCGCCGACGCGGCCAAGAGCATCGAAGCGGTCGACGCCCGCGTACTCGGTACAGTCGTGACGAAGGTTCCGATGCGGGGCGCTGAGAGGTCTCGCTACGGTACATACACGGGAGCGACCGACACCTGAATCGAACTTGCAGAACCTGGGGCGCGCCGCGCCCTGTGAAACAATGTGGACAATCATCATGCGGAGCGTCTGAGTAGACGGATACCGCACCTCAACAGAGAGAACCTGCCGCGTGGAACTTCGCGACTATGTGCGCATCCTGCACCGCAACTGGATTCTGATTCTCATCCTCCTCATCCTCGGTCTCGCCGGGGGCGCGGGATACGCAGCCATGCAAGAGCCGAAATACGTGGCATCCACGCAGATGTACGTCTCGGTGCGCACCGAAGGGGCGGCCACCGGCGACCTCGTCCAGGGGACGACCTTCGCGCGGCAGATGGTCGCGAGCTACGTCGACGTCGTCAGCACGGCCCTCGTTCTCGAGCCCGTGATCGAAGAGCTCGATCTGGACACCAGCGTGGCGGGACTCAGCAGCCGTGTCTCGGCGACATCCCCCCTGGACACCGTGCTGATCGACGTCACCGTGACCGACGCCGACCCCGAGCAGGCGGCAGCGATCGCGAACGCGGTCGCGGCGAGCTTCCAGGACGCCGTACAGAACACCCTCGAGCAGCCGGCCGCCGAAGGTGCAGTGAGCCCGGTGCAGATCAACGTCACCGAGCCCGCCGTGGCGCCCAGCGTTGCCACAAGCCCCAACACGCGGATGCTGACAATCCTCGGCGGCATCCTCGGGCTGGCTCTCGGGCTGGGCATCGCTGTCCTGCGCACCGTCCTCGACAACCGCATCCACACCCTCCACGACATCGAAGCGCTCACCGACCGCCCCGTGCTCGGTGGCATCGCCTTCGACCCGGAGGCCACTAAGCGTCCGCTGATCGTGCACGCCGACCCGCGCAGCCCGCGCGCCGAGTCCTTCCGCAGCCTTCGCACGAACCTGCAGTTCCTGAACGTCGATTCGGGCCCTCGGATCTTCGTCGTCTCCAGCGCCGGTCCCGGCGAGGGCAAGTCCACCACGACCGCGAACCTCGCGATCGCACTGGCCGAGACGGGCGCCCGCGTGCTGCTCGTCGACGGCGACCTGCGCCTCCCGCGCGTCGCGGACTACATGGGCATCGAAGGCGGCGTCGGCCTGACCGACGTCCTCATCGGCCGCGTCGATGTCGCCGACGCGCTGCAGAAGTGGGGCGCGAACGACCTCTACGTCCTGCCCAGCGGTCAGGTTCCGCCGAACCCGAGCGAGATGCTGGGCTCCGCCGCGATGGATCAGGTGCTCAAGCCGCTCGGCGAGTACTTCGACTACGTGCTCATCGACGCCCCGCCCCTGCTGCTCGTCACCGACGCCGCCGTGATCGGGGCCAAGACCCGCGGCGTGATCGTGGCCGCAGCATCCGGCAAGACGAAGAAGCAGGAACTCGCGGGCGCCCTTCGCACCCTCGAGACCGCGGGTGTCAACCTGTTGGGTGTCGTGGTGACCATGCTGCCGACCAAGGGACCGGACAGCTACGGCTACGGCGCCTACACGTACGGCTCGACGCACGACATCGGCGACGCGGAATCCTCGACCAAGAAGAAGAAGAAGGCCAAGAAGAAGTCCTCGGCCCCCAAGCGCCGCAAGGTCACCGTCTCGTAGCGTCTCCCCAGGCCTGCGACGACGTTCGGGCCTGCGAGAACGTCAGGACTTCGTGCGGAAGACGATCGAGTGGTACAGCACGAAGCGCAGCAGCACCACGATGACGATGCTCGCGAGGTTGACGACGTTGACCGCCAGGGCGCCGGGTTCCCGCTCGAGGACGGATGCCACCGCTTCGACCCCCACCCAGACGAGAACCGCGCCGATCACCGTGCAGACCGCATTCGTGGCGAGGAACAGGGCGACCTCGGCGGTGCGGCCACGACGGTCACGGTGGCGGAACGTCCACTCCCGGTTCCCGATGTAGGCGTTCACCAGGGCGACCAGTGACGCGACGACCTTCGCCGCCACCACATCCCACCCCCACACGAACACGAGAAGGTTGAAGACGCCGATCTCGATGAGAGTGCTGACGGCGCCGACGACGAGGAAGCGGCTGCCCACGCCGGCGAGACGGCGCAATCGCGAGGGAGGATTCATGGCTCAACTAGGCTACTGGCAGAATGCCTTGCGCCCGGACACCCCTAGGACCCCTGTGACTCTCCCCCATCTCGCCGTCGTCATGCCCGCGTACAACGAAGTCGAGGGCATCCGTGGCTTCATCGACGAGATCAGGGAATGCGTCTCGCCCCTGGCCGATCGTGTCACCTTCCACATCGCCGACGATCGTTCGACGGATGCCACGGCGGGCCTGTTCGACGACGTCGCAGACGTGACCATCGACGTGCAAGCCCTCAACCGCGGGCACGGCCCGACCGCCCTCGCCGCCTACCGTGCCGGACTCGCCGCGAACCCGACGGTTCTCGTGCACGTGGACGGCGACGGGCAGTTCCGCGGACGTGACTTCCCGCGGCTGCTCGCCGCTCTCGCCCAGGAGGATGCCGACGTGGTGCACGGCGTGCGCGACGGACGCACCGATCCCTGGTACCGCCAGACCCTCACCGCCGCTGTCGGCCTGCTGATCGCCCTTGCGGCAGGTCGCCGCATCCCCGACGTGAACACTCCCCTTCGCGCCTACCGCCCCGAGGCGCTGCGTGTGCTCGTCGAGGCGATCCCCGGTGACGCCACAGTGCCGCACGTGCACTTCTCGCTGGCCGAGGCCCGCGCGGGCTTCACCGTGCGCTATCTGCGGGTGGAGAGCATCCCGCGCCGCGGTGAGTCGACCGTCGGCACCATGTGGGGACGCGGCAACAGCGTCAGCCTTCCGCCGAAGCGCCTGCGACAGTTCGTTCGCGCGGCGCTCACCGAGGCGTGGATGCTGTCGCTTCGCCCGTCCGCACCGCTGCGCAGCATCCGTCGGCCCGAACCCGTCTCGCGATGACCCGCACCCGCACGATCCTGTTCTGGGTGGCCGCGGCCGCCCTGCTCATCGGACATGTGATCGTCGCCTGGCACAGTCTCTTCGTCTGGCGTTTCTGGGAGGACGAGGCGTTCAACCTCACTGTTCCCCGCAACCTGCTCGCCGGCCTCGGCTACGCGAGCGACGGTGCCCTGTCCGGGTCGACCATCACCCCTTTCGACCCGCGCATCTCGACCGGCCCCGCTGTGCTCCTCCCGGTGGCACTCCTTCTGGCCACCGGCATGGATCCGGTGATGGCAGGACGCCTGATTCCACTCGCCTACTGGATCCTGCTGCTCGCAGGGCTCTTCGTCATCGGGCGCCGCATCGGCGGACGCTGGGCAGCACTTCTCGCGGTCGCCGTCCCTCTCGCCTTCACGGCATCAGCGGGGATCTCGCCGATCCAAGGCCCGGCTGATGTGCTGGGCGAGATCCCGGCCGCGGCGCTCATCGTATGGGCGCTGATCGTCCTGCCGCGGCGGGCCTGGCTCGCCGGTCTTCTCGTCGGGCTCGCGATCCAGGCGAAGCTGATCGCACTGCTCGCCCTCCCCGCGTTCGCCGTCGCCCTGTGGGTGCTGTCCGACGGCACGGGCTGGGCGCGGTTGCGCGACCTGCTCCGCCGAGCGTGGCTGCCGCTGCTGTGCGTCGCCGTACCGACGCTGCTGTTCGAGCTGTCGGCCCTTCTCTCGCTGGGCTTCACCGGATTCGTCGATCACGTGCGGGAGCTGTGGCGGTTCGTGCGCAGCGGCGGCCAGGGCGATGCCGCGAGCACCGTCGCGCAGAAGCTCGGCACCCTCGCGGAATCCTGGTCGCTCCCGGCGGTGGTCGCCGTCGTCGGCGCGATCCTGGCGGTTGGACTGGCCCTGTTCGGAATCGTCCGGAGATGGCGCTCGGCGGCGGAAGCCGATCGCCTCGTGATCGCCTACGCTCTCGCCGCCTTCGTCGGCGCGATCGCCTTCCTGGGATGGTGGGCGACAGCTTCACGACTACCGCTGTGGGTGCGGCATCCTGCCCCCGGCATCTACGCGTTCTTCCCGATCATCGCCGCCGTGGCGATCTGGGCTGTCGTGCGGATGCCGCGGCACACAGTCGCACGCACCGCCGGCGTGGTCGCGGCATCCGTCCTCGCGGCGATTGTGGCCGCAGGTGCCACCCTGCACGTCGCCTCGACCTTCGAGCCCCGCAGCCTCACCCTGCCGATGCAGCGAGCGGAAGTCGAGCCACTGGCCGAGTGGGTCACCGAGAACGACGTCGAGTGGCTGGCCGCCGATCCGTGGGGGTGGGCGGTCGCTCCGATCGTGCTCACCGGGGCGCACCTCGGCCTGTTCGACGCCCCGGCGATGGCCGGAGTCCCCCGCCTGACAAGCGCCGAGTGCACGACAGAGGTTCTCGTCGAGGGCGACCGGCACCGGATCTGCAAGGCACCATGAAGCTCCACGTCACGTCCCTCGGCGACGGCCCCCGCACCGTCGTCCTGATCCACGGCCTGGGGGCGAATGCCGACCTGTGGTCGGACCTCGCCGAACGCCTCGTCGCCGACGGCACGCGGACGGTGGTGATGCCCGACCTGCGCGGACACGGCCGGTCGAGGCACACGCCGAGCTATCGCATGGCGGACTTCGTCGACGATCTCGCCGAGTCGCTTCCCGCAGGCCCGTTCGCCGCCGTCGGCCACTCCCTCGGCGGCGGTGTGCTCGTTCGCGCGGCCGCGAAACTTGCGGTGACGAGCGCCGTGTATCTCGACCCCGGTTTCCAGCTCGGCCTGCCGTCTGCGGGCTGGCGCGGACGCCTGTTCTGGGGCCTGCCGCAAGTGACGCTCCCCCTGACCATGCTCGCGACCCGATCCCGCGGCGCGAACGGCACCGCACGATACAGTGCCGCGAACCGCGAGCGAGAGGCCCGGGCGAAGAAGCAGTGGGACTCCCGGATGGCGGTACCGGTGTTCCGCGAACTGACCTTCGATCCGACGACCGTCGCCGCACCCGCAGTGCCGTCGACGATCGTGCTCTCCTCGGAGGGGCAAGCCGTCGTGCCTGACCCGCTGCCGGAGCGCCTCGCCGCGGCAGGGTGGGGCGTCCGGCGCCTGCCTTCCGTCGGTCATGCCTTCTGGCTGCACGACGCCGCAGCCACGTACGACACCATCTCCGACCTCGTCTGAGGCACGCGCCAGCGCTGGCCGGGAATGACGAACGCCCCAGTCCGATGGACTGAGGCGTTCGATGATTGCTTGCGTGACGGTCGGAGCGTCAGAGTGCGAGTCGCTCCTGAACCACGGCTGCGAGACGCTCGGCGTAAGTGCGGACGGATTCGACATCCGCCGCTTCCACCATGACGCGAACCAGCGGCTCCGTGCCGGACTTGCGCAGCAACACGCGGCCCGTGTCTCCCAGTTCGGCCTCGACGTCGCGGACGGCCTGCTGCACGACCTCGTCGTCAGCGACACGATCCTTGTCGACGTCGCGAACATTGATGAGCACCTGCGGGTAGACCTTCATCACCGAGGCCAGCTCGGCGATCGTCTTCTTCTGGCGGGCCATCTCGGCGACCAGGTGAAGTCCGGTGAGCAGGCCATCGCCGGTGGTGGCGAACTCGCTCATGATGACGTGACCTGACTGCTCACCACCCAGCGCATAGTTGCCGGCGTTCATGTCCTCGAGGACGTACCGGTCACCAACCGCCGTCTGACGCACGGTGATCCCCTGCTCGCGCATCGCGACGTGCAACCCGAGGTTGCTCATCACGGTGGCGACGAGCGTGTCATCGGTGAGGTGACCGCGCTGCTTCATCGACACGGCCAGGATCGCCATGATCTGGTCGCCGTCGATGACGGCTCCCTGAGCATCGACAGCGAGGCAGCGGTCGGCGTCGCCGTCATGGGCGATGCCGATGTCGGCGCCCAAGCGCACGACGGCCTCGGCGAGGTTGTCGAGGTGGGTCGAACCGACGCCGTCGTTGATGTTCCAACCGTCGGGATCGGCGCCGATGACGGTGACCTCGGCCCCCGCATCACGGAACGTCTCAGGCGAGACCCCGGATGCCGCGCCATGAGCGCAATCCAGCACCACATGGATGCCCTCGAGCCGGTTCGGCAGAGAACCGAGAAGGTGCACGACGTAGCGATCCTCCGCGTCGGAGAATCGATCGATGCGACCGACACCGGCTCCGGTCGGGCGAAGCTTCTCCCCCGACATGGCCTCTTCGATGCGCTGCTCGACCTCGTCGGGGAGCTTGCGCCCGCCCCGCGCGAAGATCTTGATGCCGTTGTCGGGTGCCGCGTTGTGCGACGCCGAGATCATGACGCCGAAGTCGGCGTCACGGTCGGCGACGAGGAACGCGAGCGCGGGCGTCGGAATGACCCCCGCTTCGAGGACGTCGACGCCGGAAGACGCCAGGCCCGCGGATACGGCGGCGGTGATGAAGTGGCCAGAGACCCGGGGGTCACGGGCGACAACTGCGAGGAGTCGCTTGCCTTCGGCTTTGCGAGACTCCGCAGTACGGCCCTGGCCCAGGACGACAGCAGTCGCCTGGGCCAGGGTGAGCGCCAGGTCGGCGGTGAGGATGCCGTTGGCAAGTCCTCGCACGCCGTCCGTGCCAAAGATCGGCATCGGAGCAGTGGACCTTAACGCTTCGAGTACTGAGGCGCCTTACGGGCCTTCTTGAGTCCAGCCTTCTTGCGCTCCTTGACGCGAGCGTCGCGCGAGAGGAAGCCGGCCTTCTTGAGGGTCGGACGGTTGTTCTCTTCGTCGATGCCGTTCAGCGAACGAGCGATGCCGAGACGCAGTGCGCCGGCCTGACCCGAGGGGCCACCACCCGAGATACGGGCGATGACGTCGTACGAACCGGTGAGGTTCAGCACGGTGAACGGGTCGTTGATCAGCTGCTGGTGCAGCTTGTTCGGAAAGTAGTCCTCGATCGTGCGACCGTTGACCGTGATCGTGCCCGAACCGGGGACGATGCGCACGCGGGCGATGGCCTGCTTGCGACGGCCGACAGCGGCACCCGGGACGCTGAGCACGGGGCGGGGAGCCGCCTCGACTGCTTCGGTCTCAGGGGTCGACGTCGAGAAGTTCTGGGGGGTTTCGGTGGTGTCCTGGATGTCAGCCACGAGTATGTCCTTAAGTCTTTACGGCGCTTACTGGGCGACCTGGTCGAGGGTGTACGGCTGGGGCTGCTGCGCGGCGTGCGGGTGCTCGGCACCGACGTACACCTTGAGCTTCGACAGCTGCTGACGGCCCAGGCTGTTCTTGGGGAGCATGCCACGGATGGCCTTCTCCACAGCGCGGATCGGGTTCTTCTCGAGGAGCTCGGCATAGGTGACCGACTTGAGGCCGCCCGGGTAACCGGAGTGGCGGTAAGCCAGCTTCTTCTGAAGCTTCTGACCCGTGAGCGCGACCTTCTCTGCGTTCACGATGATGACGAAGTCACCCGAGTCGATGTGGTTGGCGAAGGTGGGCTTGTGCTTGCCACGCAGGAGCGTAGCGGCGTGCGAAGCCAGACGGCCGAGAACGACGTCGGTGGCGTCGATGACGACCCAGTCACGCTGGACCTCGCCGGCCTTCGGGGTGTAAGTGCGCGTCACGATAGTGCTGCTTTCTTGTGTCGAACGGAGAAGTTCGTGAATCCCACTCCGGGGTGGTTCCCTGAGGAACACGCCAGTGGAGGGCTCACGTTCGGACGATGCACCCTCTCCGCAGTACAGGGAAGGGCACCAAAGAGACAGCATACGCCACAGCAGCCGGTTCTCCCAAACCCGCCTGGCCTGCGTCAGCTCGGGCTGACGGTCACCAGGATCGGGCGGTGGTCACTCGACCCCTGCGGCAGTGTGGTGATGCGCTCGATCTCGAACCCGGTCGAGGTGGCGAAGTCGTAGTGCCCACGGAAGACCCGGTACCGCGTGTAGGTGTGGTCGTCGCTCAGAGTCAGCGCGTAGCCGTGATCACGGACCGCCTGGCCGAGGTTCTCCTTGAAGACCGGATAGTTGTAGTCGCCGACCATGAGCTGGGGCAGCCCCTCGCCCAGCGTCGCGAGCTCTGTCAGGGCAGCTCGGATCTGGTGTCGGCGCAGCGAGTTGAGCGCCGTGAGCGGGGCCGCGTGGAAAGACGCGACGATGAAGTCGCGACCCGCGTCGATGTCGCGCAACCGCGCACCGAGAACCCGTTCGTGCGCAGGCTTGGCGATTCGATCGTGCAGCGACTTCTTCAGCCCGAGCATCCGGATGCCCTGCAGGTGGTAGGTGCTCTCCCGGTAGAAGAGCGCGATCCCCAGGCGGTTGCCATGCGTGGCGTCCGCGAGAACGAGACCACCGATCTGTCGCGGCAGGGCCGGCACATCGCATTCCTGCAGGCAGAGGATGTCAGGGTCGTGCTCGCCGACGAGAGCCGCGAGCTCGCCCGCAGCGCGGTGCTTCTGGAGGTTGTACGAAATGACCTTCATGATCCCTCCCACGCTACTCGCGGAGTCTGTGGCCCGGCTCCGTTCACTCGTCACTCGTCCTGGCGCGGCGGGCGCGCGTCTGTTCGGCCCGCGCAGAGAGCAGCTCGTCAGCCGGGTACCCGACCTCGGTGAGGGCGAGGCCTCGCGCGGCCAGCACCTTGAATTCGCTGGTCCGGGTCAGCGCATCGCGGAGCACCACGACATCGCCGACATCGAGGCGTCCTTCGCCGACGGCGACACACGCGCCGACAAGGGCACGCACCATGCTGTGACAGAACGCGTCGGCCTTCACCTCGGCCACCAGCACGCCGTGGGCGTCGCGTTCCCAGCGGTAGTCGAGAAGGGTCCGGATGGTGGTCGCCCCCTCGCGCGGTTTGCAGTAGGCAGCGAAGTCGTGCAGTCCGATGAGGGTGCGGGCGGCAGCATCCATCGCCTGCTCATCGAGGACGCCGCGGATGCTGGTGGTGTCGAGCCGGCGTAGCGGGTCGAAGCCCGCGTGCTGATCGGCGAGACGGTAGCGGTAGCGCCGCCACACTGCCGAGAACCGCGCGTCGAACCCATCCGGAGCCTCGGCGGAGCGGAAGACCGTGACATCGGCGTATGCCCCGAGGACACCGCGGATGCGTCCGGCGATCGAGGCGGCGGGATCCTGCGGCGCGCGTCCGTTTCGCGCCGCGATCCGCGCCCACTGCGTGTCGTCGAGATCCACGTGGGCGACCTGGCCGCTCGCGTGCACGCCGGCATCCGTCCGCCCGGCGACCACCAGCTGCACGTCCGACCCGACGATGCGGGCCAACGCGGACTCGAGCGTGCCCTGGACCGTGCGGAGGCCAGGCTGGCGCGCCCAGCCGCGGAAGTGGGTGCCGTCGTAGGCGATGTCGAGCCGGATGCGCACCTGGCAAGCCTAGGCCAAGCTCGCAAACCGCCCGCGCCTGCTACCCATTGATGCGATCGGACTACTGCTTCGCCGGCCGGGCGTACTCAATCCGCCTTCCGCGCCGTCGTCTGTTGTCGCGAAGCGAACAGACTGGGCGAGCGAATTTTGCGCGACAACCCCCGTCACGGAGACGTTCTTCTTCGTAGAGCCGCACACGCTGATAGGAATCATGAACTCGAGAGCCGCCGAACCGGCCCTACACGGCCACGCGCCTGACGCATCGATGCCCCGGCGCACTCGGCGCGAATATCGAGATGCCGCGGCACCGGCGCCGCGCCCGGCGGTGCTCGCCTTCGCACATGTTCCCGCAATCGACGGCGCTCGCGGACTCGCCATCCTGTCTGTCCTGCTCTATCACTCCGGCTGGTCCGACCGTGGCCTGTTCGGCGTCGACATGTTCTTCGTCGTCTCCGGGTTCCTGATCACTCTGCTCCTGATCAAGGAAGCGACCCGCAACGGGCGCATCCGGTATGGCAGCTTCTATGCCCGGCGCGCAAGACGTCTCCTGCCGGCCCTGGTCATCACGCTCGGTGGCGTGCTCCTGATGGTGTGGCAGTTCGGCACTGTCAGGGAGCTGGAGTCCGCGTCCGGCACGGCCATCGCCTCGCTTGCGCAGGTGGCGAACTGGTATCAGATCGCCAACGACAGCGGGTACTGGGATGCCGCCAACCAGATCATCCCTCTCGGACAGATGTGGTCCCTGTCTGTCACGGAGCAGTTCTACATCGTCTGGCCGCTGGTTGTCGGCGGGTTGTGGTTCGCCCTCCGTCGCCGCACCGGCGCGTTCACGATCGCACTCTTCATCGCTCTCCTGGGCTCCGCACTCGTCGCCCCGCTGCTGTTCGACGGATCCAACACCGACCGCCTGTACTTGGGCACGGACTCCCGCGCTGTCAGCTTCGTCGCCGGTGCGGCATTCGCAGCACTCGTCGCCTGGATCCTCACGAAAGCGCCGTCCTGGGCAGGATCCACCTTCTCCACGCGTGCTCGAGTCGCCGTCTCGGCAACCAGTGCGGTCTCGCTCGCCACCGTCGTCATCGCCAGCATCGCCACCAGCAGCTATCACGAGCCGTGGCTCTATCAGGGCGGGCTCGCCGCCGTCTCCGTGGCGATCGCCGTGTTCATCGCGACGCTGTGCTTTCCGGCGAACATCATCGCGCGACCGTTCGTCTGGAAACCGTTCCGACTCGTCGGGATCCTGGCGTATTCGATGTTCCTCCTGCACCTTCCGGTGTTCTGGGCGCTGCAGACCCTCACCCAAGGCCAGATCCCCCCTCTGGTGCTCTTCGCCCTCGGCGGATTCGTCACATGGTTGATCGCGACCACACTGCACTACGTCGTCACAGAGCCGCTGCGGGTCAGGCAATGGAAGCCCTTGTCGGCCATCCTCGCCATCGTCATCAGTTTCGGCCTCGTCGTCGCAGCCGCCTGGTACCTCCCCTATGAGCGCGCGACCGCGCCTCGGCCCGCGGCCGCGCCGGCTGCTGTCCAGACGGCACCGGGCGAAGTGTTCCCGATCGACCCGACCGTCGAATTGCCTCCGGGACATGAAGGCGGCCCCGTCGCCGTCACCGTCATCGGCGACTCCGTCGCGGGCAATATGTACGAAGCGCTGGCCGACTACAGCTCAGACGGCATCGTCGCCACCGACGTCACTGAGCCCGGATGCGGGATCTTCGACGCAGACACCGCACGAGCCGGCGACGGTTTCACCATGGACACCAAGAAGCTGTGCTGGAAATGGCAGGATGAGCTGCGCGCGGCGAACGAGGTCAGCCAGCCGGACGTCTACCTCGTTCGCAACATCTGGGATGCAAACGACCAGCTCTTCAACGGTGAATGGGTCGGCCCGTGCTCGGCGGAATGGGCTGCCCGATACGAAGCGCAACTCGAAAAGCTGGTCGAGATCGGAGACAGCTCCGGGAACACACCACTCATCCTGCTCTCGAACGATCGTCCGCGTGATCCGTCCGGCACGTTGTCCCCGAAGCGACTGGGCTGCAAGGACGCCGTCGCCGCGGCGATCTCGGAGAAGCACGCGAACGTCAAGCTCCTCGATTTCGCCGCGTCCACCTGTCCGAACGGCACCTGTCTGACCCAGACCCCTGACGGACAGGAGCTCTACGTGGACGGCTCGCACTTCGCGCCAGCCGGCATGGCGCTCCTGGGACCGTGGCTGGAGAACCAGATCGGCGCCGCGCTCACGACGATGCAGGCCAGCCCGGGCTGAGCACGTCCCGGTCCCTGTCAGATACCGCCGTCGATCGACCGCGTGAGCGCTCCTGGTTCCTCGGGCACCATCACCTGAGTGTCGCGGTTCAGGCTCTCGCCACGGAAGAACCGCTTCGACCGGGGGAACGCGTACCAGACGAACATCAGCACGAGGCCGAAGGCGAGCGAGCCGATGCCGATCACGAAGGTTCCGCCGATGCCGAACAGCACCGTGTAGCCGTAGTCGACGTCCCACATGTCGATCGCCGACTGCACGAACGCGCCGGTCAGCATGAGCGCCCCCAGCAGCGGGAACAACCCCTTGAAGAAGAACTCACGAGCGGACCGGTTCAGGTCCTTGCGGAAATACCAGACGCACGCGAATCCGGTGATGGCGTAGTAGAACGCGATCGCCAGTCCGAGCGACAGGATCGAGTCCTGCAGAATGTTGTCGCTGATCAGCGTCATGCCCACGTAGTAGGCGATCGCGACCACTCCCATGACGATCGTCGAGAAGGAGGGGGTCTTGTATTCGGGGTGCACGTTCTTGAACTTGGCCGGCAGCGCCCGGTAGACACCCATCGCCAGCGTTCCTCGGGCGGTCGGAAGGATCGTCGTCTGCGTCGAGGACACAGCCGAGATGATCACCGCGACGACCAGGACCCAGCCGAACGGGCCGAGCAACCCGTCTTTGATGGCGAGGAAGAAGTCGTCGGCGTTCGCCTCGTTACCGAGGCCTGTGCCGTCTTCCCCGAGCCCCGCGTACATCATGGCGGCGACAGTCACGCCGACATAGGTGAAGAGCAGGATGACCGTGGTCAGCAGTGCGGCCCGACCGGGGATGCGCTTCGGGTCCTTGGTCTCCTCGTTGAGGGCGAGGCAGGTGTCCCACCCCCAGTAGATGAACAGTGCGAGCAGGATGGCCTCGGTGAAGCCCGACCAGTCCGTGAAGGCGAACGGGTTGAACCACTCGAGGTCGAGCGGGGTCGGATTCGGCGCGGTGCCGGCGAAGAACTGCCACAGTGCGGCGACGACGAAGATCGCAAGCGCGAGGTACTGGATGGCGAGCAGGACATTCTGGATGCGCTCACCGATCTCGACGCCGCGCCAACTCACCCACGTCATCGCGGCGATGAAGACGACGGCGACGACGACCACGCGCCAGTCGTTGTTCTCCATGTCCTGTCCGATGAGGGACCAGAAGTAGACCGAGGCGATCTGGGCGAGGTTGGCGAGTACGACCATACCCGCGACGGCCACACCCCACCCGCCCATCCAGCCCACCCAGGGGCCGAACGCTTTGGTGCCCCAGGTGAAGGTCGTGCCACAGTCGGGCACGGCGTTGTTCAACTCCCGGTAGGCGAAGGCGATCAGGAGCATGGGCACGAACGCGACGATGAAGGCGATCGGGGCCTGCGCGCCCACCGCGAGCACGACGAAGCCGAGCGTCGCCACGAGCGAGTAGACGGGCGCGGTGGAGGCCAGACCGATGACCGTGGATCCCCAGAGGCCGAGGGTTCCGGCGGCGAGCCCCTTGCCGTCGGGGCGTTCGAGATGAATGGGCGTCGTTGCTGACATGCTCTGAACAGTAGAGCCACGGCGGTTCTCGCGTCAATCGTTTTCTTTCTACGACTGATTCCGTTTGATCCTGCTCAAGGACCAACGGAATCCGCAGAATCTTCGATTGCGTCGGTGTGTGCGCCCGGAGTCAGGTGGCCTCCGGTGACTGCACGTACACGACGCTGAGGGTGATGCTGTCGCGCTCCAGCCCGTCGGCGCTCAGCCGCTCATCGATCGCTTCATGGACGGCGCGCAGGATCTCGGCAGCGCGCGACCGAGAATCGATCCCGATGGATGCCTCCACGACGACGCCACGCTCACCGGAGACCACCGCGATCATCGGCTCCCCCTCGTTCTGGGTACCTAGCGCTGCCGCCCCTGCTCGCAGCAGGTTCGAGATGAGCGAACCGGAGCGGTAGACGTTCCGCACCCCCGCGGTCGCCCGCACGACTTCTTCGATTTCTGCGGCGAGTTCAACGCGCGCTCGGGAGGTCATCACTTCTGTTTCGTCCACCATCACGCCTCCTGGATGTCTCTGATCGCGATGTCGATCGCGACGACGTTCAGCTCTGTATGGCGGCGCAGCCGTTCGCCGACCTCTTCGCGGAGCCGGTCTGCGATGCGTCGGATCGGCTCCCCGTGGAGCGCACTGGCTTCGATCTCGATGCGGATCGGTTCGCCGGGCACGGTGACGTCTCCCTGGAGACGGCACCGTCCGACGAGGAGGCCGGGGACAGCGTTCTCTGCCGAGCGGATGAGGCCGCGCACGGCGCCCTCGGTGATCGCGAGATCGACGCGCTCGTCCGGGGACTCGAAGGGGATCCGCCGGCCCGCTCGCGCATCCAATGCGATGCCGTTCAGGATGCGGTCGACCCAGCCCGCGTCGACGTCGGGAGCTGCTGCGGCGTCCGCGTCGATCAGCTGTCCGCCGAGACCGTGGAGTCGTTCGAGGGCATCGAGAGCCAGCTGGCAGCCGGGAGATTCCTCGATGGACGGGTCGGTGGGCTGCCGTCCGGCTTCGAGATAGTCCGTCAGCTCTTCAAGGGTGTGTCCGTCGAGGTCAGTCGGTTCGAGACCGAGCCGCCCGGTCTCGGGGATGTCGTGGTCGTCATTCATCGCCACTCCTCCATGCGTACGATCATGTGCTTTCGGGCACGGGCCAGCAAGCCTCGTGCCGTCGAAGCGGGGATGCCGAGCTCCTCGGCGATCTCGTCATAGGAGTAGCCGCCCATCTCGCGAAGGACCCAGCATTCCCGTTGTGCGTCCGGAAGCTCACGCAGCGCCGCGCCGACGGCGGCCACACCTGCGCGAGCCTCGACGATCTCAGAGGGCGACGTGTTGAGCGGCGCCGCGCGATCGATCTCGTCGACGTCCCACACCTGACGGTGAGCGCGGATACGGTCGACCGTTTTGCGGCTGACGATCCGCATCAGCCAGCTCTTCACCTTCGAGAGGTCTTCCAGTTCCCCGAAGCGCTGCCAGGCAGTGACGAACGCCTCTTGCACGATGTCATCCACGTCAGCCGACGCGTTGAGCATCCGCTGGGTGTAGGCGCGCATCATGGGCGTGTATCGGCGAACGAGCACGGCGAACGCTTCGACGTCGCCGTCGGCGGCACGCCCCGCGACGATGCGGTCGTCGGCCCGCTCAAGCGCACCATGTATTCGTTCGTCAGTCATCTGCCCATCCTTTTACGCGTCCCTCCGGTCCTTCGGAGCGGATGCACGGTCGGATCGCACCATCGGATCTCACCGAACGGTCGAAGTTCGGGGAGGAGCCCCCTCGGGCCCCTCCCCGACGCCCGCTACTTCTCGAAGACGTCCTTCACGTTCTCGGCGGCGTCGCGAACGTTGCCCTTGGCCTGCTCAGCCTTGCCTTCGGCGGCGAGCTGGTCGTTGTTGGTCACGTTGCCCACGACCTCCTTCGCCTTTCCCGCGACCTTCTCCGCAGCGGCTTTGATCTTGTCTTCAGCACCCATGGCGTTTCCTTTCCTTCTCGGCCACGTATCTCGCGACCGAATCCTCACACGCGGTGTTCGCGCGTTCGTCTTTTCAGCACTGGGCCGAGCGCACGAGTCAACTCACCCGCGTCCGTGCTCGGAACGTGTCCCGCCACCGCCTGTCCGACAGGTGCAGCATGATCGGGACACGAGACCCGAGGAGCTGATCCCAGTCACGGATGGCCGTCTCCGCGGCCTCTGTCACGGCCGCCAGCGAAGCGCCGGGCCGCACCGTCACGGCGAGCTCGATGGCGTGAGACGTCTTCAGACGGTACGCACTGGTGCGAGCAGCGATCACGTCCGGCCGGCTGTTCAGCGGGGCGGTGAGCACAGCATCCGCCACGTTGCGATCGACCGTCGTACGACCGTCGCCGCTCTTCACGTCGAGCACATTCTTGGATCCGCCGCGTCGCCGTGAGAGCACGAACATGAGCAGCAGCATCGTCAGTACGATCACGGCAGCGGCGGCCGCGACCATGAAGACCGACACCGCACCGATGCCCGTGACCTCGACGCGCCACGCGCCGACCGTCGTCCATGCCTCGGAGATCGCCGTCACGGGGCCGTCCAGCCACGCTGGCGAGGCACCAGCCGACTGGAGCGCCGCGATGATCGTCGCCACTCCTGCGCCCAGCAGGACGATGCCGACGAGGAGCAGCACCACGCGGTTCATGACGCGGTTCGTGGTCTTCATGCGATCACTCCCTCGGGTGCAACGATGACACGGGGCGTCAGAGCGAACCCGACTCCGGAAAGCGTGTCCTCCACCGCGGATGCTGCGGCCGAACGGCTGACCGGCACGCCGCTGGTCGGCGTGATGCGCACTGTCGCCTCGCGCCGCCCGACGGTCACCGAGACCCGGCCGCGCTCGACACCCGTGCGCCGCGCCACCGTTTCGGCGATCGAATCGGCGATCACTCCGTCGTCGACCAGCAGGACCGCTCGATCTGTCGCGCGGCCGCGACGAGGGCGACGCCCCGGCACGACCGCGAGCACGAGAAGGAAGAGCGCCAGCAGCACGAGGACCACGCCGATCCCCATCGACGCCGCCCACTCCTGCCCGAGTCCCGCCACTCCGGCGAGCCAGGGCTGCGCCCCTTCGCGGAACCGAGGGTCGACCCACCACCAGATCCCGACGATCATCAGGCCGACGAGAGCGACCACTCCGACGGTTGCCACGACCACGGCCGGAACTGTTCGGGGAGCCTGAAGCTCTCGACGGAGAACGCGACGGTAGATCGTCTGTTCGTTCGTCATCCGACCCTCTTCTCCCTGGTTCGAAGGACACCCGCATAGCGGATGTCGACAGTGCTGACGGTCCGGCCGACGAGGTTGCGCATCCCGTCGATGAGGCCGTGCCGGAGTTCATCTCCGCTCTCGACGATGGTGGCGCCGCCGTTCTCGGCCACGGCGACGGGCACCGTGACCGAGACACGGAGCGAGCCCCGTTCATCCGAGAGCGTCACTGCGACGTCGCGCGCGGGAACCCCAGCGATTTCGTGCGCGATACCGACTGCGAGGTGCTCCAAGGCGCGACCGGTGAAGATCGTCGCGCCCGGGACGGCGCCGTGCACCGTCTCGGGTGCGTGACCTGTCGTCATGACGACGATCGCCGACCTCGGAAGACCTCGGCGAGCGCTCGCATGTCGAGTCGGCCATCGGCGATGCGCCCGATCGCCGCGCCCACGAGCATGGCCAGGGCGACGAGCACGAACGCCCAGAAGCCGAGGATGATCCATGTCAACGCGAGCACGACCGCGGTGGCTGCACCGATCACCGACGCGTTCACTGGACCCGCGCCTCCTGCACGGTGTCAGCGTCGTCGGACGGGATGCGCACGTCGTTGACGGTGACATTGACCTCGGCGACCTCCATGCCGACGAGTTCCACCATGGCCTTGCCGATGGCAGAGCGAACGTCGTCGGCCACCTTCTGCAGTGACACCGGGTAGTCCGCCACGATGATCACGTCGACGGCGACCTGCGTCTCGCCCACCTCGACGCTGATGCCCTGAGTGAGGTCGGTCGTGTTGAGAGCGTCGCGGATGGCCCCGACGACGCGTGCACCTCCGCCGCCGAGTGCATAGACCCCAGAGACCTCGCGCGCGGCGATGCCGGCGATCTTGGCGACGACCGAGTCTTCGATGGTCGTCTTTCCCGCTGCGGACCCCTGCTGGTGTGCGACAACCTGAGCTTTGGGCTGGGTACCGCCGGTGACATTGGCCATGATGCGCTCCTTCATTTCTGTGTCCGCACCTGGCATCCGGTGCGGGTCGCACTTCAACGACACCACTAAGACGGATGCCGTGGAGGAAACGTCACAAATCTGTGGAAACGAATTCTGACCCGGTGGAAGCCCTTCCGCACGCCCGCGAACCTGTCAAGGGCCTACCCATCCGGCGCGAAATCGACCATCCTGCAAGCTGGGGACAGTCAGGAGAATGATGGAGCAGGTTCCAGAGCCGCGGTTCACACTGGTCAAGGTGAGCGAGACCGACTGGGCGATCCACGACCTGCACCACCCCGAGAGCGACCACCGGCGTGTGGTCTGCCGGATCTATGACGACGCACCCACCGATGTCGAAGTCATCTGGATGCGAGACCTCCCTCTCGCCCTGCGGTATCCGAACGTGCACGAGGTGCTCGAGGCGGTCGAGCGCTTCCAGGATGCTTCCCGTGCGACCCGGCCGATCCCGATCCCGCACCGGCCGCCTCCCACCCGCCGACGCGACCGACGCTGACCGTCCGCGTCCGCAGCCTCGCCTGTCGACGACGACGACGAGTCTCTGCAGGATCCGTCTTCTCTCAGAAATCCCAGTCGGTGCGCGCGTGCTCGGACAGGTCATGCGGCGGGTCCGCGGCGTCGGCCTCGACGGAGATCACGACGCGCGTCCTGCCTGAGACGAGCGCGCTCATGAGCATGTTTCCCGAGGTGAAGTGAACGAAAGTTCCTTCCGTGCGCGAGGCCTCTTCCATGTCATGCATGAGTCGCACGAGGTCTTGCCCCGGAGCCAGGGTCAGTTCGCGACCGTCGATGTCGATGCGGGCTTTTGAGGTCGTGCGTGCCCGACTCATCTGGCGACCGTACGCCCCATGCGGGGCTCAGCTCAGGGGGTTGCGCTTTCGCGGCCATAGTGCGAGCCGGACCCCGATACGACAAAACCCCCGGAGAACCGGGGGCTTACGTCTGTAGCAGGAGCGGGGCTTGAACCCGCGACCTCACGATTATGAGTTAGATTCTGCGGTCTAGCGGGGACTCGTTCGTCCTCGTTTGCCGCATGATTCCGCGGGCACGGTCATGGTTAGCGACAGCTGAATGAGGGTGGTTTCAGCAGAGGTCCCGGCACAAAACCGGCACCGTCAAGGCTTCCGTCTGATGACCTCGGGAAGTGAACTGGTTGTCCGCGCCCACTCCGCAGCGTCAGAAGATACCCAACCGAGCAATTCGAGCGCACGTGCGAAGTCCCGTGCCAGATCGCGACTATGGATCGGTTCGTGGTGGGCCGCTCTGTTCCGCACAAAGTGAAGTTGCTGGAGGCTCGACTTAACTTCTCGTTGGCGCTGCCGCAGATCCTGAACCCCACGCGGGAATGCACTGTGAGTCGCCGGGATCCAGAGTGAGGTGAGGTAGCGAGACTCTACGAGGTACCGCCAGAATCCCAAGGTGAGTTCGGCGATCACTCTGCCGTGCACTTCGGCGCGGCGACCCTTCTGGGTTGCACGGCTTCGGGCCTTAACGACGTCAGCGCGTCCCTGTGGGTCCAGCGGCACTCTGTCGAACCAAACGCTCCCGGGGTGCTTGGTTTTCACCCATTGCTGGAGCTCTCTATCAAGCGCATTCCGGACCACGACTTCGACGATCCCGGTGAGTTCCATGACGCTGGCCGCCGCGGCCATGTTCCACTCGTACAGCCGGATCGCGTCGTTGACGCTGTTAGACACCCTGAGATAGGAGTCGAGCCTCTCGGCAGTCAGCAGCGGCAACAGTCTCGAGCGATCAAGTGGCTCCGGCATGCTGCGATCCCTCTAGGTTGACATCGGAAGGAGAATCCGTATGCTTGTATGCGAAGACCCCGGAACGATCCCTGACTCACGTCACATCGCCGGGGTTTCGTCTTTGCACCCGCGGACTAGACTCCCGGCCCTTGGGCGCTTCGCGTGACGGAGTCACCGGGAGTCTAGTCCGCGGGTGCCGGAACCGGGTCAGGCGCGCCGACCATCAGCGAATTCGTGGTGCATGAATGAATGCCCGCCCTCGAAGAGCGATTGCACCCCAGTTGACTCCCGTGCGGATCTATAGCCCGAGATGCTTCGCGACAGTGTGTATGTGGTGCGAAACCTGCTGACGCTTATTTCCGGAGAGATTCGTGTAGTTCCCCGAAGCACGCTGCGTTTCGTAGCTACTAAGTCCTGGAGAGAGCTCAAAGCGAGACTGCGTCACCGCTCGCTGCCGCTGGATGTCCCCCAGAACTTCCTTGAATTTGGTCGCTTGCGGATCAGTCTGCTCATCAGTAGTCGAAATAAAGTGCTGAATCCAGAGATCGGAACCGAGCGCATATGTTAGATGAATCGCGATCGCTCCAACCGGTCCGCCTCCGTCTTTGTAAGTCCCGGGGAGCATGGTGAAGTCGGAGAAGCCGCGGCGACCCGCTGCACTCCATGACGTGTGATTGTTTCCGAGCCACTCCTCGCCGGAGTAGTCCTTGTTCCGGGCTTCGCTGCGGAAGTTGTCACTCACGTCGACTGTTCGGGCGGGCCCTAGCGCAGCGAGATAGTTCGCAGAGCTCGCAGTCGCGAGGAAAAAGACGGTGTAGTCCGAACCAGAAAGAGCCTTCGCAAGATCCCCGGGAGCGAGCTTGCTCGTTGCCAGCACGATGCCGATCTTGCGCCCTGGGTAGGCGGCGACGAAACTCGCAATGTCCTTGAGAGTCGTGGCTGCCGTCTCCTTGAATGTCGGGTAGACCACCGCCGGATCGGCCAGCGTTGCTGCGAAGTCGCTCTGCCAAGCCGTTGCGACCGCCGACTTTGAGAGCTTGCCCTGGTGCGGGTTCACGATGACGTACGCGGCCATAGCCTTTGACTTAAGGTCGGTCAGGGTGGACATCAGTTTTGCAGCTGGCTCGACCGGCTCGATGAGTGGGAAGATGCGCTGAGGGGAGCCGAAATTGGAACAGACGTCAAAAACCGCGTTCAGTTCGGCCTGACGACTGTACAAGTACGGGAAGTACATAAGGGCTCCATTGCTCGACTGGCCTCATGATGGCCTAGCCGAGCCTCCGCGTCAAATCGCGGAGAGCACCGCCTCCACAGGCAGTGACAGCCGTTGCTCAAGGCGTGCAGTGCCGATCGCCGAAAGCTCACTTCCATATGCCAGCGCCCGAAGACTTGGCGGGAAAGCACTGCTGGTAACCAGCCTTCGAGCGCTGAGACCGCGCCCCTTGAGTTCTGCGACGGTCGCAGCATGCGCTTGTTCACGAGGAAGTGTGGTGAAGATCTCGTACATCTCTGCACGCGCAAGGCCAGAGGCGACTCCTGACTTATATCCCGTCAACCTAAAGATAAGCGACTTTGCTTCACCCGTTCGTAGGAGACGGAAGAGGTCAGCGTGGAGCAGATTCGCCAGGTTCGATACGGCCGAGCGAACGACAGATAGGGAGCCGCGTCGACGGAGCGCTAGAACGCCGACAGTTCCTGGGACGATGCGCTCTGCTGACTCCACCCGTCGTTCGGAAACAACTACGTACACATGCTCAGCGTGACGGCTGTAGTCCGCGAGTTGCGTCGGCAACCGAGCGAAGGAATCCAGATCGGTCTTCACCTCGTAAACAGTCGATGTTCCGTTGAGGATCAGCACATCGGCGACCGATGACCCCATCGGCTGCTCGAGCAGGGCTGAGGCTGTGGATGGCGAGTGCTTACCGACGATGATCTTTGAAATGATCTCGTTCTTAAACGCATACTCACTCGGATAGGTGGAGAGAAGGCGAGCGTGTGCTGCCTCAAAAGCATCAGCGAGCACAGTCGAAGTTGGCTCATCGGGCCCAAGCAGCCGAGCCACCCGCCCAGCCGCGCTGCCGACTTCTGCCCCCGCCAGCGCTTTGAACACTGCAGGGGAGAATGCGGCGGCCAGAGCGCGCGGATCGGAGGTGGGCACGGGGAGAGTCTAAGGCAGTCGATGGCAAGCACGGCCGAGGAGCGCCCGGACCGCAGCGGAGCGAGGACCGGACGCACCGCAAGCCGTGCTCGCCATCCGGCCGAAGGCCGGCCTTGAACGAGTAGAGAAAGTTCTCACAGCCACCTCTCGCTTCGAAGGCACACCGACGTGGGCCGGGAGAACCAACTCATAGCACCCCACAAGCGAGGTTCTAGCGAGACTTAGTGTTGATCAGCTCTGCCGCTTGGCCTGCTGTGGATCCAGCTTGGACCTGAAGACCTACTCCGCCGCTACACCGATCACCTGATATGAGTAGTACATGCCAGAGTCCGGTGTCAGAGCCAGCCCAAGCTTGGAGGCTCATGGGCGCGCCGAGCATATTCGTTTGTGCGCGATTATCCCGGCGATGCACAAGCGCGTACTCTCGGTGACGCCCATCGAAGGTGGGACGTTGAAGCGCGCGGACGGCCTGACCTCGACAATGCCCATGAGCCATCAGACCCGCTTCCAATTGCAAGTCGCAGCAAATCACCTTTTGACCTACACCGATGCCATGAAGGACACTGATACCCCCACCCGATACGCGGGCCATTCGCTCGTTCGTGGAGCACTTGAGGGCGCGGTGACTGCGCTATGGCTGCAGCAACCGGGCACACTGGCGAGGCGGGCTCTCAGGTCCCTGAGGTGGACATGGTGGGAGCAGAACGACGCAGCCGACTTCGCGGCCGAAGTCGGCACTGATGCGAGTGACGAAAAGGCTTCGATGCTCGCGCTACTCGAAGCAGACAAAAACAGAATCAAGGGTCTGAATCAGGACTCAGTTGATCATCCGCGCCCCACGCGCACTGCCATGATTATCGACGTTCAGCGCCGACTCCCCGCGATGCCCCAACCAACCATCCTGGCTGCCTGGCGACAGACGTCGTCGCTCGCTCATGGGAACTCTGCCGTCGCCAGGATGTCGTTCAACCTCGCCTCGATAGAAGGTGCGAGCGAGCATCTCCGATACGCCACTACCTCCTGGGCCGTGTCAAGCGCACTGCTGCGGACCGCGGTGGCGGCCTTCGACGCTTCCGTCTCGAAGTTTGAGGAGCGTGCGGCCGAGACACCGAGTCATCGTCGGCCCCCGAGCCCAGCCTAGGTTTGTGTCCGGGCCCTCACCTGGGTTCCCCCGACACCGACACCGACCTCGCTCAAGTCAAACATCCAACGCTGACCGGCACAGAACCGGCACATCCCGCCAATCAAGCTTGAACAAGCTTCCCCCGACACGACAAAACCCCCGGAGAACCGGGGGCTTACGTCTGTAGCAGGAGCGGGGCTTGAACCCGCGACCTCACGATTATGAGTCGTGCGCTCTAACCAGCTGAGCTACCCTGCCGCGAGGCATACGTCTGCGTGAGAAGAATGCTGCGAGCCCCGAGTCAGGATTGAACTGACGACCCCTTCCTTACCATGGAAGTGCTCTGCCACTGAGCTATCGGGGCGTGCTGCCCCTCTCGGGGCAACCACACGAGAATACCATCACAGTGGCGTCCTCATGAAATCAAGGTGGTCAGTACGAGTACCGACCGGCGTTCTTGTTGAGCCAGGGCATCGGATCGATGGTCGAACCGTTGACGATGAGCTCGAAGTGCAGGTGTGCGCCGTAGGAACGGCCGGTGTTTCCGGTCTTGCCGACGATGTCGCCGACCTTCACGGTGTCGCCATCTTTCACCTGAAGCGACCCGTACTGCATGTGCGAGTAGTGGCTGGTGATCTTCTGGCCGTCGATGATGTGGTCGATGTAGACCGTCACACCGAAGGCGCCGCCCTGCTCGGTCGCTGTGCGAACGGTACCGTCGGCGATGGCCTGGATGGGAGCACCGTTGCCCGGCACGAAGTCGATGCCTTCGTGGAGGCGTCCGCTGCGCATCCCGTAGCCGTAGCTCATGCCGACACCGACCAGGAAGGGCCACTGGATCGCAGCTTCGGGGTCGTTCGTGAAGATCTCGTTGGAGTAGTTGATGCCCTGTTCGGCGGCGACCTCGACGAGCGAGATGGTGCTGAAGTCGTCGGAACGCGCGAGCGACTCGTTCTCGACACCGGAGGGAGCGACGAATGCCTGGATCTCGTCTTCACCAGCACCGTGCGCGGCCGCAGCGGACGCGGTCGTGAGCGAGATGGCCGCGACGGCGCCCGGGCCCTGAGCCGCGGCGACAGCTTCGGCGGGGAGGGTCATCGAGACGGCGAGGAGACCGGCGAGGCTCATGACACCGACCGTTGCGCCGAAGGCGAGGAACTTGCGCGTGCCACGGTGACGGCGCGGGGCGACATGCGACGCCGTGCCGGACTCGTCGGTTTCGGCCGTTGCGGCGGTTTCGTCGGCCTCTTCCGGTGCGGAGGAGGCGCTCGATGCGGTGAAGGCTGGTGCTGTCGACGCCGAGCCCATGGCGCGGAACGCACGTGACGCGCGGTCGAAGGCGTCTGAGTCGTTCCTGGCGTCAGCGGTCGAGTGGTCGGCTGCCTCGGCGTCCGCAGCCTGCGCGGCCGGGCCTGCCGGCATCTCGATCGGGCCGGTGAACACGACGGATTCCGGTGCAGCGGTCGACTCGGAGATCTCCTCGGTGATCTCGACGAGCTCTTCGACCTTCTCGGTCGCCAGGGGCGCATCGGATGCTTCGGCGACGATGTCGGCAGGAGCATCGTCGACCCGCGCGAGCGGAGCGTCAGCGATGGGCGCGTCGACGGTCAGCCGCTGCCGGGCGGCACGACGGGAAAGGGGAGCGACCGCAGCGAGAGCGACGATGGACTCGGCCGTCAGGGTCGGCTCGGTCGTTCCCGCCGCGGGGGCCTCAGAGGCCGCAGTGCGGAGTCGGCTTGACCGGCGCGTGGGCACAGGGGCAGCCTGGAAATTCTCGAAGGGCAAAACGTTTCTCTCGGTCGTGCGTCAAACTCAGAGGCGCTGGGGCGACTTCCATCTTCGGGGGATGAAAGTAACGATCGGATAAACCCTACCCGGATCCGCCTGAGAATGCCATGAGTCGGTCAGAGGTTTTTGTCAAGGCGCTTGAGCAAGTCCGTATGCACCTGCGTTCCCCCGGCGATCAGCATCGGCCGAGGCGAGTCCGCGTCGAGGCGCGAGACTCTTCCGCCCGCTTCGGTGACGAGGAGCGCCCCCGCGGCGAAGTCCCACGGGCTGAGGCCCCGCTCGAAGTAGCCGTCGAGGCGGCCAGCCGCCACGTAGGCGAGGTCAAGGGCCGCCGAGCCCGACCGCCGCAAGTCCCGCGCCATCGGCATCACCTGACGCACAGTCGCGATGTCACCGTCGTGGGTGGACGGGTCGTACCCGAACCCCGTGGCGAGGAGCGCACCGGCCGGCGTGTCGGATGTCACCGCGAGGCGAGTCTCCCCCAGCCAGGCGCCGTGACCACGAGCGGCCGTGAACATCTCGCCGAGCGCCGGTGCGTTGACAGCCCCGGCGAGCGCTTCCCACGCCGCCGGATCCGGCGTTCCGCGTACCGCCGCGATGCTCACGTTGTAGGCGGGCATGCCGTAGGCGTAGTTCACCGTGCCGTCGATCGGGTCGACCACCCACGTGATGCCGCTGCTTCCCGGCTCGGCGGCCGACTCTTCTCCGAGGAATCCGTCATCCGGTCGCGCTGCGTCGACGCGGGCTCGAATCAGCGCTTCTACCTCGCGGTCTGCATCCGTGACGATGTCGGCCATAGTCGACTTGGTGGCCGCGAGATGCACGCCTTCGTGCCGACGTCTCCGCGCCAGTTCGCCCGCCTCCTTCGCGATCTGCGTGGCGAGATCACGAAGCTCGAGTTCGAGGGTCACGGCGCCGGGTGGTGAGGGGCCGGCGGCTGCGGTGCGGGAGGAGGCGGCGGGAACGACCAGGAGTCGGCTTGTGGCGGCGCCGGTTGCTCGGCGGCTGCTGGGACTGCCTGCGGGGTTGCGAACCCCTGAGGCGCAGCAGGCGCCGGAGGCGTGTGCGGAGCGGCCTGTGCCTGCGGCGCGACCCGCCCCTGCGGCGCGACCGGAAGTGACTGCTGAGGCTGGGGGATGCTCGGGTAGCCGGTGTAGTACGCGTTCCAGTCGGGTGTGGCGTCCGGGAGCGCAGGAAGAGGTGTGATGCCGTCGGCGTAGGTGGGCCAGGCGGGCGCGGCGGCGATCGTCGGCGACGCGTTCCTCGGGCGTTTCGGCGCGAAGAGTGCGTTGAGCAGCGGGATGAGCGTGGTTCCGACGGCGGCCAGGATCGTCAGGGCGACCACGATGCGCCAATACAGCTCGCCGTAGTCGAAGCTCTGGGGGAAGGAGAGGAAGAAGACGAGCAGGCCCACGAGCCCGGCCAGGAACACGAGCGTCACGATGTAGATGACACGCGTGAAGGTGGTGACGTGACGCTTCGCGGCCGGCGTGAAGAGCCGTACGTGCAACAGGGCCAGCTGCAGGATGCCGATGACCAGCAGGAGCTGGAAGAACCTCTCGGCGCCGGAGAAGTAGCCGTCGTCTTCGGGCAGCCAGATCTTCACCGCGCCGACGAGGAGGGCGACGATCCACGTCACCATGCTGGCGAGAGCAAGCCAGTCCGGCCTGTTGGGCGCGAGTCCTGCTTCGAGGATCGCGATTCCCGCGAATGCTGCCAGCAGCACGATCGTCAGGAACGCTCGACCGATCAGGCCGTCTTGGTCGCCGATCAGCACCCAGACGACGCAGACCAGGGCGGCAGCGATCAATGCGCCGATCGCGATCCAGATCGCTCCTCGGATGAGCAGCGACATGTTCTTGTTGTCCCCCTGCGTCGACTGTTGCGGGGAGAGTTCAGAATGGGACACAGTAGTCCTCTCGTTGAGCGGCGATGCCTTCATCCTGGCACGCGGGAGGCGGGTTCCCCCCGTCATCCAAGAGACTGAGGAAAATCCTTGTCGCTTCACCATCGGTGGAGGAGAGGTCAGCCGGCCTTCTTGGCGGATGCTGCGGCGAAGGCGGCGACCCGCGCCCGCGCATCCGGGGTCTCCAGTGCCGCCCCGATCGACCGCGCCTCCTCGCTCAGCTGCTCGGCGAACGATCGCTCCGGCCGCGAGCGGATCAGACGCTTCGCCTGCCCGTAGGCATGTGCGGCCCCGGCCAACCAGAACCGGGCGATCTCCTCCCCGCGGGCGCGCACGAGTTCCGCCTCGGTGGCAGCATCCGCCCCCTCGACGGTCTCGGCAACGAGTCCCCAATCCACCGATTCCTCAGCGGTCAGCAGACGATCCTGCAGGACGAGCTGAAGAGCCCGGCGCTGACCCACCGCGTGGGCGAGCTGTGCCGTCACGGACAGGTCCGGAGTCAGGCCGATGTTCGCGTAAAGGCTGCCGATCCGGGAACGCGACCCGACGACGGCGTAGTCGCTCGCCAGCATGATGCCCAGGCCACCGCCTGCCGTCGTCCCGTGCGCTGCGACGACGACCGGGACTGCGGATTCGGTGAGGGAGCGGATACCGGCATTGATCACCTCGGCGAGCGCGGCGATCTCGCTTCCGGATCCACCCATCGTCGTCGCCATGTCGATCACGTCGCCGCCCGCACAGAAAGCAGGCCCTGACGCGTCGATCAGAATCGCCTTCACATCGGGACGCGTGGTCGCCTCGGCCGTGGCGTCTTTCCACGCATGTGCCAGATCCGCGTTGAATGCGTTGAGCCGGGCCGGGCGGTTCAGCGTGAGCCGAGCCATCCCCTCTTCGACGGTGAACAGGACGGCATCGCTCATGGCTTCTCCTTCGAGCATGGGACGTGTGGGTCCAGCGTAACCGCGATCAGTCCTGCGCCCAGACCCGGGAGGCGAAGGCCTCCATCCGCCGTCGGGTCCCGTCGAGCCGGAAGTCGACCTGGCCCGCAGGACGGACCTCGTTCGGAGCGAGCGGGTGAGCCAGCCGCACATTCTCATGGCAGGACAGATCAGTGCACAGGTAGGTGCCGACCGAATCACCCCGCCGTCCCGCCTCACCGGCACGCCGGGCAGCGAAAAGCCCCACCTGATTGCCCGGCTGCATGGTACGGCAGACGTTGCACATGCCCGAACGCCCGCGCCCCGGTCCGGTTGCACGCAGAACCACACCGATGACCCCGCCCTGGTTCTGGACGAGCACGTAACCACGATCGCCCGCCCCCGGATCACGCCAGGCGAAGAAGTCCAGATAGTCCCAATCGACCAGGAGGAAATCGTGCGGCATCTGCATCACACGCAGCTGATCGTCGTCGGCGTTGACGAACGACGCACGGACTTCAGCTTCTGTGAGCGCTCGCATCGACCCAGTCTATGAACGACGTCGCTCGACCACGGAAACGATCAGACCGAACGCATCATTGTGGGACGGAGGTGTCCGACGCACGAAGAAGGGCTCCGCAGATGCGGAGCCCTTCTTCAGCCTGTCTGTGGGTTGTTCGTGAAACTCGTTCGTCCCCTACATTCCGAAGCCCGCGGGAGAGGGTTGGAAACGCGATCCTCCGCGGTCTTCGAGATAGTCCTCCGCGCTTGCTCTGGCGTGTCGACGACACAGTACTGATTGCCAGTCTCGACCCCCCGCCCGCAAACGAACGCGCCCGAGCGTCGGTCGCGTTCGCGCTGCCCTAAGGTACCCGAGAGGAGGAAGATCATGGCGCGCAGAACTCGGGAATCTAAACGAGATGAAGTAGGTCACTCGACCCCGACCGTGGGGCCAGTCGTCGAACTTGGTAGGAACCTCGCGGTCGACTTAAAGCACCCGAGCATGTCACCGCAGTGGAGGGCGATTGATTCGCGAGCCGTCGATGAGCCGTTTCGTTCATATCAATCAGAGCTGGAACCGCTCTACCGCACCAAGGTATACGCGTGGGAGATCGGCCTCTACCTCGCTCACTTCGACGGTCTTGTCTCGGCCTTCTTCAACCGCGACCTCGCCCAGGCAATGGCTGTGGCGCAGCGCTCGGCCGAGGCGCACCCCGAAGAACTCTCGACTCGCTATGTAGTTGAAGATGCAATCCGCAGGCATTGCTCCTGCTGGGACTATCTGTTCCAGATCCTTGTGCACTTTCTCGGGCTGCAGGACGGTGTGCTCCCACAGCGTCGCGACAAGGAACGCCTAGCCTCCATGGTGATGTTCGATTTGGATTTCCCTGCGGATCACGGGATCACGCATGTCCGCCAGACGCCGAAGGACCGGCAGGAGGCTTTGCGAGCGTTTCGCCGGATCAGGAAGACGGTCGAGTTCAGCGACAAGGGTTCTCGAGCGGATCGGTTCTTCAAGCGGGTGAGGATGCAGTACGCGCCCTCCGAATGGCTGAGCGAGGTGAAGCGTCTCTTGAGGACGCCTTCGGTCCGGGAGATCCACGATCTTCGAAACCAGATCACTCACGCGCACCCACTCACGGCGCAGATGTATCCCTCGTTCGACTTTGGCGGTGTCCCTGGACCTGGCTTGTCCTATCGGAAGCCCGCGAATGTCGTGAGCCTGATGAGCACTCTCAACGCGGCCCACTCGAACCTTGAGCGCGCTGTCCGTGTGGCTCGCACTGCCATCGTTGGGTTCGAGGTTCCGAACTCGAAGGGCAACGCCGGGGTCCGGTTCGAGGTCGACGAGCTTGCTTGTGCTGATTGCGGCGAACGAACCTTCCTTCCAAGGCTGATGCCTCCATCCCACAATCGTTTCTGTCGGCTGTGCGGAGCAAACGAGGATCGGCTTGAATGCACAGCCACCACGCCCGTTCCTCAACCGGTCTGGTTCGACATGCTCCGAGAAAGCACAACAGACCTCCAGAAGTTGAAATCGCCTCCGGCGAAATGAGTCATCAGCTTCCGCGTCTCATTGCTCAGCCTGGCACTGCCGCTATGCCCCGTGTCCTTCAGCGATGAGGATCGCATCGATGAGTTCCTGCTTACGACCTTTGCCGTCGAGATCGTGCATATCTATCGCCAGTTTGCGAAGCTGCGGAACCGTCATGCCATCCAGAACGGCGCGACGTCTTGTCTCAAGGACAGCGGGTGACGGTCGCCGCAGCGCGCGCAGCCTCATTACTTGGTCCCGACCGGCGTCGGTGAGCACCCAGTAGCGGTTCGAATCGCTCTGCGTCCGTCTTTTGATCCCACGAGCGATGAGGTCGAGGGCGAAAAGCTGCACGATCACGTCGTTGACGCTGCTGTCGTCAACGACGCGCTTCGAGACAGTGTCGATTTCATTGGGCCAGTTCGCCGGCTGGTCTCTGGCGAGGTCGAAGCCCAGATCGTTCAGATACTTCGCAACTTCGGTCTCCGACGCTTCATCGAGAAGCGGAGGGCCGACGTGTTCCAAGATTTCGTTCCACGACGTGTCGAACTCCAGTCGCCAAATCCACGACTTGCGCCGATAATCCGAAAGACCCTTGTCCGAGGTGGCCTCGCCTTTCAAAGGCTCTCCGCGCGATGAGCGCGGCAGGAATGGGCAGGCCGGCTCTCAGGAACCAGCACACCTGAACAACGTCATCGACACCGAGAAAAAGTTGATTCGGCCAGGTAGTGGGCGCGGCCCTCGGGTCCCATGTTCCGCCCAGCTTCGTTCGGAGACGATCTGTTGCCGGGATGACCGACAACGCGCCCCACGCACGCGCGGGCAACAGTTCGGGCGTTGCTTGCATAGCGTCGTATCGGCGTTGCGCGAACGCGAGGAGCGCGCCGCCGAACAGTTCGGGCCGTTTGCGTGCTGCCCACTCGAGGCTTTTCATACGAGGAGTGAGTTGGAAGACAAGTTCTTTGCCTTCCGGAAGCGCCCCTTGTACCGCCGGTATCTGCGCGCCCTCGACGAACTCCCCGTACTCGGTGTGCTCTCCGTACATGACCCGATGCTCCCACAGGCCTTCGGCCGCGGATCTCGTGACGGACGGTTATCTGGCCCGCTCTTGGCGGAGGTCCAACTCGGGCGCGCGGCTCGCGTAGTCCGGTATGTGCACTCGGTGGAGGAGAGCACCGGTCATCGGAACTCTCCTCCGGGCGAGATTCAGCTTGACAGAGCCTCGAGCACGTCTGTGACTGTGTCAGCGGGCGGAGCATCAGCCGTCAGATCGAAGTCAACGGCTACCCGGTGGCGAGCATCACTTGCCTCAATCGTCGCGACCCCATCGCGTCGCGAAATTCGGTGAAACACCACATCGGGCTTCATGACGATGCCGTTCGGGGCGAGTACACCGAAGTTGTACAGCGTCTCCGCCCACCAGAAGTTCTCCGTCTTGAACCGGGGGGCCCACTCCAGGCTCGGGTTTGCGACGACCGTTTCGCCAAGGACTGCGGAAATGGCCTCAGCCATCTCAGTCCTCGACGCTGAGGGGGGAACGGTCAGCCGGGCCCCTGTCGTCAGAGTCACCTCGAGCTCGGCGGGGCCGAGGTCGATCTGCTGCAGCAGACCTTGCTCAGGTCGGACGTTCTCCAGTGTGGAGAACTCGATGAGGGCGTCGCGCCACAGCGCGACATCAGACGGATCTCGATGGAAGCTTGTCATTGGTTCAGGGCATTCTTGACAAAGTTGGGGCAGGCGCCGGTGATCCCTTCACAGTACGCCGTGACGACGCCATATGTGCCAGCGCTGTCGTAGTAGCGGAAGTCGACAATGGTGCGAACGGTGACGGTGCGGATCACCTTGCAGTTGCCGCCCAGCCAGTCGCACTGGATCTCCTTGGCCGCGAGTCGATACCGCCAGGAAGTGCCGGCGTCGAATGTCCGGGTCGCGCGCTGAGTCACAACTCGGGGCGTGGTGTAGGTCAGGTTGTGCTTGGTCAGGATCTTGTTGTACGGCAAGCTCCGCAGGACAACTTCCCGGTTGCCGGAGTCGCGCCAACGGAAGAGCACGTTGTTGGTGGCTGCGGCCTGAACTGCCGCTGGAGCCTCCTGTCGGAAGGTCACAGCGGGTGCCTTGGTCGCGGTTCCGGCATCCACGTCGACACCGAGCACGGCCAGTTCCTCGGTCGTGACATCAGAACCTGCCCCCTGCCCCACATCGCCCAGCACCGAGAATGTCACTGTGTCGTTCGACGGCTCATCGACCGCCGATGCGTTCGCGGGTGAGCTGACTCCCACCATCAGGAGTACGGCTGCTGATGCGAGGGCGAGCACCCGGTATCTGCGGATCTGAGTATTGGCCACGAAGACTCCTTCTTTGTTGCGAGACAGTTGATGCTTGTCACGTACCGGTCGGTTGCGCTCGCGCGCTACGGTCGTCCACGCTACGTGTCGCCAGCGCGGCCGTTCAGCCGCCCGTCGGAAACCTCTTCGCGCCACCAACAAGTTCCTTACAGACGTATCTGAGGTCGCTGACTAGCTGTTCTTCCCCGTGAGGTTGTGAACGCGGTCTGAGGGTGTTTGGCCGCCGATGCCGGTGTGGGTCTGTGGTGATTTGTAGTGATGGAGCCAGTCGACGTAGGTCGCTGATCGGGCGTTCTCGCTAAGGTAGGTCGTCGAGTATGCCCATTCGGTCGCGAGGGTGCGGTTGAAGCGTTCGACCTTGCCGTTGGTTGGCGGTCGGTAGGGGCGTGTCCATCGGTGCTGGATCGTTCCCAGCGCAGCCGCGAAGTCTGATCCCCATCCTCAATAAGCCGAAGCGTCGGGAAGCCCTGCACCAACAAGACCCGCACCAGCTTCGACATCACTGACGACGGCAAGTTCGGCCAGCACTACCAGTACGGCACCGACGAGTGGGAAGCGATGTTCGGCTACGCCCGCTCCCAAGTCGAGTCCGCGAACGACTACGTCAAAGACTCCGCGACCTTCGCCCTCGCACAGCCCGGTAGGCGACGCATGCGCGGCCGCGCCGCCCAAGGGTTCCTGCAAGTGATGACCATCGCCGCCGCCAACCTGCAGCGCATCCGCGACTTCCTCCTCGAACGAGATGAACGAGCTGGCGAAGTCGAAGACGGCATCACCCCGCCTGTCGCACGCACCCGTCGCAGCCGACGCACCTCCGCACGCACCCGCCTCAAGCTCCGCGAAGCGCGCCAGGCCCGACGAAGTAGACGCGGGCCCGCGCGGACCTAAACGCGCGCCTCACTCTCACCGACACATCTCTCCTGGCAACACGGACGGCGCGAGCGTGCCCAGATGACGAATAGTCGGCTCGAAGGACATGGCGCGGCGCACGCGCAGAGCTCCCAGAACGACTGTGAGGAGCGGAAGAACGAAGAACGCCCCCGATGCGGGGGCGTTTTTCTTTGCCTTGCGAGTTTCCTGGATAACTTTCACGAGATCCACGAACAACTCTCTGTGGCGAGTGAGGGATTCGAACCCCCGAATGCGATGCAGTCTGATTTACAGTCAGATCCCTTTGGCCGCTTGGGTAACTCGCCAGAGCACACCCGTCCGACTTGAACAGCCAACCGGGGGCACGATGGTCAATCATACCCGTCAGACGCGGCCGGATGAAATCGAACGCTCAACTCCCGAAGACGCCGCGCTCCGCCTCCGCGAGGGACTCCGGCGTGCGCAGCAGACCGCCCTCGGCCCGGCACGTCGCGGCGGCGACATCCATCGCGCGTTGGAGCAGCTCGCGCCACTCCTCGAGCGCTGACGGCGCCCCCGACACCAGGCCGGCGGCCACCGCTGCGAGGGTGGCGTCCCCGGCACCGACGGTGTCGACGATACGACCCGGCAGCACGGAGATCGGAACGGCCGGCGCACCGGCGTCGGTCTCCAGCGTGGCGCCGTCCGCGCCAGCCGTCGCGAGCACGGCACGGACGCCGAGCTCTCTGAGGCGCGCGCGCAGCGCATCGAGACCCGTGTCGTAAAGCATGGTCGCATCGTCGGCGCCCACCTTCACGATCTCCGCATCCGCGGCGACGCGCTCGAACCCGCGCACGAACTCCGCGCGATCGCTCAGCATCCCACTCCGAGGATTGGGGTCGATCGCCAGGCGAACACCGGCCACGGCGTCAGCCAGCGCGTCGACCTCACCCGGAACGTCGAACGGGAAACAACTGACGGCGACGAGATCGGCTGTCGCGATCGCCGCCCGCGCCGCATCCGAATAGCGGATGCTGCGCCGCTGCGCCGCCTCATTGAAGACGTACGCCGGCTCGCCGTTCGCTGCCCGCTGGACGACCGCGCGCGATGAGCCGTGGGGCGCGGGGCTCTCGATCAGTGCGACGCCGTGATCGACGAGGTACTCGCGGATATGAGCGCCGGCCACATCGTCACCGACCATGGCGATGAGAGTGGTCGTGACACCGAGACGCCGAAGCCCGACCGCGACGTTCAGCGCCGCCCCGCCCACGAGTTCACGTACACCGGACTCGTCACGGATCTCATCGATCAACGCGTCGCCGATCACGACCGCGCTGCCGGCTGGGGAGGACTCGATACTCATCCGCCGACCTTATCGCAGCGTCTCCTGCGGACACGACGAAGGCCCCGAGGCGAACCCCGGGGCCTTCGTGCAGTCACGCCTCAGTATCAGTTATAGGTACCGGGGGTGATGTCGTCCGTTGAGAACGCGTCGAAGTCGACATAACCGAAGTCACCGTCTGCGTACGCGCCGTCGGATGCGAAGATCCGGTTCGGGTAGCGCTCGCTCTTGGCTTCTTCCGTCGCCTCGACCGTGACGTCACGGTACTTCGAGAGACCGGTTCCGGCGGGGATGAGCTTACCGATGATGACGTTCTCCTTGAGACCGACCAGCGGGTCACGCTTGCCCTGCATCGCAGCCTCGGTGAGCACGCGGGTCGTCTCCTGGAAGGAGGCGGCCGACAGCCACGACTCCGTCGCAAGCGACGCCTTCGTGATACCCATCAGCTCCGAGCGACCGGACGCGGGGCGCTTGCCCTCTGCCACAGCCTCGCGGTTGATCGCCTGGTAGCGCTTGAGGTCGACCATCTCACCCGGGAGCAGAGTCGTGTCGGCGTGATCGACGACCGTGACCTTGCGGAGCATCTGACGGACGATGACCTCGATGTGCTTGTCGTGGATCGGCACACCCTGCGAGCGGTAGACGCCCTGCACGCCGTTGACGAGGTAACGCTGCACCTCGCGGGCGCCCATGACACGCATGACCTCCTTGGGGTCGAGCGTTCCCACCAGGATCGGCTGACCGACCGTGACGTGCTGCCCGTCCTCGACGAGGAGAGTCGCACGACGCAGGACCGGGTAGATGACAGCCTCGTCGCCGTTGTCGGGCGTGAGGATGACCTTCTTGGCCTTGTCGGTCTCATCGATCGTGATGCGGCCGTCTGCCTCGGCGATCGGGGACGCACCCTTGGGGGTACGAGCCTCGAACAGCTCCTGCACGCGGGGAAGACCCTGCGTGATGTCATCCGCCGATGCCGAACCACCCGTGTGGAAGGTACGCATCGTCAGCTGGGTACCGGGCTCACCGATCGACTGTGCCGCGATGATGCCGACGGCCTCACCGATGTCGACCGTCTTACCGGTTGCGAGCGAACGGCCGTAGCACTGCGCGCAGACACCGACGGCGGAGTCGCAGGTCAGGACCGAGCGCACCTTGATGGTCTCGACACCCGCCGCGACCAGCTTGTCGATGAGCACGTCGCCCACGTCGTCACCAGCGTCGGCGAGAACCTCGCCCTTGCTGTCGACGACACCGGAGGCCAGGGTACGAGCGAACACCGAGTTCTCGACGTTCGCATCGCGGACCAGCTCACCCTGCGAGTTCGGAGCGGCGATCGGGAGCTCGAGGCCCTTCGACGTGCCACAGTCCTCTTCGCGGATGATGACGTCCTGCGAGACATCCACCAGACGACGGGTCAGGTAACCCGAGTCGGCGGTACGCAGAGCGGTGTCGGCCAGACCCTTACGGGTACCGTGCGTCGCGATGAAGTACTCCGCCACCGACAGACCCTCGCGGTACGAGGAGATGATCGGACGCGGGATGATCTCACCCTTGGGGTTGTTCACCAGGCCTCGCATACCGGCGATGTTCCGGATCTGCAGCCAGTTACCACGAGCGCCCGACGACACCATGCGGTTGATGGTGTTGTCTTCCGGGAAGTTCGCCCGCATCGCGGTCTGAACCTCGTCGGTCGCCTCGGTCCAGATCTTGATGAGCTCCTGACGACGCTCCGAGTCGGTCGTGAGACCCTTCTCGTACTGCGACTGGACCTTCGCGGCCTGCTTCTCGTAGCCCGCGACGATCTCCGCCTTGTTCGGCGGCGTGAGGATGTCGCTCAGGGCGACGGTCACACCGGAGCGCGTGGCCCAGTAGAAACCGGCATCCTTGATGCGGTCCAGCGATGCAGCCGTCTCGACCTTGGGGTACTCCTCAGCCAGCTTGTTGACGATCTGCGACAGCTTGTTCTTGTCTGCCTGCTCGCGGACGAACGGGTAGCCCTTGGGCAGCGTGTCGTTGAAGATCGCCTGACCCAGCGAGGCGTCGACGAGACCATGACGCTCGTAGCCCTCGGGAGCGTCGCCCTCGAGGAACGTCAGACCCGGGATGCGGATGCGGACCTTGGCCTGCAGGTCGAGGGTTCCCTCGTCCTTCGCCAGGATCGCCTCGCCGACCGAACCGAATGCACGGCCCTCACCGGCTGCGCCCGCCTTGACCGTGGTCAGGTGGTGCAGGCCGATGATCATGTCCTGCGAAGGCAGGGTCACCGGACGGCCGTCAGACGGCTTCAGGATGTTGTTCGACGCGAGCATCAGCACGCGGGCCTCGGCCTGAGCCTCGACCGACAGCGGCAGGTGCACGGCCATCTGGTCACCGTCGAAGTCGGCGTTGAACGCCGCGCAAACGAGCGGGTGAAGCTGAATGGCCTTGCCCTCGACGAGCTGCGGCTCGAACGCCTGGATGCCCAGACGGTGCAGGGTGGGTGCACGGTTGAGCAGCACCGGACGCTCGCGGATGATCTCCTCGAGCACGTCCCAGACCTCGGGACGGGTGCGCTCGACGGCGCGCTTGGCCGCCTTGATGTTCTGCGAGTGACCGAGGTCGATCAGGCGCTTGATGACGAACGGCTTGAAGAGCTCCAGAGCCATCTGCTTGGGCAGACCGCACTGGTGCAGCTTCAGCTGCGGGCCGACGATGATGACCGAACGGCCGGAGTAGTCGACGCGCTTGCCGAGCAGGTTCTGACGGAAACGACCCTGCTTGCCCTTGAGCATGTCGCTGAGCGACTTCAGGGCGCGGTTACCGGTACCGGTGACCGGACGACCACGGCGACCGTTGTCGAACAGTGCGTCGACGGCCTCCTGCAGCATCCGCTTCTCGTTGTTGACGATGATCTCGGGGGCACCGAGGTCGATCAGACGACGAAGACGGTTGTTGCGGTTGATCACACGACGGTAGAGGTCGTTGAGGTCGGAGGTCGCGAAGCGGCCACCGTCGAGCTGCACCATCGGGCGCAGCTCCGGCGGGATCACCGGGACGACGTCGAGAACCATGGCGGCCGGGCTCATACCGGTCTCCAGGAACGAGTTGACGACCTTCAGGCGCTTGATCGCGCGGATCTTGCGCTGACCCTTGCCCTCGGAGATCTGCAGGTGCAGGCTCTCGGCCTCGGCGGCCAGGTCGAACGCCGCAAGGCGACGCTGGATCGACTCGGCGCCCATGTAGGCCTCGAAGTACTGACCGAAACGGTCCTGCAGCTCGTGGAAGACGTCATCCTCGGGGCGCAGAGCGCCGACCTCGAGGGTGCGGAAGTCTTCCCAGACCCGCTCGAGCTTGGCGATCTGTTCGTCGGCACCCTTGCGGATGAGCGACATCTCCTTCTCGGCGGCGTCCTTGACCTTCTTCTTCGCGTCGGCCTTGGCACCCTCAGCCTCGAGAGCAGCGAGCTCCTCTTCGAGGCGAGCGAGGCGCTCGGCGATCTTCGAGTCACGACGGTCACCGAGCGTCTTCAGCTCGAGACGGATGTTGTTCTCCTGCGTCCCGAGGTCACGGTGACGAGCATCCTCGTCGACCGAGATGACCATGTAGGCAGCGAAGTAGATGACCTTCTCGAGGTCCTTCGGCGCCATGTCGAGCAGGTAGCCGAGACGCGAGGGAACACCCTTGAAGTACCAGATGTGGGTGACCGGAGCGGCGAGCTCGATGTGACCCATGCGCTCACGACGGACGGAGCTCTTGGTGACCTCCACGCCGCAGCGCTCGCAGACGATGCCCTTGAAGCGGACACGCTTGTACTTTCCGCAGGCGCACTCCCAGTCACGGGACGGGCCGAAGATCTGCTCTCCGAAGAGACCGTCCTTCTCCGGCTTCAGGGTGCGGTAATTGATGGTTTCGGGCTTCTTGACCTCACCATACGACCACGCGCGGATGTGGTCTGCGGTGGCCAGGCCGATGCGAAGCTCATCGAAAGTGTTTGACTCGAGCACTGATTCTCCTGTGTCGGAATTCTTTTGAGAAGTCTGTCGCCGGCACGCTCAGGGACGGATCCCTGAGCGTGCCCGCGGATTAGATCTCGTCGATCGAGGCGGCCTCGAAGCGGCTGGAGATGTTGATTCCGAGCTCTTCCGCTGCGCGGAAGGCCTCGTCGTCGGTGTCGCGGAGGTTGACCAGCGTGCCGTCGGCCGAGAGGACCTCGACGTTCAGGCAGAGCGACTGCATCTCCTTCATGAGCACCTTGAAGGACTCGGGGATGCCGGGCTCCTGGATGTTCTCGCCCTTGACGATCGCCTCGTAGACCTTCACGCGGCCGAGGATGTCGTCGGACTTGATCGTCAGGAGCTCCTGGAGCGCGTACGCGGCGCCGTAGGCCTCGAGAGCCCAGACCTCCATCTCACCGAAGCGCTGTCCACCGAACTGCGCCTTACCACCCAGCGGCTGCTGCGTGATCATCGAGTACGGACCCGTCGAGCGTGCGTGGATCTTGTCGTCGACCAGGTGGTGGAGCTTCAGGATGTACATGTAACCCACGGAGACCGGTGCCGGGAACGGCTCGCCGGAGCGGCCGTCGAACAGCAGGGCCTTTCCGCTCGAACCGATCAGGCGGTCACCGTCACGAGTCGGCGTGGTCGCGTCGAGGAGACCAGCGATCTCCTCCTCGCTCGCACCGTCGAACACCGGGGTGGCGACCTTCGTGCCGGGAGCGGCCTCGAACGCTTCCTTCGGGAGCTTCGCAGCCCACTCCGGAGTGCCTTCGACCTTCCAGCCCTGCTTCGCGATCCACCCGAGGTGGGTCTCCAGGACCTGACCGAAGTTCATTCGGCCCGGGATGCCGAGCGGGTTCAGCACGATGTCGACCGGAGTTCCGTCCGCGAGGAACGGCATGTCCTCGATCGGGAGGATCTTCGCGATGACACCCTTGTTGCCGTGACGACCGGCGAGCTTGTCACCCTCGGTGATCTTGCGCTTCTGGGCGATGTAGACCACGACGCGGCGGTTCACGCCGGAGCCGAGTTCGTCATCGCCGTCTTCCGCGTTGAACTCCTTGACCGCGATGATCGTGCCCTGCTCACCGTGGGGCACCTTCAGCGAGGTGTCACGGACTTCGCGGCTCTTCTCGTTGAAGATCGCGCGGAGCAGACGCTCCTCGGCCGACAGCTCGGTCTCACCCTTCGGCGTGACCTTGCCGACGAGGATGTCGCCGGGGCGGACCTCGGCACCGATGCGGATGATGCCGCGCTCGTCGAGGTCCTTCAGCAGCTCAGGGCTGACGTTGGGGAGGTCACGGGTGATCTCCTCCTTGCCGAGCTTCGTGTCGCGAGCGTCGACCTCGTACTCCTCGATGTGAATCGAGGAGAGCGTGTCGTCCTTCACGAGGTCCTGGCTGAGGATGATGGCGTCCTCGAAGTTGTAGCCCTCCCACGTCATGAACGCGACGAGCAGGTTCTTCCCGAGCGCCAGTTCGCCGTTCTCGGTCGCGGGACCGTCTGCGACGACCTCGCCGACCTCGACCCGGTCGCCCTCGTTGACGACGACCTTCTGGTTGTACGACGTGCCCTGGTTGGAGCGGTCGAACTTGCGGAGGTGGTACTCCTGCGTTCCGCCCTCGTCGAGCATGACGACGACGCGGTCAGCGGAGACCTCGGAGACGACACCCGGCTTCTCGGCGGTGAGCACGTCACCGGCGTCGATGGCCGTGTAGCCCTCCATACCGGTTCCGACGAGCGGCGAGTCGCTGCGGAGCAGCGGCACAGCCTGACGCTGCATGTTGGCACCCATGAGGGCGCGCTGTGCGTCGTCGTGCTCGAGGAAGGGCACCAGCGACGTGGCGACCGACACCATCTGGCGCGGGGAGACGTCGATGTAGCCGATCTCCTCCGGGAGGAAGAGGTCGACCTCGCCGCTGCCGCCCTTGGGGCGGGCCAGGACGTGGCTCTCGCGGAAGCGACCCTTCGCATCGAGCGGGGCGTTGGCCTGCGCGATGTTGAAGTCGACCTCTTCGGAAGCCGTCAGGTAGTCGATCTGGTCGGTGACGACGCCACCGGTGACCTTGCGGTACGGGGTCTCGATGAAACCGAACGAGTTGATGCGCGCGAAGGTCGCGAGAGCACCGATCAGACCGATGTTCGGGCCTTCCGGGGTCTCGATCGGGCACATACGGCCGTAGTGCGACGGGTGAACGTCACGGACCTCGACACCGGCGCGGTCACGGGACAGACCACCCGGGCCGAGCGCGGAGAGACGACGCTTGTTCGTCAGACCGGCCAGCGGGTTGTTCTGGTCCATGAACTGCGACAGCTGCGACGTTCCGAAGAACTCCTTGATCGCGGCGACGACGGGGCGCACGTTGATCAGGGTCTGCGGCGTGATCGCTTCGATGTCCTGCGTGGTCATGCGCTCGCGAACGACGCGCTCCATGCGGGAGAGACCGGTGCGGACCTGGTTCTGGATCAGCTCGCCGACCGCGCGGATGCGACGGTTGCCGAAGTTGTCGATGTCGTCGGTCGCGAGACGGATCTCGGCCTTCTTGCCACCGCGGATTCCCGTGAAGGTCTCTTCGGTGCCGGCGTGCAGACGCACCAGGTACTTGATCGTCGCCACGATGTCTTCGACGGTCAGCACCGACGAGTTCAGCGGCTGGTCGAGACCGAGCTTGTGGTTGATCTTGTACCGACCGACCTTTGCCAGGTCGTAGCGCTTCGAGTTGAAGTAGAAGTTGTCCAGCAGCGCGCGGGCGGCCTCGGCGGCGACCTGCTCGCCCGGACGGAGCTTGCGGTAGATGTCGCGGAGGGCATCTTCCTTCGTGACGATGGTGTCCTTCGCGAGCGTCTCCTCGATCGAGGTGTAGCCGGCGAACTCGGCGAGGATCTCCTCGCTCGTCATACCCAGCGCCTTGAGGAAGACCGTGACCGACTGCTTGCGCTTGCGGTCGACGCGGACGCCGACCTGATCGCGCTTGTCGATCTCGAATTCGAGCCAGGCACCACGGCTCGGGATGACGCGCGCCGACACGATGTCCTTGTCGGACGTCTTGTCGGGGGTCTTGTCGAAGTAGACACCGGGCGAGCGCACCAGCTGCGAGACGACGACGCGCTCGGAGCCGTTGATGATGAACGTGCCCTTGTCGGTCTGCAGCGGGAAGTCGCCCATGAAGACCGTCTGGGTCTTGATCTCACCCGTGAGGTGGTTCATGAACTCGGCCTCGACGTACAGCGGAGCGGCGTAGGTCTTGCCACGCTCCTTGCACTCCTCGATCGAGTACTTCTCCGGCTCGAGGTAAGGGTTCGTGAACGACAGCTGCATCGTTTCGCCGAGGTCCTCGATCGGGGAGATCTCCTCGAAGATCTCGCCGAGGCCGCTGTTCTCATTGACGTCGTTGCGGCCGGCCTTCTTGGCCTCGGCAACGCGCGCCTTCCAGGCGTCGTTACCGACGAGCCAACCGAAGGATTCGGTCTGCAATGCGAGAAGGTCTGGGACCGTCAGCGTGTCGGAGATCTTGGCGAACGAAAGACGGGATGCTCCGCGTCCGTTCTTGGTGGTGGTGGATGTGGATGCGTTGCGAGCAGCAGCCAAGGGAATAACCTCCGTGAGCCCCGCAGGGCTTCTCGATTCCTTTGTCGTCAGGTGGAGTGTGCGCTCAAAGACTCAACGAAATGCCGACCACCATATGAGGGCAGGGAGAAGCGAGCGCAACTAGCAACTATACGTGCGATTCCACGACATGGCAAGCTCAGTCCTTGACCAATCTCGGATGCTGCGGTAAAAGCATCGGATCACCGGGCCGGGAGACCCCCGACCCGGTGATCTCAGGATGCGATGTTGAGCTCGTTACCGGGGATCGACGCGAGCAGACGCCGGGTGTACGGGTCGCGCGGATTCGTGAAGATCTCCTCACTCGAGGCGGCCTCGACGAGCTTGCCGTCCTTCATGACGCAGACGTAGTCGCTGATCAGCCGCACCACCGCCAGGTCGTGCGAGATGAAGAGGTAGCTCAGTCCGTACTCCTTCTGCAGGTCGCCGAGCAGCTTCAGGATCTGGTCCTGCACGAGCACGTCGAGCGCGGAGACCGGCTCGTCGCACACGATCAGCTCCGGCGACAGCGCGAGGGCCCGCGCGATCGCGACCCGCTGCCGCTGACCTCCGGAGAGCTCGGACGGATACCGGCGGAGCATCGACTGCGGCAGAGCCACGTCGTCGAGGAGCTGCCGCACGCGCTTGCGTCGATCGCTGCTGCTCCCCCGCTTGTAGAAGTCCAGAGGCTCCCCGATGAGTCGCTCGATCGTGAACATCGGGTTCAGGCTCGAGTACGGGTCCTGGAAGATCGGCTGAACTCGCTGGCGGAAGTCCCGCTTCTCCCCTCGGCTGAGAGTCGAGATGTCCTTGCCTTCGTAACGGATCAAACCGCTGGTCGGCTCGATCACCTTCAACAGCATCCGAGCCGTCGTGGTCTTGCCCGACCCCGACTCCCCCACGATCGCCACCGTTTCACCGCGCGGGATCGCCAGCGACACGTCGTCGACGGCGACGAAGTCCTCACCACGACCGCGCACCGGGTACACCTTCGTGAGGTTCTCGATCTCGACGATGTTCTCGGTGCGGGCCCCGTCGGGGCGCTTCGTCTCGCTCGGCCGACTCGACGACCTGGCGTCCGCAGTCTCCGTCTCCGCGGACTCGTTCGACGGCCGGGCGTCGACGGCGAACGTCTCCGGGCGGAGGCGCGCTGCTGCGACGGACGGTGCCGCCTTCACCAACGACTGGGTGTACGGATGCTGCGGATCCTCGAGGATCTGCCGCGCCGACCCCTGCTCGACGACCCGACCGCGGTGCATCACGATGACCCGCTCCGCCCGCTCGGCGGCGAGCCCCAGGTCGTGGGTGATCAGCAGCACGGCGGTCCCGAGGTCACGGGTCATCGCCCCGATCTGGTCGAGGATCGTCTGCTGCACCGTGACATCGAGTGCGCTGGTGGGCTCGTCGGCGATCAGCAGGCGCGGCTTGCACGCCAGTCCGATCGCGATCAGCGCCCGCTGGCGCATGCCGCCGGAGAACTCGTGGGGGTACTGCTTCGCCCGTTTCGCCGGGTCAGGCAGGCCGGCCGAGGTGAGGGCCTCGACGACTTTGGCCTGCACGTTCTGACGGTTGGCGAGACCGTGCGCCAGGAGCGTTTCGGCGACCTGCGTGCCGATCTTCGCGACCGGATTCAGGTTCGACATCGGGTCCTGCGGCACGAGACCGATGTCTCGACCACGGATCGAGCGCAGTTCGCTCTCCGAGGCGCGACCGATGTCCTTCCCGTCGAGGCGGATGCTGCCCGCGGCGATCCTGCCGCCACCGGCGAGCAATCCGATGATGGCCATGGCGGTCGTCGACTTGCCCGATCCGGATTCGCCGACGATCGCGACCGTCTCCCCCGGGTTGATCTCGAGATCGACGCCTTCGACCGCGTGCACGACGCCGTCCATCGTGGCGAAGTCCACCGCCAGGTCTTTGACCGAGAGCAGCGGCACAGCGGACATCTGATTCTCCTTCGTGGCGCTCATCGCGCCCTCGTCCTCGGGTCCATCGCCTCGCGCAGCGCCTCACCGAGCAGGGTGAAGCCGAGCGCGGTCACGGCGATGCAGATACCGGGGAGGAATGCCAGCCACGGTGCGATCGCGAGCTCGGCCTGAGCGTAGGTGAGCATGCGACCCCACTCCGCCGTCTCCGGGCGCCCACCGCCGAGGCCGAGGAACGACAACGCAGCGGCATCGATGACCGCGGTCGCGAGCGTCAGGGTGCCCTGCACGATCACCGGACCGATCGCATTGGGCAGCACGTGCGACATGGTGATCTGGCCCCGGCCGAGGCCGAGCGTCTGCGCGGACAGCACGTAGTCGCTGGAGCGCTGCTGCAGCATCGACGCGCGCAGCAGACGCGCGAAGATCGGAACCTGGGATGCACCGATGGCGATCATGATCGCGAATGGCGTCTGACCGAGGATCGCCGCGATCGACACGGCCAGCAGCAAGTTCGGGACCGACAGGATGATGTCGACGATGCGCATGATGAGGGTGTCGACCCACCCGCCGAACGTTCCCGCCAGCAGGCCGAGCACCATGCCGCCGACCAGGCCGATCGCCGTCGAGATCACGCCCACCAGCAGCGAGGCCTGCGCACCCCAGATGAGCTTGGAGAGCACGTCGCCACCGAACCGGTCGAGACCGAGCGGGAACTCCGGCATCTCCCCCGGTCCGGGGATGTAGGTCGGCGTGATGAACTTCGCGCCAGGAAGCGCCGTCTCCGGGTACGGAGCCAACAAAGGCGCGAGAGCGGCGACGAGAAGGAACAGCAGCACGATGGCCGCACCGATCCACGCCGTCGGGTTGCCGCGGAGTCGACGGAAGACATCGCTCCAGAAGCCGCCGGAGCCGCCCTTGAGGTCGGCCTGTGCGAGCGCGACGGTGTCGATGTTGCCGCCGCTCTCGGCAGACGGCCCCTGGGCAGGAGGGAGCGCGATGGTCATGAGGCGTCCTCCTCGCGAGGGATGGTGAAGGAGTTCACTGCACTCTCACTCTCGGATCGATGAAGCTGTAGGACACATCGACCGCGAGGTTGATCAGCGCGTACGCGATCGCGATGAAGATGATGAATCCTTGGAGCACCGGGAAGTCCCGTGTGAAGATCGCCCTCGCCAGGAACGATCCGATACCGGGAAAGGCGAACACCGTCTCGGTGAGCACCGCCCCCGAGATGAGCAGTCCGGTCTGGAGACCGATCGTCGTGATCACCGGCAGCATGGCGTTGCGCAGGATGAAGCGGCTGCGCAACGTCGACGATCCCACGCCCTTGGCGCGTCCGGTGCGCACGTAGTCGGCGTTCTGCACCTCCAGGACGCTGGCCCTGGTGATGCGGACGATGATCGCGAGGGGGATCGTGCCGAGCGCGAGCGCAGGCAGGATCAAGTGCAGGATCGCGTCCCAGGACGCGTCGAACTCCCCGGTGATGATGCCGTCCCACACGTAGAACCCGGTGGGATGTGTCGCGTCTATTCGTGGATCCTGTCGACCGTCCGACGGCAACCAGCCCAGCTGCACCGCGAAGATGTACTTCAGGATGAAGGCCAGGAAGAAGACCGGGATGGTGATGCCGACCAGGCTCAGCACGACCGAGGCGTGATCGGTGAACTTGCCGTGCCGACGGGCAGCCCAATACCCGAGCGGGATGCCCACGCCGACGGCGAAGATCAGCGCCATGACGCTCAGTTCGAGGGTGGCCGGGAAGCGACGGAGGAACTCCTCCGTCACCGGCCGGTTGGTCTGGATGGACGTGCCGAAGTCGCCCTGAAGAAGGCGGCCGACCCAGATGAAGTACTGCTCGAGGATCGGCTTGTTGAAGCCGTAGAGTTCGTTGACTCGGGCGATGGCCTCGGGCGTCGCCTTCTCACCGAGAAGAGCGACGGCGGGGCCACCGGGGAGGGCCCTGACCCAGGCGAACAGCAGGATGCTGAGGCCGATCAGGGTGGGAATGAGGAACAGCAGTCGCCCGCCGATGGTGCGCAGCAAAAGATCTCCGATGATTGCCCGGTCACTCCTGAGGTCGTTGAGCGAGCGAAGCGAGACGAAACGCAGCTTCCCGCAGGTCACTGCGTTTCGTCTCGTCGCTTCGCTCCTCGCTCAACGACCGATCAGAGAGGAACCGGTGGCCGTCACTTGGTGAGGACGATGTCCGTGAAGACTTCGTCGTTCACCGGGCTGGCCGGGTAGCTCTCCACGCGCGGGTCGAACGCCAGGGTCGGCGCCGGGTGCGCAAGCGGGACACCGGGGATGAACTGCGCGACATCCTCGTTGATCTGCTCGTACAGCGCGGTCTGCTCGTCAAGGTTCGGCACTCCACGCGCTTCCGTCAGCTTCTGGAACAGCTCGGGGTTGTCGAAGCCCCACTCCGAGCTCTTCTGACCGAAGAAGACGCCGACGAAGTTGTCGGTGTCGTTGTAGTCACCGGTCCAGCCGAGCAGGTGGATGCCATGATCCGCGGTGCCGGTGGTGCGGTCGAGGTACTCGACCCACTCCTCCGAGACCGGGGTGGTCTCGACGCCGACCTCGGCGAGCTGCGTCGACAGCACGGTGAAGATCTGCTCGGGGTCCGGCATGTACGGGCGCGACACGTTGACCGGGTAGTTGAAGGTCAGCTTCAGCGGGTTCGCCTCGGTGTAGCCGGCATCCGCGAGCAGTTCCTTGGCCTTGTCCTGGTCGAAGTCGTACGTCGTGACGTCCTTGTTGTAGCCGTTGACGACGTCGGGAAGGAACTGCGTCGCCTTCTCGGTGCCCTCCGGCAGCACCTGACTGATCAGGGCGTCCTTGTCGATGGCGTAGGAGAGAGCCTCGCGGACCTTCGGGTCCTGCAGCTCCGGAATCGCCTGGTTGAAGGCGAGGTAGAGGATCGTGAACGGCGGGCGCGACACCATGGTGAAGCCGTCGTCCTCGAGCGCCTTGGTGTCGGCGGGGCCGACGAGGTCGTAACCGTCGATCGAACCGGACTCGAGCGCCTGCCGGCGGGCGGTGGGGTCGTCGATCGTGCGGAAGATGATCTCGTCGATCTGGCCCTTCTCGCCCCAGTAGTCGTCGTAGGACTCGAGCGTGACCTGCTCGCCGGGAGCCCACTCGTCGAACTGGTAGGGGCCGGTGCCGACCGGGTGTCCCATCGCGTACTCGGAGAGCTGGGGCGCCTCGGCGGAACCCGCCACCTCGTCTGCACCGAACTCTGCCAGAGCCGACGGGCTCTGCATCGAGAACGACGGCAGCGACAGCGATGCCACGAACCCGGCGAAGGGCTTGTTGAGCTCGATGGTGACCGACGACTCGCCGTCCGGCGCGCAGGACTTGTAGACAGCGTCTGCGGCGTTGGAGGCGTAGCCCTTGAAGAGCTTGTTGTAGTAGTAGCCGAACGCCTCGGATGCGGCGAGGCCGGTCCAGTTGAACCAGCGGTCGAAGTTGAAGCAGACGGCCTCCGCGTTGAACGGGGTGCCGTCGTGGAAGGTGACGCCCTCCTTGAGGGCGAACGTGTGGGTCATGCCGTCTTCGGACGACTCCCACGACTCAGCCAGGAGCGGAGCGGGGTCGGCGGTGCCGGGCTCGGTGCCTACGAGACCCTCGAACATCTGGCGCGAAACGCGGAAGGACTCGCCGTCCTGCGCGAAGGCCGGGTCGAGGCTCGCCGGGTCGGACGATGCGGCGAACACGAATGTGCCGTCGACGTCGCCAGCGGCTGCTTCCCCGTCGTCTCCGCGATCGCTGGCGACACATCCCGAGAGGACGAGCGCCGCGAGTGCGGCTCCGGTGACGGCGATGAGACCTCGCCGACGTGTGATTGAGTGGTGCATGGTGGTGAACCTTCCCTGTAGGGCGCTTCTCTGCACGTCCCGGTGAGCGTCGTCGCCTCCGGACACGGTGATTCCTTGAAACTACCCAGTGGTTTCCCAGATACCAAACACCGGCACGTTGCAATCCGATATCGACATCTCCCCGTAATACCGGATCGGGTAGTGTCCTGATCGTGCCCGACTCCTCCCCTCTCGCCGTCGGCGTCGGCGAAGGCCTGGTCGCTCTGGTCGCCGCTGACGCAGGACCCCTCGAAGACAGCCGCACCTTCCACCGTTCCCTTGCCGGAGCGGAGTGGAACACGGCGATCGCCCTGGCATCGGCCGGCATCTCCACCGCCGTCATCTCCCGCGTCGGCGACGACGGGTTCGGTCGTTTCCTCACCGCCGAGCTCCATCGTCACGGCATCGACGATTCCGCCGTGGAGGTCGATCCGGCTGCTCCCACCGGGCTCTACGTGAAGGAACTCGCTGCGCGTCCGGACGGGGCGGTGGACGGCACGATGCACTACTACCGCGCGGGTTCCGCCGCCGCGGGCCTGTCACCGCAGACGCTGCAGTCACCCGCGGCATCCGCTCTTCTCGACCGCGCGGCGCTCGTGCACACCTCCGGGATCACCCCGGCCCTGTCGGCATCGGCCCGTGCGGCGCAGGAGGCGCTCTTCGCCGAGCGTCGACCCGACCGCCTGCTCAGCTTCGACGTGAACTGGCGGCCGGCACTGTGGCGAGGACGCGAAGACGAGGGCGCGGCGTTGATCTCGGACTTCGCGCGGCGCGCCGACATCTTCTTCTGCACAAGGCCGGACGCCGAAGCCGTGTTCGGGACGGGCGACCCGGCAGCGCTGCGTCGTCTCTTCCCGGAACCGCGGTATCTGCTGCTGACCGACCCGAGCGGTGCGGTCGCATTCGACGGCGAGGAGCGTGCGACGAGCGACGCACTCGATGTGCCCGTCGTGGAGACGATCGGTGCCGGGGATGCCTTCGCCGCCGGTTTCCTCGCCGGCGTCCTCACGGGCCTCTCCCTTGCGGGGAGTCTCGCGCGCGGCCACCGCATCGCCACCCGGGCTCTGGCGAGCACCCGCGACCACGTCGACTGAGGCCCTATCCCGGTCGTTGAGCGAGCGCCAGCGAGACGAGACGAACGGGGGCGATCAGCGACCCGAGGGGGTCTGACGGCGCAGTGCTGCCGCGTCGTGCGTGAGCTGCAGAGAGACGGCGACCGGTTCGCCCCGATGCTGCACGACCCGCACGAACAGGACATCGACCAGGGCCAGCTGCGCGATGCGGCTCGACATCGCTGCCATCCGGAAGGGCGACTCGTGTGCGTGGGTGAGCAGGACCACGTCAGCGGCCAGAGCGAGCGACGACTCCGCGGCACTGGTGACGGCGACCGCCAACGCCCCGGCGTCGCGGGCGACCTCGAGCGCGCGCACGGTCTCCGACGTCTCCCCTCCGTGGGAGAACGCGATCGCCACGTCGTCGGCCGACCGGAGCGCGGCGGTCGTCACTGCGAGATGAGGATCCGGGGAGTGCGACACGGAGCATCCGATCCGTGACAGTTTCAACTGAAGGTCCTGCGCGGTGAGCGACGACGATGCCTGCCCGAACAGGTCGATGTGACGTGCCGACGCCACAGCGGTGGCCGCGCGATCAAGAGCGACCCCGTCGAGCGCGTGGGCGGTCTTCTCGATGGCGTCGATCTCCATCGCCGCCAGCTTCGCGGCGATCGCCGCAGGCCCGTCGTCGGGGTCGATGGCCGTGCTGTCCAAGCCGAATCGGGCCTGCTGCGCCTGAGCGAGAGTGACCGTGCGCGCCACGGCGACCCGCAATTCGCGGTAGCCGCTGAAACCGAGCGACTGCGCGAAGCGGGCTACCGTCGACAACGAGGTGCGGCAGAGCTTCGCGAGGTCGTTGATCGCAAGGTCGACGACGAGCGTCGGGTCGCCGAGGATCGTCTCCGCAACGCGGCCCTCCGCGGCACTCAGCCTCGGAATCGAGCGGCGCACCAGCCCCAGAACGTCATCGTCCATGTGCGGTCCCGCTCAGCCGGCGGTACGGGTGCTCTCCGGCGGGGCGAAGCGTCCCAGCAGCTGCTCGCGGGCCACCTGCGCACCCACGAGACTGGCGGCGGCCACCTCCATGGTCGGAAGCGGCAGCGGATGCTTCGCCGGCAATCCGACGTTGACGACGACGGCCCCGGCGTCCTTCAGGGCCGCACGCTCCACGAGGGCACGCTGCGCGGCATCCGCGTCGGGCCGGTCGATGAGCAGCACCGTGGTCCCCGGACCCGCCGCGACGCGGTCTAGTACCTCGTCCTGCTCGGCGACGGGCGTGGAGGCGACGTCGAGGCGCACGCGCGGACCGTCTGCCGCGAGGCCGCCCGAGACGTAGCCGGCTGCACTGTCGACGGCGAGCGACGATCGACGGCGCGCGTCGATGACGGCGAGTTCGGATGCCGAGGCAGGAGCCGTCCCGACGATGCTGATCGCCCGGCGCACGATCGCACCCGCGTCATACTCGTCGTCGGTTTCCTGATCCCGATCGGCCGCCTCGTGAAGCTTGGCGGCGAGCGCGGCCACGCGCGCGGCCGCCTCCTCGACGCGTTCCCGCGACAGCGAGCCGTCGCGGAGCGCTGTCACGATACCGTCACGCGCGGCGAGGAAGTCCTGCAGGTCCTGATCGGCCAACGCGTCGTCACCGGGGTTCGTCGGGTTGCCGATGCACAGCAGGTCGGCACCCGCGGCGAGTGCGAGAGCAGCTCCGCCGCCGATGCCCACGGTCTCACGGATGGCGGCCATGTCGAGCGCATCCGTGACGATGACGCCGTCGAAGCCCCACTGGCGCAGCATCCCGAGAACGCGAGGATTCAGGGTCGCCGGTGCTTCACCCCAGGCGGGGACGACGATGTGCGCGGTCATGACCGCATCCACCCCGGCCGCGACGGCCGCACGGAACGGTTCGAGGTGCACGCGCTCGAACTCCTCGATGTCGAGGGAGATCTCCGGGAGGGCGTGATGCGAATCGAGGTGCGTGTCGCCGTGCCCGGGGAAATGCTTGACGCACGCAGCTGCGCCGGCGTCCTGGATGCCGTCGACGGAGGCGACGACGTGACGCGAGACGAGCGCCTCATCCGCCCCGAAGGCTCGCACGCCGATCACGGGGTTCCGGGGGTCGGTGTTGACGTCGGCGACCGGCCCGAGGACGACGTTCGCGCCGACGGCGCGCACACGGCGCGCCAGCTCGGCCCCGGTCGTCTCCGTCGCGACGAGGTCGTCGAGCAACCCGAGCTGGGCGGCGCCGGGGACGGTGGAGCCTGTCGCCGATTCCAGCCGCGTGACGCTGCCGCCCTCTTCGTCGACGCCGATCAGCGCATCCGGGTTGGCCTGTCGGATCTCGTCGCTGAGCGCGGCGAGTCCCTCGCCGACGTTCTGCCCGAAGTACACGACTCCGGCGAGCCCCTGGCGCAGTTCGTGGAGGAGCCATTCCGGCGCGCGGGTGCCGAAGAACCCCGGCCAGAGCACGCCGTTGGCGAGGCGCTCGAGGTCGGCGCTCATCCCTTCACGGCTCCCGCCACCATGCCGGCCGACAGACGTCGCTGCACGATGACGAAGAAGATCATCACCGGGATCGTGATGATGGTCGACGCGGCCATGATGCTGCCCCAGTCGTTGGAGTGCAGCCCGAAGAACGACTTCAGGCCGATCGAGACGGTGTACTGGTCGCTCTCCGCACCCAGGATCGTCATGGCGAAGATGAACTCGTTCCACGCGGTGATGAAGCTGAAGATGCTGGTCGCGACGAGCCCCGGCATCACCAGCGGCAGCAGCACCGAGCGGAACATGCGCCACCAGCTCGCACCGTCGATGTAGGCGGCCTCTTCGAGCTCGACCGGGACCGCGGCGACGAAACCTCGCAGCATCCAGATGCCGAAGGCGAGGGAGAGCGCGACGTACACGACCATCAGACCGAGGATGCTGTTGAGCAGGCCGAGGCTCTTGACCTGGAGGAACAGCGGGATGACGAGCGCTTCCAGCGGAACCATCTGCACGACGAGGATCATCATCAGCATCGTGGTGCGGAACTTGAAGCGGAAGCGCGCCACGGCGACCGCCGCCAGCAGGCAGACGAGCGCGCTGACGAACACCGTGACCAACGCCACGATGGCGGAGTTGCGCAGGTAGGTGCCGAATCCGCCTTCGGTGAGGACGTAGGCGAAGTTGTCGAACGTGAACTCCTGCGGCAGCAGGGACTGTCCTCCGCTGGATGCCTTCGCGTCGAAGGCGCTGGAGACCATCCAGTAGACGGGGAAGAGCGTGAAGATCAGGACGGCGGCGACGGCGATCCCGATGCCGATCCGCGATCGGAGCGAGGCACGGGGGTTCACAGCTCGTCCTCCTTCGTGAGCGACCGAATATAGACGATGGTGATGCCGATCAGGACGAGCGTGAGCAGCACGGCGAGGGCCGCGCCGAATCCGTACCGGTTCTGACCGAAGGACTCCACGTACGACCAGACACCGAGATTCAGCACGGAGCGGTTGCCACCGGATCCGCCTGGCATCAGATAGACCTGCGCGAACACCTTGAAGTCCCAGATGGTCGACAGGATGATCACGACGGTGAACACCGGCTTCAGGGTGGGGAAGATGATCTGCCAGAACCGTCGCCATGAGTTCGCGCCGTCGAGCGCTGCGGCCTCCAGCATCTCCTTGGAGACGCCGAGGAGCCCGGCCAGGACGGTGATCGCCACGAACGGGAAGCCGTGATGGACGACGTTCAGCAGCACGATCGCGTAGAACGACCACTGGTTGGTGAACCAGTTCACGGACTCGTCGATCAGGCCCACGTCTTTGAGGACGGCGTTGAAGATACCCCGGTCGGGGTCGAAGATGAACGTCCAGACGTAGGTGCCGGTCACGGCGGGCATCGCCCACGCGACCATGATGCAGCTGGAGACGATGGTGCGCCAGACCGTACCCAAGCGGGCGAGCAGCAGAGCGACGAGCGTGCCGACGGCGACGGTGACGAACACCGCGACGGCCGCGAAGCCGACGGTGTTCGGCAGCACCACGGTCCACAGCTGCGGATCGGTGAGTGCCTCGACGTAGTTCTGGAGACCGATCCAGTTGCTCTCGCCGGTGTTGATCTCGCGCAGCCCGTAGTCCTGCAGCGAGTAGATGAACACCTGGACGAGCGGCCAGAGCATGAGCACCGCGAGGATGATCAGCCCGGGCGCGAGGAGGAGCCAGGGACGGGCCGAGACGAGCGAGAGGCCTCGCTTCGGCCGGCCGCCGACCACGGAGGCGGAGGAGGACTCCGCCTTCGTGGTCGGCAGTGGCGCTTGCACCATCGACATGGAGGGTATTGCCTTACTTCTGGTTGAGCAGTTCGGTCATCTCATCCGCGGCATCCTTCGTCGCGGTCTCGACGTCCTTCTGGCCGCTGACGATGGCCTGGATCATGGAGTTGGTCGTCTTCTTCGCCTGCACGGCGCCGAAGTTCGGCGTGACGGGGACGGATGCTCCACCCTCGACCATCTGCTCGGCGAACGGTGCGACGAGCGGGTCGGTCGAGGCGAGAGCCTCTTCCATCGCGGACTGGACGCCGGGGAAGTAGCCGGTCTCGGCCGCCCACTGCTCGGCGAACTCACCCGTGGTCATCATCTTGACGAACTCCCACGCGAGGTCGGCGTTCTCGGTCGTGTTGAAGACCGAGAGGTGCGATCCGCCGAGCACGGAGGGAGCGATGCCACCGTCCTGGCCGGGGATGACGGCGGCGCCGATCTTGCCTTCGAGCTCGGGGTTCGCCTCGATGAGCGCCTTCGGGGTCCATGAGCCGGAAAGCATCATGCCGACGTTGCCCTGCGTGAACGCGTCACGAAGGTCCGTCTCCTTCCAGGTGGTCGCGCCGGCCGATGAGAAGCCGTGCTCGGTGGCGAGGCCCGTGTAGAACTCCAGTCCCGTTTGCGACTCGGGGCTGTCGAGTTCGCTGGTCCAGGTGTCACCGTCCTGCGTCGCGACCTCTCCGCCCGCACCCCACACCCACGGATACACCTGGAACTCGGCGTCGCCGGGAACCGGGAACGGGAGCATGTCGGGCTTGGCTGCCTTGATGGCCTCACCGGCGGCGACGATGTCGTCCCAGTTCTCCGGGGCCTCGAGACCGAGCTCCTCGAACACGTCGGTGCGGTAGACCAGCGAACGCACGCCGGCGTACCAGGGCATGCCGTAGAGCTCGTCCTCGTACGTGCCCGCGACAGCAAGGCCTTCGACCAGGTCGTCGCGCAGGCCGTCTTCGGCGTCGACGTACTCGCCGAGAGGCTCGAGCGCACCGGCGTCGGCGAACTCGGCGGTCCAGGTGGTGCCGGTCTCGGCGATGTCGGGGGTGGTGCCACCGGCGATGGACGTGACGAAGCGGTCGTGAGCGTCGGCCCACTGCACCTCTTCGATGTTGACCGTCGCTCCGGTCTCCTCTTCGAAGGCCGTCGAGACCTCGTCGTAGAAGGCGGTCGAGTCGGGGTTGGTGCCCTTCATGATCCAGACGGTGAGCTCCTGGCCCTCCCCGTCGGTGCTGCCCTCGTTCGAGCCGCCGCCGGCGCAGGCGGCGAGACCCAGCGTGGCCACGGCGCCGAGCGCCAGGGCCGGAAGAATGCGCTTGTGCATCAGGGTGTTCTCCTCTTTGAAATAGCTCCTGGCGGGCGTCGGGTGCTCACCGGTAGGAAAAAGTATCCACGACTAACTAATTGCCTGCAAGTTATTCCCACAAACGTCATACGGCCGTAACATCGCCTCTCGCCGCTAGGCTCGCGCCATGCCCCGCCGTGATCAGGACGCCGTTCGACCCACCGTCGCGCGCCATGCGACGTTGCCGACTCCGAGCCCGCTCTCCAGCTTCCTGAAGTTCCTCGGCATCGCCCTGGGCGTCGTCGTCGTCTCGGCTGTCGCCGTCGGGGCCTATCTCGTCGTCGATGTCTTCAACCGGGTCGGCGACGACGCCGTCGCGCTCGAGGGCGCGCCGGAGGTCGAGCCGCCGTCGCTCGGCGCATACCCGGCCGACCAGGCGTTCAGCATCCTCGTCGTGGGCACGGACGAGTGCGGAGAGAAGGCCACCGCGCTCTTCGCCGAGCGCTGCGAAGAAGCGGACGGGCTCAGCCGCAACGACGTCAACCTCCTCGTCCACGTCTCCGCGGAGCCACGCAACGTCACCGTCGTCTCGCTCCCCCGCGACCTCATGATCGAGGTCCCCGAATGCACCAGAGAAGACGGCACGGTCAGCCCGGCGATGGCGAAGGCGTCGATCAACTCGGTGTTCGACCAAGCCGGCCTGTCCTGTGTCGCGAAGACGGTGAGCGACCTCGCCGACATCCCGATCGGGTTTGCGGCCAAGCTCAGCTTCGACGGCGTGATGGCCATCACCGAGGCGATCGGCGGCGTGGAGGTCTGCATCGCCGGCGACGGCATCCGCGACCGGCACACCGGACTCAATCTGCCTCCGGGCACCCACACGATCTCCGGGGTGGAAGCTCTGCAGTTCATCCGCACCCGGCACGGGGTCGGCGACGAGAGCGACCTCGCGCGCATCTCCAATCAGCAGCAGTACATGTCCCGCCTCGCCAAGAAGGTCCTCAGCGAAGAGACCCTGACGGACGTGCCCAAGGTGCTGCGCCTGGCCAACGCGATCGCCGACAACATCGTTCCGAGCGAGGAGCTGCGCGACCCCCTCCGCCTCGCCCAGCTCGCACTCGCCCTCAACGACGTGCCGTTCAGTGACTTCGTGTTCGTGCAGTACCCCAATCTCGAGGACCCCGACGACAGCAACCGCGTCGTGCCCAACTACGAAGCCGCCGACGCCCTGTGGGCCGCCCTGAAATCCGGGCAGCCGGTGCAGCTCACCGGTGACGTCGCCACCCACGAGGGTGTGGAGCTCGTGACCCCCGCACCGACCCAGGCGCCTGCCCCCACGGCGACGGCGGGATCGGAGACGACGAGCCCCCCGGTCAGGGCGACCCTTCCGCCCGACATCTCCGGGCAGACCCTGGAGCAGGAGACCTGCTCGGTCGGGAACCAGCGATGAGTCCCCTCCCCAGCGCGTAGGCTCGTGTGATGGGCCGGATGCGATCGCGCGACACCGAGCATCCCCAGGCCCGGCTCGACCACGGGGGCATCGCACGCATCGTGCCGTCGGAGTTCACGACCGGTTTCGAACTCGTCGTCGATGACACTCCGCAGTCGCATGTCGACCTCGACGATCCGACCCACCTGCACTTCGAGTACATCGTGCGCATGGGCGCCGTCATCGAGCAGCTCGCACCCGGTCCGCTCACCGCGGTTCACCTCGGTGCGGGCGCGCTGACGATTCCCCGCTACATCGAGGCGACGCGGCCGGGATCGCGCCAGCAGGTCATCGAGCTCGAAGCGCCGCTGGCGCACCTCGTGCGCGAGCACCTGCCCCTGCCGAAGGGCGCGGGCATCCGCATCCGCATCGGAGACGCCCGCGAAGGAGTACGCCGTCTTCCGGCCGCCCTGCAGGACCACTGCGACCTCGTCGTCTCTGATGTGTACTCGGGCGCGCAGACACCCGCGCACCTGACGAGCGTCGAGTTCTACCGTGAGCTCTCCGGCCTGCTGGCGCCGGGCGGTGTGCTCCTGGTGAACGTCGCCGACGGCCCTGGGCTCGCCTTCGCCCGGCGCCAGGCGGCGACCATCGCCGACGTGCTGCCCGAGATCGGCATCCTCGCCGACACTCAGGTGCTCAAGGGGCGTCGCTTCGGAAACCTCGTCATCGCGGCATCCGCCACACCGCTGCCCACCGAGTGGTTGCCGCGCCTGCTGGCCGCGGGACCGCACCCGGCCAAGATCGCGGAGGGCGCCGAAGCACGCGCCTTCATGCAGGGTGCGCGCGTCGTGACGGATGCCGACGCTGTGGACTCCCCCCGTCCGGACGCCTCCATCTTCCTTCGCTGATTTCTGCGGCACGCGCACCGCAGGGTCGCAAGACGCCGCACTGCAGCTGCGCGAGCGACCTTTCGTGCCACCTCCGCAGATCGGATGCCGCGACCAGGGCGCGCCGCCTCGTCGAGAACGCAACAGCCAGGCAGACTGGACGGGGACGCTGCGGAAGGAGAGCAATGAGTTTCATCCAGGGATACGACCAGGAGACCCTCCGCGAAGTGGTCGATCTCGACGAGTGCGCCGCACGCCTCGCGGAGATCGAATCGCAGCGCAGTCTTCCCGCGCTGCTCGAGCGCGTGTGGCTGCTCAAGGTGCTGGGCCGACTGGACGAGGCTCTCGTGCTCGCCGACGAAGCGGTACGCCAGGCACGCATGGCGGGCACCCGAAAAGACGTCTTGCGTGCTCGAGTGCTGCACGCGACGATCCTGCAGTATCGCGGGGCTCATGCCGCCGCCGAGCAGGAGCTCGCGACCTGCGCCGACGAAGCAGAGGGGCAGCGCTGGTTGTCGATCGCGGCGTTCGCGCACCAACATCACGGCAAGAACGCCTACGACGCCGGCGACTTCGAGACGGCGAGGGAGAGCTTCAAGCGCTCGCTCTTCCTGAGGCGGGAATCGGGCGCCGAGGATGCCGCTCTCGAGACGGCTCTGCTGGCGATCGAGGCGGCCGAACGGCGGCGCTCCACGCAGCTCGTCGCCGGCTGATCCCGGCCTGAACCGCGATGTCGGCGGCATGGCCTAATCTGAGCGCATGGCGGAACTTGACCGTGTGCGCGTCTGGGGCGAGGCACTGATCACGCTGCATCTCGATGACAGCTGGTCCTTCGGATTCGATCATGCGAAGCGTCGCGCGGGTCTGTGCGACTACACGAAGAAGCAGATCACCGTGTCGCGATACTTGGCCGCTCGCTTCGAAGACGACGACATCCACCAGGTGCTTCTGCACGAGGTCGCCCACGCGCTTGCGGGGCACGCGGCCGCGCACGGCCCGGCGTGGAAGCGCATCGCCCGCGACCTCGGGTACGTCGGCGGGACCACTCACCACGGAGAGACCGCGGTCGAGCTCGCCCCGTGGGTGGGCCGCTGCCCCGCGGGTCACGTGACCTACCGACACCGCCGCCCCACGCGGCCCACCTCCTGTGCGCGGTGCTCGCGCTCCTTCGACGCTCGCTACGTGTTCTCGTGGACCCGGCGAGAGATCACCGCCGACGCACGTCTGGCTGCGCAGGCGCCGCGCTGATCCGGGCTCACTCGCGGGGGTCGCGGGAAGCGGGAGACTCGGATGCCGTGGCGTCTTCCTCGCTCTCATCGTCGTGCTGACGATCGTCCCCGTACTGCGCGCTGCGACGTCGACGCAGCAGGGCGGCGACCGCACGCCAGCCGACGAGGAACACCCCGAGCACCAGAGTTGCGACGATGATGAACGGCACCTCTGCGGTGTCACCGCTGACGACGCGAACGAGCATGCCACCGGCCACCGTGACGACCCAGACGACGGCACCCCAGGAGACTGACCACGGCCGGCGGGGCCGGCCGGGCAACAAAGCGGCCACGAGATGCCCGAGCACCAGAGCGACGAGGAACGGCCACGCGGTGAGCAGGAAACCGGCCGGATCCTCCTGATGCGATGCGCGCCCGATCGCGGCGAAGATCAGTACGAGAACGGCGTCGACGATGACTGCGGGGAGGTACCTCATGCCACGACCATACGGGTCTGTGTGGAGCCGGGCCCTCCGACAGGCTCAGAGTCCCCACACCCGACCGCCGGAAGCCCGCTCGAACCTGTTTTCCGGCGCAGCATCCGCACCCGCCCCCGCTTAGGTCGCACTTTCTGCCGCTCTATCTTCGCGCAGGCGGCAGGAACTGCGACCGGAGCCGCGGCCCCGGCCGGCAAGCGACAGGAACTGCGACCGGAACGCAGCATCCGCACCCGCACCCCTGCATCCGCACCCAGACCCGCACTCGAGAGCGAGTCACTCGAAACGAGTGAACCACCCGTCGTGAAGAACCGGCACGACCTCCACGGCATCGAGGACGGCGGCATCCGTCGTCGACGTCGGCACCAGGCCGGATGCCGCGATTCGGGCGGTGGCCTCGATTCCGGCGTCGATCTCGCGCGCGGAGCCGCTCGCGCCGATGAGGTGCCGCAGTGCACGACGGAGAGCGCGGAAGCTCTCGGCCGCGACGGCGGCATCCGGCGCCGTGTGGTCGATGCCCAGGTCGGTCAGCGCTGCGACGATCGCTCCCGCACCGAGCTGATCCTCGACGGCGAACCGCAACTCCCCCGCAGCATCCGCCTCACCCGCGGCGATGATCGCGACCGAGGTTCGTGCCTGCCTGCGCTCCTGCACGAGCTGCACCGCGCGTGCGACCGCCGATGCGTTGCGGAGACCTCCGACGAACACCGCCACGTCTGGGGCAGCGGCCGCAGCGCCCGCCGCGACAGCCGCCCCGTTCCGTGACCACTCCCGCGCGTCCGCCAGGTCGACCGCGACGCCTGCGGCGACGGCATCTGCGACCGTCGAAGAGAACCGCAGCACGTCGACGACCACGACGATGTCGGCCGGGGCCAGCCGAGCGAGGCCGGCGGTCCCCCAGTCGAGACGGACCTGGTACGTGGACTGATCGAACGGCGACGGCATCCGTCCAGCCTAAAGCTGTCAGTCGCCCGCGAGCGCCTCGACCGGGGCCACTCGTGTCGCCAGCCGCGTCGGGGTGGCTGCTGCGACCAAGGTGAGAACGGCGGTCGCCACCACGATCGCGACCACGGGGACCCACGGCACCTGCGGGGCGACCAGTCCGGCCGGGGTGAACTCCGGCAGGGTGGGCACGGAGCCCAGCAGCGACTGCGCGGCGATCCAGCCGTAGACGACGCCCAACAGCAGTCCGGTGAGAGTCGCTGCGACAGTGATGTGCGTCGCCTCCAGCAGGACCATGCGTCGCACCTGCCGGTTGGACAGGCCGATCGCGCGCAGCAGACCCAGCTCGCGACGGCGCTGCACCACCCCGATCGTGAGGAGGTTGACCAGACCGACGGCGGCGATCACCGCAGACACCGCGACCAGCACCATCATGATCGCGGCGAACGCGTCGAACGGTGCGAAGAACTCTTCCGGGACCTCCCCGGTGACCTGACTCATCATCAGGCGCTTGGCCGATTCCAGCGCGACCGCGAACATCGTCACCAGGGTCACGCCCATCACGACACCGATGGCCATCCGCGAGGAACGTTCCGGGTAGCGCAGGGCGTTCTCGGCGGCGAGACGCGCCGTCGCACTCGAACCGAACATCCGGCCCACCAGGCGCAGCACCGGCGGCATGAACAGCACCGAGCCGATCGCGAGTCCGGTGAAAGAGAGGATGCCGCCGAAGAACGCCACCACGACACCGAGAGGGGTCAGCAGCCCCAGCACGACCCCGCCCGCCAGCAGCGCAGCCCCGGAGATCAACAGCACCCACGCTCCGATGTGACGACCCGGCTTACCGGAGACTTCCTCCCGCGTCCGCTCGACCGACCCGCCGAGGGCCTGGAGGGGCGTCACGGCGAGGACTCTTCGCGACCCCGCCCAGGCCGCGGCCCAGGTGGTGAGCGCGACTCCGATGGCCGGCAGCGCGACGAACGGCTGCGCGAGTGTGAAGTCCGACGGGTCGTTGGCGATGAACTGCGCCCCGATCTGCACCCCGGCTGCCGCGATGAGCAGTCCGATGAGAAGCCCGATGACGGCGCCGAGCACGCCGACCACGAAGCCCTGGCGTCCGACTTCCGCGCGCTGTGCTCGGGCGGTGGCGCCGATGAGCCGCATCAACGCGATCTGCCTCGTGCGCCCGGCGATGATGGTCGAGAAGGTGTTCGCGGTGACGATGGCGGCCACATACATCGCGACCGCGGTCAGCAGGACCGAAAGGATCGCGACGACGACCGCGAGCGTCCCGCTGTCTCCGATGAACGGGTCGGCCTGCAGCACCGCGCCGATGTACGCGGTCGCTTCGACCAGCACCACCCCGAATGCCGCCGAAAGCGCGGCGACGAGGACGCTGGCGCCCATACCCCGATCGCGGAGCCACGTGAAGCGCGGTCCGGTCGCGGTGGTCTCCGGAACGACCGTGGCGACGGCGGTCACGCTGCCACCTCCGCAGCGAGCATGTAGGCGGAGATCTCCTCCGCGGTCTGACGCGGGTGATCGGCGACGATTCGGCCGTCGCCGAGATAGAGCACCCGATCGGCATGACTGGCCGCGATGGCGTCGTGCGTGACCATGGCGATCGACTGGCCGTGCTCGCGGCTGGCCGTGGCGAGCAGCCCCAGCACCTCGCGACCGGTCTGCGAGTCGAGATTGCCGGTGGGCTCGTCCGCGAAGACGAGGTCGGGCGCGGTGGCGAGTGCGCGGGCGATGGCGACACGCTGCTGCTGCCCACCGGAGAGTTGATGAGGGCGGTGAGCCAGTCGCGACCCCAGCCCGAGGGTGTCGATCAGTCCTTCGATACGGGCACGCTCGAGCGCACTCGGACGGCGGCCGTCGAGCTCGAACGGAAGCATGATGTTTCCCAGTGCGTCGAGGGTCGGCACGAGGTTGAACGCCTGGAAGATGAAGCCGACGCGGCGTCGGCGCAGGATCGTGAGGTCGAGGTCGCCGAGACCCGTGATGTCGGTGTCACCGATCCACGCGCGCCCCTCGGTCGGGCTGTCGAGGCCTGCCATGATGTGCATGAGTGTCGACTTGCCGGAGCCGGACGGCCCCATGATCGCGGTGAACTGACCGCGCCGGATTCCGACGCTGACATCGTCGAGTGCACGGACGGTCCCTTCGCCGGAACCGTAGGTCTTCTTCAAGTGCTGAACGCGGGCGGCGAGCCCCAGGTCGGTGGTCGTGATCTCCATGCTTCGACGTTATTTCGCGCCCCACGGTCGGCGCGTCGCTCCGGCGGCGCATCCGTGTACATCGGAAGGATGATCCACGGCGGCGGATGCCGCTCAGGCCAGGCCGTGCTCGAAGGCGAAGACCACGAGCTGCACCCGGTCACGCAGCGCGAGCTTGGTGAGGATACGGCTGATGTGCGTCTTGACCGTCGCCTCGCTGAGGTACTCCCGACCGGCGATCTCCGCGTTCGAGAGACCGCGGGCGGCGAGCGCGAAGATCTCGCGCTCGCGGTCGGTGAGGGAGCCGTAGGTCGCCGGCACCGGTTTCGGCGCCTCGGCGAAGTGCTCGAAGAGGTCGCGAGTCGCGGATGCCGCGATCACGCTGGACCCCGCGTGCACCGTTCGGATCGCCGCGAGCAGGAACTCCGGGTCGGCGTCCTTCAGGAGGAAGCCGCTCGCGCCTTGCCGGATCGCCCTCGCCGCCGCCTCGTCGAGGTCAAAGGTCGTCAGCATGACGATGCGCGGCGGGTCGGGCCGGGTGAGGATCTCGGCGGTGGCGGTGAGCCCGTCCATGACCGGCATCCGGATGTCCATGAGCACCACGTCCGGCTGGGAGGCGCCGATGACGTCGATCGCTTCTCGTCCGTTGCCCGCTTCTCCCACGACATCGAGGTCGGGCTGGGATGCGACGAGCATGCGGATGCCGGCGCGGAACAGTGCTTGGTCGTCGACGAGCACGACTCTGATCATCGGTTCTCTTCCTTTTCGGGTTCTGCGACCGTCCATGGGCCGATCGGGAGGGAACCCTGCACGACGAACTGACTCCCCTGCTGCTCGGCCTGCAGACTACCGCCGACGAGTTGCGCGCGCTCGCGCATGCCGATGAGGCCATGGCCGCCCGGGACGACGGTTCTCTCTGCTTTCACGGCGTTGCGTACCTCGATGTCGACTCTGTCGGCCAGCCAGGCGAGGTGCACATCCACGGTGCCGTCGCCGTGCCGAATGGCATTGGTGAGTGCTTCCTGGAGGATGCGGTAGACGGCGAGCTGGATCGCGCCGGGCGGTTCCCCCGGTGGCATCGGATCGACGGTGACGCGGGGCTCGACGCCCGCTTGCCGCACCTGAGCGAACAGTGTCTCCAGGTCGGCCAGCGTCGGCTGTGGACCATCGCCTTGCCGGTGGCGAAGTTGTGTGAGCAGCAGGCGCACGTCGCTCAGGGCGCTGCGCGCAGTCTGAGCGATCGTGCCGAGCGCCTCCGTCGCGATCTCCGGCTGCACGGCGGCCGCATACCGGGCGCCGTCCGCTTGGGCGATGACGACGGCCAACGAGTGCGCGACGATGTCGTGCATGTCTCGGGCGATGCGCACGCGCTCCTGCTCTTCGGCGGCGAGGGACTCGGCCTGGAGCTGCGCCGACCGAGTGGCGCGTGCCCGCAGGACGACCCGCCACAGCAGGCCGCACACCCAGGCGAAGCCGAGAGCGAGAACGGAGACCACCAGGAGGAGAACGCCGACGTTGAGCTGATCCCACCCGCTGCCGTTGCCCAGCATGACGCCGTTCACGGTCACCATGTACACCGCCGCGACGAGGCCGCCCACGAGCGCGGAAGCGAACCCCCACCAGAGCACACGTCTGGTCCCCCACGCGGCAGTCGAGTAGAGCACGAGCAGGATCGCCACATCGATCGGAAGCGGTCCGAACCCGGTCAGCATCTGCACCACCGCACCGGCCCAGGCAGCGGCGAGCGCGAGTCCGGGAGCCAGGCGGCCGATCGCGACACCCCCGAACATCAGGGCGCCGGCGAGGACCACCGCGGCCGCGGCAGCTCCCGGAACTCCCGCACCGCCCACGCCCGGCGCGTAGAAGATGATCGACATCGGCGTGAAGACGACGAACAGCAGCCCGGCCCCGACGATGTCGAGGACGAGCGCCGTGCGGGAGAGCGGGCGGATCACTCCCCCACGCTACGCGAGCACCCGAGCGTCAGCATCCGTCTGCCGATGTATCCCGGCCCGCCTGGGGTTCGGATAGCCTGGCGTCGTCGCGACGGGTGTCGCCGCTGATCGAGGAGAACCGATGAACGACGGCTCAGGTGCGGATTCCCGCTCAGCAGCAGCGCACGATGAGACGGCCCTCCGCTCGGATCTGCGCCGACTCCTCTCCGGCGTGAACCTCGCGGTGCTCCTGCTCTCGATAGCCGCGGCGACCTGGGGTGTCTTCGACAGCGTGACGGATGCCGACGGAGACCGCTTCTGGGGAAACCTGGCGATCGCCGGCCCTGGGGTCTATGCCGGGTGGTGCATGTTCGAGCCGGCGTTGCGGCGATCGACGGGCGTGGGGCTGGTGATCCTGCGCCTGTTGTCGGCCTGCCTTATCGCTCCTGCCCTGGTCGCCGTCCCCGTCGGCGTCATCCTCGCGATCGCCGTGATCTTCCCGGGGATGCGCGAGGCGATCGCGAGTTCCCAGGCGGACAACGGCGGATTCCACTACTACTGGTCCGAGGGGATCGTGTCCCAACTGCTCCTCGTGCCGCTGGCCGGTTGGATGGTCGGCGCCTGCGTCGCGCTGGGCGTGTGTCTGATCGTGACGCTGCCGATCCTGTCCTTGCGAGCACCGGACGTGGTGATCAGCGGCTCGCACATCGAGAAGGTGGAGGGTGCGAAGCGCGACACGACGGCGGCGTTCGTGTTCTGCGGCCTCGGCGCGACCATCTTGGGCATCGTGCTCTGGGTGTTCGGCGACGGCGGAAGCATCCTCGAGTTCCCGCGCGATCTGGGCCGGTTCCTCGACGGGATCTCGCACGGCGTCGTCGATGGGCAGGAAGCGGCCTGGCTGTTCGGAGTGCTGCTCGTCGTCGCCGGAGTTCTGGCAATGGGCTGGGGGTGCACGCGGGTGCTGTCCGCGCGGTCTACGGCATCACGACGATGACGGAGTCCGTTACCTGACCCCGCCGGACGGACGCTAGGCGCGGCAGAGGATCTCGCCGTGCGGCACCAGGTACCAGCCGTCGTCGTCGGCGGCCCAGCGTTTCCACGCCGAGCTGATGTCCTGCAGATCGGCGGACGTCGCCATCCCCTCATCGACCAATTGCCGGGCGAGCGCCGACTCGAGGATGCGATCTGCCCACATCCCACCCCACCAATCGCGCTCTTCCGGTGACGCGTAGCACCAGGTGGATGCCGTCGCCGTGACCTGCTCGAAGCCCGCGGCCCGCGCCCACGCCAGCAGGCGGCGCCCGGCATCGGGCTCTCCACCGTTGGCGCGCGCGGCCTGCCGATACAGGGCCAGCCAACGGTCGAGTTCCGGCACCACCGGGAACCAGAGGAAACCGGCGTAGTCCGCATCCCGGGCAGAGACGATCCCGCCGGGGACTGTCACCCGGCGCATCTCCCGAAGCGCCTGCACCGGATCGCCGACGTGCTGCAGCACCTGGTGGGCGTGGACGACGTCGAAGGAGTCGTCCGCGAAGCTCAGTGCGTGCACGTCTTCGACCGAGAAGTCGAGGTTCGTGAGGCCGCGCTCTGCAGCGAGACCGCGCGACAGCGACAGGGCGTTCTCATCGATCTCGGTCGCGGTCACCCGGGCGACGGTGCCTGCGAAGTCAGCCGTGATGGTGCCCGGTCCCGCGCCGACGTCGAGGAGTCGCGTCGTCTCCGTGAGATGGGGCCGAAGGTATTCCGCGGAGTTCGCGATGTTCCGGGAATTGTGCGACCGGAGGACGGATTCGTGGTGTCCATGCGTGTACGAGGCCATGCTTCAGTCTGGCATCGCGCGACGACGTGGATCGACGAGCGCGCGCACCTGCACCATCACTTCGGACACGGACAGACCGGACGTGTCGACGATCCGTTCACCCGGGCGTACAGGCGTCGGCCGCTCGCGCGCATCCGCCGCCACCACCTCGTCGATCACGGGAGGCGGGGCGCCGATCAGGTCATCGCCGGCGAGGAGCGCGCCCCCGTCGCCGCGTGCCCGCTGAAGGGCGCGATCACGACGAGAACGGTCGTCGGCGTCGAGCCGGATGAATGCCACCTCCGCACCCGGGAACGCGGCTTCGACCGCGTCCGGCTCGATCTCGAACGGTGCGACGGCGATGAATATGCGCGCGCCGGCCGCTGCGAACAGCCCCTGCACTTCCGCGGCGTTGCGCACAGCGATCGCCTGGCCGACGTTCCAGACGAACCCCAGCTGCGCGACATCGACGAATCCCGCTCGCTGCCCGTTGCCCCACAAGGTGTTCGCCATCGCCCAACCGATGCTCGAAGAGCCGGCACATCTCGGGCCGGTGATCCAGATGACTCGGCCCGTCACGCCGGCGCGGGGCGCGAAGTCGTCCTCCGACACCGCGGTCGGAATCGCCCGCGGCACGGGCGCCGCCAGCTCGAGCACCGCGTGCACCGTCTCTCCGAGCGATCGCCCGTCCGTGTCGACTCGCGTCCATGACGGGTGCGCCGTTCGGGCCTCCTCGGTTCCCACGGCCAGCGTCGCATCGAGCTGTTCCGTCGGCCACCGCCGGGCAGCCAGGCGCTCTCGCCGCGTCGCCTCGTCGGCGTCCAGCCACAGCGACACGGTCGGGTGGCCCGAGGTCGCAGGCGGCAGGATCGGTTCGGCGACACCCGACACGACGAGCCGCTCGACTCCCGTGCGATGGAACTGCGCTGCGAGTCGAGCGAGCGCGGTCTCCTTCATGACCCACCGGTCAGGATCATCGGGCGGAGCCGGATAACACATGCCGAGCTGATCGATGTCGACGTAGCCGAGGGGCACGCCCTCCTGAGCCAGGTGCTGAGCGACCGCCCACGCCACTGCGCTCTTGCCCACTCCGGGCACTCCCGCCAACCGCAGCACGTCCATCGCGCTCAGTCTGGCATCAGCCCCGCGGTCAGTGCAGTGCGGAGACAGCGCGTCGGATCGCATCCCGGTCGGGTTTGCCGGATGCCAGCGTCTCGAGCTCGTCGACCATGATGAGCCGCGCCGGGCGAGCGTGCGCGCCGAGCTCTGCGGCGACGGCTTCCCTCGCCTGCGCGAGCTGTTCCGCCTCGCTGCGCCGCAGCGCCTCTCCCCGTGGGGCGACGATCACCGACGCCTCACCCCAGCGATCGTCCTGCACACCGATGACCACGGCCGGATGGAGGCCGGGAATCTGTCGCACCACCCGCTCGACCCGATCGAGGGAGATGTTGATCCCACCCGACACGATCACGTTGTCTGCCCGGCCGTGCACCCGCACGATCCCCTCTTCGACGAGGCCGAGATCACCGGTGCGATACCACCGGATGCCGTGCTCGTCGCGGATGAAAGTACGGGCGGTCAGGGGCTCGTCGCCCAGGTACCCCTCGGCGAGCATCGGACCCGCGATGTGCAACTCGCCGTTCACCGTGCGCACGGCCGCGGTGTCGAGCGGTACGCCGTCGTAGACGCAGCCGCCGCTGGTCTCCGTCGATCCATAGGTGCGCACCAGTCGGGCGCCGAGGTCGGCCGCGCGCTCCCGAAGAGGCTCCGGCAGCGACTGGCCGCCGACCAGGATGGCGCGATACGCCTGCAGCGACGACCGCACGGCGGCACTCTCGAGGGCCGCGTCGAGCAGCGTGGCGACCTGCACGGGAACGAGCGAGGTGAACAGTTCGGGGATCCCCTCGCCACCATTCCGGGCACGTTGCAGGCGCACCGTCGCCTCCGCGAAGGATTCCGGCGAGAAGCGGCCCTCGATCGTCGCGGGTTCCGTGCCGGCGAGGATCGAGCGCACCATCACCTGCAGACCGGCGACGTAGCCGGCCGGGAGCGCGAGCAGCCATCGCCCGCTGCCGATCCGCGCGGCGGTCCCCTCCGCGCTCGCACGCAGGGCCTCCGCGCTCAGCGCGACCCGTTTGGGAATGCCGCTCGATCCCGACGTCGCGATGACGGCAGCGACACCATCGGTGACCACGTCGGATGACCCCGCCAGCATCCCGAACCCCAGAGCGGGGCCACCGTCGAGCGCACGCCGCAGCGCGACCCGCAACAGCTGCGGGTCTGCGGCATCCGTCGGGATCAGCGTGGTCATGCTCGGGCCGCGATCTTTCAGTAGTGCCAGGGGAACGAGGACCAGTCGGCGTCGCGCTTCTCAAGGAACGAGTCGCGCCCTTCGACCGCCTCGTCGGTGCCGTACGCCAGGCGGGTCGCCTCGCCGGCGAACACCTGCTGGCCCACGAGTCCGTCGTCGACCGCATTGAAGGCGAACTTGAGCATGCGGATCGCGGTGGGCGACTTGGTGAGCACGGTGCGTGCCATCTTCAGCGCCTCCCGCTCGAGGTCGGCGTGCGGAACCACGCGATTCACCGCTCCTGCTTCATAGGCCCGCTGGGCCGAGTACTCCTCGGCGAGGAAGAAGACCTCCCTGGCGAACTTCTGACCGGTCTGTCGCGCCATGTACGCGGAGCCGTAACCGGCGTCGAAGCTTCCGACGTCGGCATCCGTCTGCTTGAAGCGCGCCTCTTCGGCGGAGGCGATCGTGAGGTCGCAGACCACGTGCAGGGAATGCCCGCCACCGGCGGCCCAGCCGGGCACGACGGCGATGACGACCTTGGGCATGAAGCGGATCAGGCGTTGGACCTCGAGGATGTGCAGGCGCCCGACGCGAGCGGACGTTTCGTCTCGCTGCGCTCGCGGGTCGACTGGGGAGTCCGACTCCGCTCCCTCGACGGCCGGTTCGTACTTGTAGCCGTCACGACCTCGAATTCGCTGGTCGCCTCCGGAGCAGAACGCCCATCCGCCGTCCTTCGGGCTCGGTCCGTTGCCGGTGAGCAACACCGCTCCGATGTGCGGATCCTGCCGGGCGATGTCGAGCGCCCGATACAACTCGTCGACGGTGTGCGGTCGGAACGCGTTGCGCACCTCGGGACGGTTGAACGCGATGCGCGCGATGCCGCCGTCGTGGGTCACATGAGCGGTGATATCGGTGTAACCCTCAGCACCGGGGGCGAGCTGCCATTCGGCCGGGTCGAACAGATCGGAGACCATGGCCCCAGCCTATTGGTGACGACGCACGGTCGGTTTGCGGAAGGTCTTCCGCCATCCGTCGATGATGTCCCACACAGAACTTCCCACGATGACGGCTCCGAACAGCACGCCGATGATGCGCAGGACGCCTCCCTGTTCGGCGGCTCCGGCGTTCGCGTTCGCGAGGTCGTCGGCATGGTCGGTCGCGAGATACTGCAGGAAATCCGGGTTCACGAGCTGACCCGAGGCGAGCAGATAGAGCGCGGGGACGGCGAAGGCGATCGCGAGCAGGGTGTTGATCACCGCGAACGCGACGTTCCATCGGCCGACCAGATACACGCCGATCGCGAGGAGGAGCTCGGCCGCCATCAACACGAACAGTGCCGTCATCCACCACGGCCACAGCTCCGGATTGAGAATCGGCAGTGCTTCTCCCTCCGGGCGGATGAAACCGCGCAGCGCGTCCCACAGGATCGCCGCCGTTGCCAGCATGAGGAAGATGATCGAGCCGATCATCTCGCTCAGCCCGGCACGATTCTCGACCGTCTCCGGCAACTGGTCGACGGTCCAGGCGGCATCCGGGATCGGGACGGTGCGCTCCAAGATCGCGAAGACCAGCGTGGTCCAGAATCCGAGGTTGACGATCACCTGGATGCTCACCACCGCCATCGCACCGATGGTCTCGCCTATGGTGGCGAACTCCAGCACCTTCGCGACGCCCACACCGGCGGCGGCGATCGGCGGGATGATCCACAGCAGCATCTTCAGCAGGCGCCACCACACGAGGAAGTAGCGCGGCCCGATGAGGTGAAGCGGACGATCGGCATACCCGGCGGCCAGCACGCCCGGGTCTCCGAGCTCGGTGAGCACGGCGCGTTCCGCGGAATCGCGGGTCTCGCCCTGGTCGATGCGCGCCTCGACGGCATCCGCGATGGATGCCTCGAGCTCGTCGCGAACATCGTTCTGCGCCGCCGGGGGCAGGCTCTTGACGGTTTGAGCGATGTACCGCTCGGTGAAGGATGTACGCATGTCAGTTCTCCTGTGCAGTGAGTGAGGCGATCGCGTCGGTGAGCGCGAGCCATTCCTGGGTGAGGGTGTCGGCGAGGCGGATGCCGGCGTCCGAGGTGCGGTAGAACTTGCGGGGCCTGGCCTCGTCGGTGTTCCACTCGCTCGTGAGGTACTCCTGCTTCTCGAGTCGGCGCAGCAGCGGGTACAAGGTGTTCGCATCCGTGGCGAAGCCGCGGCGTTCGAGCTCTTCGAGAAGCTGGTAGCCGTAGCCCGCCGTGCGCAGCAGCTGCAGGCACGCGAGCACGATGGTGCCGCGCCGCAACTCCTGCAGGTGCGTGTCGAGGGTCTCGTTCATGTCCCTCACATTACTGTGCGTCACACACCATTGTCAATCACACGTACTTGTGGCAGCCACCTACCAATCGTGGCCGCCGCGATGGACCGTTCCTCCGCGAGGTCACCACACGGCCCACAGGAGCGGCCGTAGGGTGAGGACATGCTCCCGCCGCTCGCAGACCTCACCGCATCCGCCCGAGTCGTCACCCTGCCTATGCACACGCGTTTCCGCGGCGTCGACACCCGCGAGGCACTGCTGTTCGAGGGGCCGCAGGGGTGGGCCGAATTCTCCCCCTTCATCGAGTACGCGGATGCTGAGGCCGCGACCTGGCTCGCCGCCGCCATCGACTTCGCGTTTCAGCCGCAGCCGGCCCCCCTGCGCGATCGCATCCGAGTGAATGCCACGGTCCCGGCGGTCGATGCAGCGCGAGTGGCGGACGTTCTCGCGCGATTCGCCGGCTGCCGGACGGCCAAGGTGAAGGTCGCCGAGCCCGGTCAGACCCTCGAGGACGACGTCGCGCGGGTGCGTGCGATCCGCGAGGCGATGGGGCCGGAGGGGCGCATCCGTGTCGACGCGAACGGAATGTGGAACGTCGATGAGGCAGAGCATGCGGTGCACGCTTTGAACGAATTCGACCTCGAGTACGTGGAGCAGCCCTGCGCGACCGTGCCCGAGCTCGCGGATCTTCGCAAACGGGTGAAGTACATGGGCATCCCGGTCGCCGCCGACGAGAGCGTGCGCAAGTCCTCCGACCCCCTGGCCGTCGCCCGCGCGCGTGCCGCCGACCTGCTCGTCATCAAAGCACAGCCACTCGGAGGCGTGACGCATGCCCTGCAGATCGTGACGGCAGCGGGGCTCCCGGTCGTGGTCTCCAGCGCGCTCGACACCGCAGTCGGCCTCTCGCAGGGTGCGGCCCTCGCCGCGGCTCTGCCGAACCTCGATTACGACTGCGGCCTGGGCACGGCGTCCCTGTTCCTGGATGACGTCGCCGATCTGCGGCCGGTCGACGGGTCCATCCCTGTCGGCCGCGTGACCCCGGACGCTGCCGCCCTCACCCGCCTGGCGGCATCCGGGGATCGTCGGGACTGGTGGCTCGAGCGCCTCGAGCGATGCCACCGGGTGCTCGCGTCCGACTGACCCTGCTCATTCGGCGATGAGCAACTGCACCAATCGTCCGAGTTCTTCGCTGCCGGCGTGACGCAGCTGGGCAGCATCCTGCCCGGCCATCGCGCCACGGACGGTCATGCCCTCCCACACGATCATCAGCATGCCCGCCGCGGCCTCTGCAGGGAGGCGCAACTCGAAGCGACCCGCGGCGACGATGTCGTCGATGATGTGGGCGATGCTGTCGACCATCTCCCGCTCCTGCGCGAGGTAGGCCGCGCCGAACTGCTCGTCGCGCAGTGCCCGGATCCGGATCTCGCTCATCAGCATGACGCCGAGGCGGTCGTCGCCGCCGAGGTCCATGATCTGCTTGACGAGCACGACGGGGTCGCAGCCGTCCGCCAGGGCGCCATCGGCGGTCATCTCATCCACGCGCGTCCGCACGGCGTTGAGGCGCACCTCCGAGACGCTGCCGGCCAGTTCGAGGAACAGTTCGTCCTTCGACTCGAAGTTGGAGTAGAAGGCGCCTCGGGTGAAGCCGGCGCGTTCGCAGACGGCTTCCACCGATGCACCGTCGAGCCCGACTTCGGCGAAGAACTGTGTCGCCGCATCGAGCAGACGGGCGCGAGTGTTCTCACGGCTGCGGGTCGCTGGCGTCGTCATCGATACATCCTGGCCCTTCTTTTCCCACCCGGCACACAGACTCTGGCACGCCGTCCCCCATACGATACATCTATGTATTGGATACACCTGTGTATCCACTCGGCATCCTCCGGAGGAACGCGTGTCCACTCTCCTGTCTTCGCTTGGCCGCTGGTCGTTCCGGCATCCGTGGCGGGTCCTCGTGTCCTGGCTCCTCGCCCTCGGCATCGCCGGTGCGGGCGCCCTCGTCCTGGGCGCAGGCACCGACAACTCGTTCTCCATCCCCGGCACTGAGTCGCAAGCCGGCCTAGAGCAGCTCTCCCGCTCCTTCCCCCAGGTGAGCGGCACGAACGCCCAGTTCATCGTGGTCGCCGCACCGGGCGATGAGGTCACCGACGACGACTACCGAGAGCAGATCGAGAGCGCCGTCGACGAACTCGCCGACCTCGACGGGGTGCTCGCTGCCACGTCGCCGTACGACGAGATGGTCGACGGCATGATCAACGACGACGAGACCGCCGCGATCGTGCGACTGCAGTTCGACGGCCAGTCGACCGATGTCTCGGA